>CP126168.1:330277-660555 GCA_032881465.1 Parvibaculaceae bacterium PLY_AMNH_Bact1
GCCAAAATGATTTGCGTTTTGTGGTGAGTGAACGGGTTGAGCGCACGCCGGTGGGGCTTATCGACCGCCTCTACGAAGCGACTATTCTTGAAGATCCCTTTCAGCCTCTGATTGATCAGATTACCAACCTCTTCGGCTTGAATGCGGATCACTACAGCCGCATCACATCTGAACATTTCAAATATGATGGCTATCTTACCCTCTTCCATCCCGACGAATTGGATCGGTTCGAGATCATCACGCCGACCTCACCGGAAACAACCATGGGGCGTTTCTATGGTCGTCAGGGCCGAGCCTTCTACATGTCCTTTGCAGAAACGCCTCACATTCTGAAGATCGAAGAGAGGGCAAAGGAGGCAGGCGCGGGACTGACCATCGACCGGCCCGAAGGGCGCCAAGAGTCAGAGATGGCTGATCAGATGTGGCTCCATCCACCTGCGCTTGGGGGCATGATGCTGGGTCTCTCGCGTCCATCGCGTGCTTGGCATTGGTCTGGAAGACCTGATCGGGTCATTCAGCTGTGATCACCGGGTAAGGCATTGTTTTTAATGAAAAAAGTGCACCAGCCGAGGTGAAAAAAGCCCCTATCAGGGCTTGAAACACCCGAAATAGTTTCCCACATTTATGCCATAGCGGGGCCCACCATTGGGACCGCTAAGAACATTTCCAGCTGAAGTTGAAGCACTTCAGCGTCCGGGAATGCGACAAAAACAGATCTAGAGCCCGATTTGATTCCATTGAAATCGGGTTCTAAACGAATGTCCGACAGTGTGCCCGAACCGGGGCGCTGGCTGTGACAAGTTGCTTGTGAAAGGACTTTGGCTATGACGCGAATGGCGCGTTTCGACAGTCCCTTTTTGTTGGGATTTGATCAGGTAGAACGTCTGCTCGACAGGGTTGCCCGCACGGGTGCCGACGGCTATCCCCCCTACAATGTGGAAGAAGTGCAGACCGACAAAGGCGGGCAGCTGAAAATCACGCTCGCGGTGGCAGGTTTTTCAGCAGAGGACCTCTCCGTCACGCTGGAATCCAATCAGTTGGTTATCCGCGGCGGCCAGTCCGATGACGAGGATCGCAACTTCCTTCATCGCGGGATTGCTGCCAGACAGTTTCAGCGCGCCTTTGTGCTTGCTGAAGGCATTGAGATCTTGAGCGCCGATTTGGAAAACGGACTTTTGACCATTTCCTTGGAGCAACAGGCACCAGAAGAAATCGTCCAGCAGATTGAAATTACGACCCACGGGTCTTGAGTATCAAAAGGGGTCCTGAACCGACAAACGACAGGATTGCCAAATCGCCAGGGCGGCTCAGGTGAATTGAGAGTCGCGCCACAAAGAGCACTTCCAGGATAAGTGGTTCCGGTTTTTCGTCCGGAAGTGCGGCGAAAAAGGAGCGAAAAAATGTTCGATCAGACAGAAGAAAACGTAAACCCTGAACAATTGATTCCCGCCGGGGAGATCACACCTGATGTGCTTGCCGAGATTGGCATGCAGACGCATGTCTATGCGCGGCCGGTGCAGGCCAAAGAGATCCTTGAAGATCTGAAGGGACAGCTTGATGTGCCGCCAGAGACCTGGCTCTATTCCGTGCATGCGGCGAACGGTGTCCGCGTTGCTATTGTAGACAGTCGAGAAGCAGCTTTTCAGGGTGCCGCGGCCTATGGCTATCAGGCTTTGAGTGTTCACTAAGCCGTGTTGATTAGGCGGCGTTTGAAGCCGCAGGCTCTGTAAGGAGAGCGTAAAGCGCAGATGCGTCGTCTGTGGCGCGAAGCTTCTCAACCATCGATTGATTGCGCAGCAGGCGTGAGACGCGCGCCAGGGCTTTAAGGTGGTCGGCTCCCGCAGATTCAGGTGCCAGAAGCAGGAAAATCAGGTCGACCGGCTGATCGTCAACAGACTCAAACTGAATGGGTGTCTCCAGGCGCGCAAATAGGCCGTGAAGGCGCGTAAGTTCCGTCAGCTTACCGTGGGGGATGGCAATCCCTTGCCCAACGCCGGTTGAGCCCAAGCGTTCGCGCTCAAGCAGGGTCTCGAAGATGGCACGTTCCGGTAGCCCACAAACCGCTGCGGCCTTTGCTGAAAGCTCCTGCAGGGCTTGCTTTTTACTCGTGACCTTGAGGTGTGCTGTCACACCTTCTGGGGTCAGAAGTTCATCCAGATCCATGATCCGTTTCCTGTTCACTGTTCCTACCGGGCCTGTCGAAACCCTGGTCGGAGCTTTCTGATAGGCGCCCCGCCGAAACGGCGTGACCTCCCCGGTGCGCTGTGCCCGGGGCCGGAGCCCTTTAAGCCTTTTTCGAATCGCTAGCGGCATCAATCCAACCAACATTGCCGTCGGGACGGCGGTAAACAAGATTGAGCCCACCATCACCATTTCTGAACATCACCAGCGGTGCGTCAGAAATGTCGAGCTGCATAACTGCATCACTCACAGACAAGACCGGCACGGCGGTGGTCCCTTCTGCGATGATCATCGGCGCGTCGTCGCCTTCGGCAACTTCTTCTTCGCCTTCATTTGCGGCAAGCACGAAGGAGGGAACATCAAGCGCAGGAAGGTCAGCCTTCGGGCTGTTGTGATGGTTCTTCAATCGTCTCTTATAGCGGCGCAACCGTTTTTCGAGTTTTTCGACCGCATCATCAAAGCTGGCATAGATATCGCCTGCTTGCCCGTGGGCTTGAAGGGTCATGCCCGAGCTCAGGTGGACCGAGCAATCAGCGCGAAACTCATGTCCATCCTTTGCGAAGGTCACCTGTCCATCCACAGGACGGTCAAAGTACTTGCCCACACTGGCGCTCAGCTGATCTTGCACATGACTGCGCAATGCGTCGCCGACATCAAGATGAATTCCGGTAATTTGAACCTGCATCAAGGACCTTTCCAAGCGCCGTTAAAATCTAAGAGATCCGGCTGGATTCAAGTAACGCCGGATTCTGTGTGCCACTATCTAGTAATCAAATGCCGCTATCTGATCAGCCTCGAGCATGAGTCTCAAGGAATGGAAAAACGGAGTTCGCTGCTGCGTCACCGAGCCCTTTTCAATGCTCGGGCTAGGGAGAAAACGGACCCCGGCGGCGCGAGCGGGACGGAAACTAGTGGGCCACTCCGACCCTGTCAACCAACTCAGTTGATGTTCTGAATTATACTGCAAAAACAGTGTGTTAGGGCGATATTTTGCCAAAAATTTTGAGCCAAAACCCGAGGGAAATAACTTGACGGCAGAGAGAAAAAGCCGTCACACCATTGCGCGCTTTTCGCGTCGGCGCTGAACCGATGAAGGGATTTGCATCGCTTCGCGATATTTCGCGACCGTCCGTCTGGCAATCTCAATTCCATTGGCGCGGAGTTGTTCAACGATTGCATCATCGGACAAGACCGCGTCTGCCGTTTCCGCCTCTATCAATGTCTTGATGCGATGACGGACCGCTTCAGCGGAATGTGCGTCGCCGCCGGTTGCTGACGCGATAGAGGACGTGAAAAAATATTTCAATTCAAAGATGCCACGTGGTGTCGCCATATACTTATTGGACGTGACGCGGCTCACAGTCGACTCATGCATTGAAATGGCATCAGCCACCATCTTCAGATTGAGCGGGCGCAAGTGTGACACGCCATAGACAAGAAAGGCGTCTTGCTGCCGGACAATTTCTGTCGCGACCTTCAAGATTGTCCGTGCGCGCTGATCAAGGCTCTTCACAAGCCAGTTGGCATCTGCGAGGCAATCGGAAAGATAGGTTTTTGCTTCCACGTCTTTCGCCGAGGCGGCGATGACTTCTGTATAATATTGTTTGTTGACCAGGACCCGCGGCAATGTCGCGGTGTTGAGTTCAATGGCCCAGCCGCCGTCTGACTTCGGACGAATGAATATGTCGGGCACGACCGGCGTCACCGGTTCTTCGCCAAACACATTGCCAGGTTTCGGGTTGCAGTTGCGGATGTCGTCAATCAGGCAGGATAGATCGTCTTGTTCGATCTGGCAGGCTTTCATGAGTTTGGCCATATCACGCTTGGCAAACAGATCAATATTGTCGAGGAAGCGTTCCATAACCGGATCAAGGCGATCTTTCTCGGCAAGCTGCAGGCGCAGACATTCACGTAGGTCACGAGCACAGACGCCAATGGGATCAAAGGTCTGCAGAACACCGAGAACAGCTTCCACATCCTCAATTTCCACACCCAAGCGATCAGCAACGGACTCGAGACTTTCCGTCAAATAGCCGGAATCATCGACCAGATCGATAAGGTAGGCGCCGATCATTCGGTCAGTTTGGTTTTTGAGCGCGACCACCATCTGATCAGTGAGATGTTCCACAAGTGTTTCCGCACGAGTCAAAGAGCCTTCAAGCTCGCCTTCCCCGTCAAAACTTCCACCACCCTGGCTGCTCGTGGATTGCCAGTCAGAACTCGACATACCAGGCGTTTCAGCCTCGGTCGCAGGCGTGTCGGCGACACTCTGGTCCGCATAGACATTTTCATAGTCCGTATCCATGTCGCCTTCAGGCGCCGGCGGAGCATTTTCTTCCGACAGAGATAGGGTCGAGGTGTCGCGGATGTCGCTAACGTCAACACCATCCGTGTTGGCGCCCGGGTCGTCCGCGAAATCAATATCGAATTCTTCTTTGTGCGGGGTCTCACCTTCTGTCGGCTCAACCAGACCCGGCTGGTCATCCTCGCGGGCTTCATCCAGTAGGGGGTTTTTTTCGAGCTCCTGCTCGACATAGTCCGCCAGTTCCAGATTGTTCAATTGCAACAGTTTGATCGCCTGCTGCAATTGCGGCGTCATAACAAGCGACTGGCCTTGTCGGAGTTCTATCCGTGGGGTTAGTGCCATGTCGCATGTCGGTTTGCCTTCTGATTAAAATCAGAGGCTGAACCTATCCCCCAGATAAAGACGACGGACATCTTCGTTGCCCACGATTTCAGATGGTTGTCCTTCCATCAGAACTTGTCCGTCGTGAATGATGACAGCGCGATCGATGAGTTCGAGCGTTTCACGCACATTATGGTCTGTGATCAGAACGCCAATGCCTCTGTCTTTCAGGTGCGCAACAAGATCGCGAATATCGCCGATCGCAATCGGGTCAATTCCGGCAAACGGTTCGTCGAGCAACATGAAAGAAGGTTGGGTCGCAAGAGCACGTGCAATTTCCACGCGCCGTCTTTCGCCGCCTGACAGAGCGATGGAAGGCGTGCGCCGAAGGTGTGTGATCGAGAACTCAGCGAGCAAATCGTCAAGCTGCGCTTCGCGACGATCGCGGTCCGGCTCAACAACTTCAAGCACCGCTCGGATGTTTTCTTCAACCGACAGACCCCGGAAGATCGATGCTTCCTGGGGCAGGTATCCAATACCAAGTCGCGCGCGTCGATACATCGGCAGATCAGTAACGTTGCGCCGGTCCAGACCGATATTTCCGTAGTCCGGCGAGATGAGGCCGGTGATCATGTAAAAGGTCGTGGTTTTCCCGGCCCCGTTGGGACCCAGAAGACCGACCGCTTCGCCGCGCTGAACTGCGAAGCTGACCCCGCGGACGACCGGACGTCGACGGAAACTCTTGCCGATCTTGTCGACAACCAGGCCGTCATTGCTGGTCACCAGACGTGGGCCGCCCTCCGCCTCAAAGGCGGTGGATCCGGCGTCTGTGTTGCCGATAGATGTGTCGATACGGTCGGTCATGTGCCCCCATCAAAGCGTTGTTGGCATTAAAATTGTATGAAAGAAGAAATTAACCAAGCGAATTTACTGCTGTGGAGCCTGAAAAAGCCCTCTAACTCGCCCGGAACCGGGTTTTTCCGTGTCTGTGGCGGTAACCCCGCCTTCGACCCGCGCCTGCCCGCTATTAAGGTCGATATTGAGCCGCTGCCCACGAATGACGTTTTCACCTTGTCGCAGGACGACGGTATCACCCATCGTGATGTTCTCATCGGCCACCATATAGAGCGCCCAGTCGCCGGAAGCTGATTGATCGTCTTCAGACATGACATGGACATTCGACTTTGCATCAATCCGTGTGATTTCGGTGCCGCCGGTTCCATCATCGCTCGATGAGGCACCATCTGCTTTCTGGGCATAGGTCACAATCAGCCGGTCGGCACGAAGACGCATGGTGTCTTGTACGGCAACGACATTGCCAATAAACGTAGCTGTCTGGGCGTTCTGCTCAACCTCAAGCGTGTCCGCCTCAATCTCAATAGGTGCGTCCGGATTGGTTTTGAAGCCGACTGCGCTGTCGCCATCTTCAGCCTGCGCGCTAAAGGGCAGAACGAGGAGGGAAATCCCCGCCACCATCATGAGTTTTCCTAAGCGACCAATCACACCATCACTCCTGCACAAATCCGCCACCGATTATCCCGCCTTGTAATACACGACAACACGCACACCGCCTGTAAATACGATCTTTTCGCCGTTATTTGATGTCTCAACGCCATTTGCGTTGAGCGTCCCCACCGGCCCTTGGCCGTAGACCGGTTCGTCGCTGGTCAGCGAGCCCGCCCTGAAATCCATATCTGCAGACTGGGCGTGAAACTCATACCCATTTGCTGAGAAGACGCTGATATCTTCTCGCAAATTCAGTGTTTCAGCTTCTGTCTGAAGCGTTCCAAAGCGCGATGTCACTGATAGCCAGTTGCCGCCTTCGTCCAACATCAAGTCAGCTTCAATATTCTCCAGAAAAATCTGATTTGGATTGTCGACCTCTTGGGTCGCTGTGTCTGCGGTGACAACATAGGGCCGTCCGCTTTTATCCACACCGGTGATCCGTGGGCTCACCATCCGCAGATCGTCGTTGAGACGGCTCACTTCGCGGAAGGTCACAGGGATATCCGGCCTTGAATTGAAGGTTGTTGAGGAGACAAAGACACTGATCATCAAAATCACTGCCAACGCCGGGAGAAGAATCTTCATACCCAGAACAAAGGCACTGTAGCGGCTGCGTTCGTCGCTTGGCTCTAGGCTATCGATGCCCCCATTCGAGCCACTATCCAGCGATCCGAAACTTTGGGCAGATTGGCCTGGTGGCGATTGCACGCTCATCAGTATCCTTCGTAACGCGAGTTTGGCCCCCAAAACGCTTTAGCCAGTAACAGTATGCGCTGGCAGCTGAACGGGGGTCAACTGCAGCATTCTGGGGAGATTAAGCTGGTCTAGTGAGAGAAAATGTCCTCATCAGGCCATCCGGCAAGGTCCAGCGATGCCCGAACCGGTAGAAAGGCAAAGCAGGCCTTGGCGTATTCCATACGGCCCTCGCGCTCCAACATGTCGTCGAGCACCGTTTTGAGCTTGTGGAGATGCAGGACATCCGATGCGGCGTAGGACAATTGAGCCTCAGAGAGCGTCTCGGCTCCCCAGTCAGAACTCTGTTGTTGCTTGGAGATCTCCACACCAGCCAGTTCCCGGCACAGGTCTTTCAGTCCATGGCGGTCTGTATAGGTGCGAACGAGCTTTGAAGCGATTTTGGTGCAATAAATCGGGGTCGTCACAACACCCAGATATTGCTGCATAACCGCCACATCAAACCGGGCATAGTGGAAAATCTTCGTGACATCCGGGTTCGCCATCAAGTCGCGCAGATTTGGGGCATCATACCGCGCCCGGTCGAGCTGAACGATATGGGCATTTCCGTCGCCACTTGAGAGCTGCACCAAACACAGCTTGTCGCGAGGGATCTGTAATCCCAACGTCTCGCTATCAACCGCGACAGAGGTGCCGAAATCAAGGTCTGCGGGAAGGTCGCCTTTATGGAGTGTGATGCTCATGCCGGTTCTCGTGTTGCCGTAAGGGGCAAACCCGTTTTGCGGCGAACGCCCATATTGCAGCAAAATTTTTGCTGCATTTGAATAGTTGGTGCCCCCAAAACAGAGAAGACTCAAACAGCCCTGCTGCGGAAACTAATTGCATTCTTGGCGTTTCGCTTCGCGAAAAGCCTGTGGTGCCCAGGAGAAGACTCGAACTTCCACGCCCTTGCGGGCACTAGCACCTGAAGCTAGCGCGTCTACCAATTCCGCCACCTGGGCCCAAGGTGCGGAGACTTATCTCCCACACCCCAGTTTGTCAATCGTACAGCAGCGTTTTGCGGCGGGATAGAAGGGTTTTGACCTAATCTGGGTTTTGCCTTGCACGTCATATCTGCGGCAACCGGCCACTATACGCCCGTGCTTAGCTGCGCTATCAAGGCGTATCGGCAGGTGAGGGCGACTCTGAAGTTTCGAGGGGAAACAAGAAGAGGGCATCTGCCAATCAGTTTGAAGCCAGAATCATTCAAGAGGGACAGCGGCATGTCAGCGGGCACATCTGGATCAGAGCTTAAGGCAGGGGATCTTGTAACAATATTTGGCGGTTCCGGCTTTGTCGGGCGTTATCTAGTGCGTGCGCTCGCGGAACAAGGCTATCGGGTGCGCGTCGCTGTGCGCCGCCCCAATCAGGCGCTTTTTCTAAAGCCGATGGGGGATGTCGGCCAGGTTCAGCCCGTGCAGGCCAATATTCGCGACCGGGTGTCCTGCGCCGCAGCCATGGAAGGCGCGAGCGCCGTCGTCAATCTGGTGGGTGTCCTCTACGAGAGCGGCGCGCAGAAGTTCGATGCAGTGCATGCAGAAGGTGCGAAACTGCTCGCTGAGCTCGCTGCTGAAGCAGGCATCGACAACTTTGTCCAAATGTCCGCCATTGGAGCGGATGCTGACAGCACATCTGACTACGCACGCTCTAAAGCCGCTGGTGAAGCCTCTGTTCTGGCAGCAATTCCCACTGCAACGATTGTGCGGCCCTCCATCATTTTTGGACCGGAAGATCAGTTCTTCAATCGTTTTGCTGCGATGGCGCGATTGGCACCGGCACTTCCTTTGATCGGCGGCGGAGAGACCAAGTATCAGCCGGTCTATGTAAAAGATGTGGCTGCCGCAATGACGGCTGTTTTGCAGCAGCCAGAATGGAACGGCAAGGTTCTGGAGCTTGGCGGTCCCGAGGTTGCGACCTTCGCTGAGCTGATGGAGCTCACCCTCAAAGAGACCGGCCGGACGAGACCGCTGGTGAAGCTTCCCTATTTCGCTGCGAAGATGATGGCCTCTGTGTTGCAAATCCTGCCGGCGCCACTATTGACCCTAGATCAGGTGGAGCTCTTAAAGCATGACAATGTCGTCGGAGAGGGCGTTCAGGGACTGTCTGAGCTTGGCATCGAGCCCTCTGCCATGTCGGCGATCCTTCCGGCTTATCTTTATCGCTTCCGGCGCACCGGACAGTTCGCGGACGGTGTAACAAACGGTACCTGATCTACAAATACAGCCAACCAAGAAGACCGATGCCAAGGACCACCCGGTAGATCACAAAAGGGGTCAGGGTCATGTGGGTCATCATTTTTAGAAAAAGATGAATGGCGGCGAGTGCCACGATGAAGGACAGGATAGCCGCAAGGCCCATGTCCGCCCCTAGGCTGATATTGCCTTCTTCATAGACCTTAATGCTGCTCGCCACCGCACCCCCAAGGATTGTCGGGATGGAGAGCAGCATGGAGAACCGTGCAGCATCTTCACGCTCAAAGCCAAGCATTCGCGCAGCTGAGATGGTCACGCCGGCCCGGCTCGCGCCTGGGATGAGTGCCAGCACTTGCGCGCAGCCAATGATCATCGCAGCGCTCCAGTTCATCTGCTCAAGCCGCCGGGTTACCGCACCCGCACGGTCGGTGATCCAGAGGACACCAGCGAAAAAGAGGTTGGCCCAGGCCACAATGGCCGCTGCCCGAAGAACATCGACATAGCCCGTGGAGAGAAGGAAATAGCCGACAATGACCACGGGGATGGTGGCTCCGACGATATAGAGCGCCATGCGTCCATCATCTGTTACCTGCCCCCGCAAAAGGTCAATCCCACCAAGGATCATCGCCCAGACATCCTGCCGGAAATAGAGCAGAACCGCTCCGAGCGTTCCTGCATGGACGGCAACATCGACAAGCACGCCCTGATCGGCCCAGCCCGTGAGCTCATGAACGAGGCTTAAGTGACCAGACGAACTGATGGGGAGAAATTCGGTAATGCCCTGAATGAGCGCGAGAAGGATCAATTGTTCCAGAGACATGGATTTAGGCGAGCTCCTACAAGGTGCAGAAGTGTTATATTATTTGCACGCATATTTCCATCGTCTGGAGCATTTCCAGCTGAAGTTGAAGCTCTTCGGCTGCTGAAATGCGATAAACTAGAGAGCTGGGAGCGTGGCCTTGGAATTGATGGAGCATCATCATGAAGATTGGAGCTTTGGCCGAACGAGCGGGGCTTTCGACAAAAACCATTCGCTATTACGAGAAAGTTGGCCTCATTGATCCCCCTCCACGGACTGAAGGCGGCTATCGCGCCTACGCAGATGAAGATATCGATGTTTTACGATTTGTGGCACGGGCGCGTGGCTTGGGGTTCTCAGTCAAGGAATGTAAGGCCCTGCTGACGCTCTACAGTGATCGGTCTCGAGCGTCCGCAGACGTGAAGGCGCTTGCGCTGGCACACATTGCAGAAGTGGACCGGAAGATCAAAGAGCTTCAGTCAATCCGCCACACGCTGGGCGAACTCGCCACGAAATGTCATGGGGATGATCGCCCGGACTGCCCGATAATTGAAGAGTTGTCGAATATGGGCGAAGCGCGGTAAGGGTGGGGTTACTGATCCAAACAATCCAGTGCCCTAATCTTGCCGCCCTAATCTTGCCCAAGGCACTAGTGTAAACTGAGCCTCATGCCCCAACTTTATCATCTGCCCGTTTCCCCCGCCTGCCGAACCATTCGACTGCTTCTGGGTGAGAAGGGAATTGAACCAGCGCTTCTTGAAGAGCGCGCCTGGGAACGCCGCGAGGATTTTTTGCGGCTCAATCCCGCGGGTGAAACTCCGGTGTTGGTCGAAGATGATGGTCTGGTGGTGCCAGGCTTCTGGCCACTCGTTGAGTATTTGGATGAGCAATACCCCGACCCGTCATTGCTGCCTGATGCGGCTGCAGACAGGGTTGAGGCAAGACGTGTCGCTGATTGGTTTGCGACAAAGTTTGCGGCAGAAGTATCTGAGCCGCTTATCTATGAAAAAGTCACAAAACGCTTTCTGAGTGTCTCCTCGGGCGGTGGGGGGCCGGAAATGGCGGTGGTGCGCGCTGCCCTTCATAATATTCGCTATCACCTCGATTATGTCTGCTACCTCATGGAGGACCGGATCTGGCTCGCAGGCGACGAGATCAGCATTGCAGATCTGGTTGCAGCGGCACACTTCTCCTGCCTCGACTATGTCGGCGATGTTCCTTGGCGCCAGTATGAAGGTGCGAAGGAATGGTATGTGCGGATTAAGTCACGGCCTGCCTTCCGAACATTGCTGGCGGACCATGTTGCTGGCATGCCGCCGCCCCGCGCCTACGCAGATCTGGATTTTTAGGGCTCATGTCGACGACTGCGCAAACAGACGTCGCGGCTCTTAAGGCTGAGATTATTGCCCAAGCAAAAGCGGCTGGCTTCGATGATGTGGGCTTCTCTTCGGCTGATTTGAGTGAAAAGACTCAACGGGACTTCCAGGAATGGCTGGATCGAGGTGCCCATGGCGACATGGCTTGGATGGAGGAGACACGAGAGCGACGTGCTTCTCCTAAGGCACTCTGGCCGGATGTGAAAAGCGTCATCGTCTTGGCGATGAATTATGGACCTGATGGTGATCCGCTTGAAACGCTACAACATCCTGACAAGGCGAATATATCCGTCTATGCGCGCAACCGGGATTATCACGATCTGGTGAAAAAGCGTTCGAAACGCATTGCCCGGTGGCTGGTCGAAGAGACAGGCTGCGAACTCAAAGTCTTCGTCGACACCGCGCCCATTCTTGAAAAACCGGTTGCAGCAGGCTCGTCGCTTGGATGGCAGGGCAAGCACACCAATCTTGTGTCGAATGAACTCGGCAGCTGGTTCTTCATTGGCTCAATCTTTACAAATCTGGACCTTCCGACCGACGCGTCCCATGCAGACCAGTGCGGCTCTTGCCATGCTTGTCTCGACGCTTGCCCGACGGATGCCTTTCCAAGTCCTTATGAACTCGATGCCCGTCGCTGCATTTCCTACCTGACTATTGAGCACAAAGGGCATATCGCGCCTGAGTTCAGAGGGGCGATGGCAAATCGCATTTACGGGTGTGATGACTGCCTGGCAGCATGTCCTTGGAATAAGTTTGCGCGCGCAGCATCGGAACTTTCACTCAAGCCACGCGAGGACTTAACCAGTCCCGTTCTTCGCGACCTTCTTGCGTTGGACGACAAAGAGTTCCGCGCGCTGTTTGCGGGCTCGCCCATTAAGCGCATTGGGCGCGATCGCTTCCTCCGGAATGTGCTGATCGCTGCAGGAAATTCAGGCGATGAGGCATTGCTGCCTCAGATCACAGATCATCTGGGCGATGCCTCCGTGTTGGTCCGGGCCATGGCCGTTTGGGCTCTGGGGCAACTTGCATCGGTAAAAGATGTTGAGCGGCTGCGCCTTGAGCATAGCGACCGTGAAACAGACAGTGATGTTAAGGCTGAGTGGGAGCGCCTGCCGTCACTTCCGCGATAAATCCGCTTGCAGCCATCGCTGCAGGGCCGAGTGAACCGTCCGCGCGTCGGTCTGCCGCTACAATCATCTGCCAGTCTTCGATTGCCCCGGCCTGATCGCCCATCTCAAAGCGAATGAGACCGCGCTCTAGGCGCGCTGCGACTTCGTCGATGCCATTTGCGAGCGCGGCATCAATGTCTGCTGCCGCTGCGTCAAGCTGCTTGCTCTGGCGGTAGAGACGCCCCCGCAGCAGGTAAGCGGCTCCATAGTTTGGGTTTCTTGCAATGGCCAGATTGACGTCTTGAAGTGCGGGTGACGTCTGTTTCTCAAGTTCATAGCCGCGAGCGCGCCCAAACAAAAGCTCCGGGTCTTCGGGTACATAAACAAGGGCTTGCGTGAATGCCTCGGTGGCCTTCGCCCCACTATTGGCCATCAGCCAGGCATCACCGGCTTGTTGGTGGAGGAGTGCCTTCTCCACATTTCCCATTTTCTGCCCTTCGACGGCCGCACGGGTCAAACGGTCAGCGGCGGCATCAAAGAGACCGAGTCTGACAAGTGCAAGGCCTGCGCAATGGGACGCGCCCCCTGTTAGGTCCGTTTCGGCCCAAACAAGCGCGGCGTCATAGGCTGCATCTGGGTCGACGCTGGCAAGCTCAACACAAGAGCTATAGTTGATTACTTGTGCCTTCGCTGTTGTCAGGGAGGCAAAAACTGTCACGACGCAAACCGCGCATAGCAGGACGATTGGTCGGGTGGAAATCTCTGTGGTAGGCATCATGGGGCGTAAAGTTCAACATGTATCCCCGTTTGGCAACAGGGAAGTTTGGGTAGCAGGTAATAAGCGTGACGACCGGACACCTTTTTGCATTCGGATTTGGATCGACAGCCTTCGTTCTGGCTGCGCGCCTGCAACGCGCGGGTTGGCGCATATCCGGGACATGTCGAGCGTCTGAAAAAGCAGAAGAGATCCGCTCACAAGGTGTGGAACCTCACCTTTTTTCCGCAGAGAGAAAGCTTGATCCAAGTGCATTGGATGGCGTGACGCATGTCCTCGTCTCTATTCCACCTGGCGCCGACGGAGATCCTGTTCTGCACGAGATGCGAGAAGAGATCGCCAAAAGGCGTGACACGATCAAGTGGATTGGCTACCTCTCAACGACCGGCGTTTATGGCGACCGGGCGGGTGGTCTTGTCGATGAAACGATGGAGATGGCTCCAACGAGCGACAGAGGACGGCGGCGGCAGGCAGCTGAAGAGGCTTGGTTTGCCATGGGGCGGGACATCGGTGTGCCAGTTCAAACCTTTCGCCTGGCAGGTATATGCGGACCGGACCGAAACCAGATCGTCTCGCTCCGTACTGGGAAGGCACGACGCATTGTAAAGCCTGGGCATGTCTTCTCCCGCATCCATGTAGAAGACATCGCATCTGTTTTAGAAGCATCAATTGTGAGACCCAATGCAGGTGCTGCCTACAATGTGTGCGATGACGAAGCGGCCCCGCCGCAAGATGTTGTGGCCTTTGCGGCAGACCTCATCGGTATGACCCCACCTCCCGAAGTGCCTTTTGAGGACGCTGACCTCAGTCCCATGGCACGGAGCTTTTATGCGGAATCAAAACGCGTCTCCAACAAGCGCATCAAAGAAGAGTTGGGTGTGGAGCTGCGGTTTCCGACCTATAGGGAAGGTCTCCGCGCCCTTGCAGAAGCCGGGGACTAATTGCCCCAGATCAAAGCAGAGGGTTGAGGAGAGGCCTAGACTTGTTCTCAAATGAGAGAAGGAGGTCGGTCATGTCCCACCATTATCACGCTGTCGTCTGGATTGATCATCACGAGGCCCGTGTTATCGAAATCGGCAAAGATGAAGTCGACGAAGTGCATGTGAAACCACATCACCCGATTAAACATCTTCACACCAAAGCCGGGTCCAATGCGAGTTGGCGTGCGCCTGAAGACATCAAGTTCTTTAAGTCTGTTGCCGAGCGTTTGACGCCTGTGCAAGAAGTCCTTGTGGTTGGACCTGCCAACGCGAAAACGGCTTTTGTGAAATACCTGCACAAGAAGGACCCGAAGATCGCCGAAAAGGTTGTTGGGGTAGAGACCGTTGACCATCCAACCGATGGGCAGTTGGTGCATTACGCCAAGGCCTATTTCAAGCAGGCAGACCGCATGTTACCGCAACTGGACTGATGAGTGGCTTAATCACCGAGATCGTTGAGAAGCCTGTCGAGCGTGACTGTGAGCCGCTCAATGTCGTCCGGCTCTGACAATCTGTGGTCCCCGCTCTTCGTTAGCGAGAGTGTGATGTCGTCGCTTGCAAGCGTTTCGGCAAGCAGCATTGCGTGCCGCCAGGGCACATCTTCGTCCGCCATGCCCTGCAGAATGCGCACGGGCAGGGTAAGCAGAATGGTGTCTCCTAACAGGAGATGTTGGCGTCCATCCTCAATGAGGCTGTAGCTGATTTCATAGGGTTCATCATAGTCCGACGGTTGTTGGTAGATACCCTCGGTCCGCAGTGTCGTGCGGACTGTTTCATCAAACCCCTCCCACATAAGCGCTTCGGTAAAATCTGGCGCAGGGGCGATGAGAACAAGCGCTTTCACTTGGGTTGGCCGGGCAAGCGCAGCCAACAGCGCGATCCAGGCCCCCATGCTGGAGCCGACAAGTATCTGGGGTCTGTCGCAAAGCTCGTCCAAGACAGCCAGCGCATCATCGCGCCAGCGGCTGATGGTGCCCTCGACGAACTGACCGCTCGACTGACCATGGCCAAAATAGTCAAAGCGCGTATAGGGCCTGCCGCACGAGCGCGCCCAATCAGCCAGTGCGGTCGCTTTCGTGCCGGTCATGTCGGATTTAAACCCGCCAAGCCAGGTAACACCCATATGGTCGCCGGTGGTTTCTTCCTGTAAATAAGCGAGCTTTTCGCCGTGTGGGCGTGAAAGAAAAGATACTTGGGTCTGGGTGCTCATCGGCGCATCCTGTAAAAGAAGTGTCGTAACATCTGAATAGACAGTGGAAGCTTGTGACAGCGACCTTCATTGCCTACCCAATGATATTGCGCAATCCGAGATTTCGATCAAATACGAGAGTACCTCAAGTGACTATCAAGCTGGTGCAACCTGCAAAACCAACAGTCCTGCAAGTGATCCCATCTCTGGGAACCGGCGGCGCTGAGCGCACAACAATTGATGTCGCCCGCGCGCTGATGGCTGATGGATGCAGGGCGATTGTGGTGAGCCGTGGTGGACGATTGGTCAGGGAGCTCGAGCAAATGGGCGCGGAGCATATCGAGCTGCCGGTCCATTCAAAAAACCCGGTTGTCATGGGGCTAAATGTAGAACGCCTCACACGGCTGATTGAAAAACAGAATGTGGATATTGTTCATGCGCGCAGTAGGGCACCTGCCTGGAGCGCGCTCGCGGCAGCGCGGCGAACAAAACGTCCTTTTGTGACCACCTATCACAGCAAGGTTCATGAGCGTCCGCGCCTTAAAGTCTTCTATAACTCAGTCATGACACGCGGCGCGGTTGTGATCGCCAACTCGGACTTTACGGCCGAGCGCATCCGGAAATTCCACGGGGAGACTGGGGCGAAGATCGTCACCATTCCCCGCGGCACGGATATGTCAGAGTTTGACCCTTCCGGCCCCGCCGTGAAGCGCGGGCAGGCCCTGCGGGAACAATGGGGCGCGGGGAGTGGAGATACGCTTTTCATGCTTGCCGGGCGTCTTACCCGGTGGAAAGGGCAATTGCTCGCAACAGAGGGGCTAGGCCTGATGAATGCCCGAATGGGATCAAGCGCGGCCAGTGCCAAGCTGATCCTGGTAGGGGACGCCCAGGGGCGATCTGACTATGAAGACGAAATCAAAACGGCAATAGAAGCCTACAATCCGGCGCTCCGAGTGCGTCTTGTGGGACATTGTGATGATATGCCGGCTGCCTGCAGCGCCGCAGATATTGTTCTGGCTCCCTCTCTTGACCCAGAGCCCTTCGGACGAAGCGCTGTTGAGGCGCAGGCTATGGCGAGGCCCGTCATCGTCGCTGACCATGGTGGTGCCAAAGATACGGTTCTGGACGCATCAGATGCAGGTGGTAGCGCCGCCGCGACAGGGTGGCGGGTGAGGCCCGGCGATGCGGATGCCTTAGCAACAGCGATGGCTGAGGCGTTGGCGATGAACAGCACGGATCGCCAGGCCATGGGGGTGCGGGGACGTAGCTTCGTGGAAAGCCAGTTTTCGGTGACCGCTATGACGGATCGGACGCTGGCTGTTTACCGCGACCTGGTCGGCGGATGACCGCGCAGACAGTTCTGGTGATTCATTTATGCCAGCGCGAAAATAGCAGCAAAGTGCTGAAATTTATCCTGGAATTGCTCAAGCAAGGCGATAGCGTCACTGTTCTCGCCTCATCAGAGACTGCGAACATGTATGCGGATTTGGCCGTGACAGTGTGGCCAGACGGCGCTCCTCGCGGTGTTTTGCGGCTGTTGGCGCTCGTTCGGCGGATATCTTGGGCGCAGTTTGCAGTGATCCATGATTTTGATGCCTCGCGGCGGACCAGGGCCTATCGATGGTTCGTTCGCCCGACACCCCCATGGAACGTTTCCCCCTGACACGTAGGTCCCCTGACACGTAGGTCCCCTGACACGTAGGTCCCCTGACACGTAGGCCCCCTGGTACGTGTCTCGGGAGGCACAGCTTGTCCGCGTTAAGCGCCTGTAAACACAAAGCTTCTTGACTCCCACGGTGAGCGTCGTAAACCTTAATCTTATTCCGTGCGGGAAACCGTTCCCACGCGACCCATAACTATAGGAGGGTTTCATAGCCCGTAGAGCCGTATTCGCGCAGCCAACGAAAGAAGGACCGCGCGCCAACCGAGACATTACCGTCCCTAACGTCATGTTGATTGACGGTGAAGGTGAAAAACGAGGTGTCGTCTCGCTTGAAGATGCCCTTACCCTTGCAGATGAGTCAGGCTTGGATCTCGTAGAGGTTTCGCCGAACGCTGACCCGCCCGTATGTAAACTTCTGGATCTTGGGAAATATAAGTACCAGGCGCAGAAGAAAGCTGCCGAGGCGCGGAAGAAGCAGAAGACCGTCGAAGTCAAAGAAATCAAAATGCGCCCCAACATCGACACGCATGACTATGACGTGAAGATGAAAAACATGCTTCGCTTCTTCGGAGAAGGCGACAAGGTCAAAGTGACATTGCGCTTCCGCGGTCGTGAGATGGCGCACCAGGATCTGGGCATGAAAGTGCTGAACCGGGTCCGCAATGATCTGGAAGAGATCGCAAAAGTCGAACTCTATCCAAAGATGGAAGGCCGCCAGATGATCATGGTCCTGGCGCCGCGTTGAAGCGTTTTCAATAAAAGTTGCAGACTTTTATGGTTCGAAAACGTGACAGTATAGGAAAGTACGCACTTCCATAGTGAGATTTTAAAACGGGCTCTATTTCAGGGCCCGTTTTTTTGTGCAGTCGGTCTGGTTCGAGACGGCATGCCATTTGGGAATGGCCTGCCTCCTCACCATGAGGTTGCGGTTTAAAACAAATTCCTCACCCTGAGGAGCGGTCGTGAGACCGCGTCTCGAAGGGGATAGTCAGAGAGCATTCAACCGGTCCAGTCGGTCGGTGAGGATCGCATCGATCTGAAGATCGGTGAGACGCGTCATGTCGTCGGGTGCATCGACCGTCCAGGCCGAAATCGCGAGACCAAGTTCTTTGGCAAGCGCCGCTGTTGTTTCATCAATGTCGCCGTGCCAGGCAAACCAGCCATCAGCGGGACCAGCCGCAATTGCCCGCAACACGCGCTCGCTGAAACTTGCACCGTCATGGTCCCGCCAATCAAAACCACCAAAAAAATCAGCGCCATTGGCAGACGCCGCACGAAGCGCTGCCGCCGTCTCGCCGTCATGGGCAATCGACTTGTCTTCCGGATTGATCGAATAGAAGGGCAGCGTTGTGAAAGCATTGCCGATGCTGGGCGCCCGCTTCTTTGCCTGCGCCAGCGCACGCCAGTCAAACGACACAAAAACCGTCTGTGCGCCAAAACCCTTTTCTTCAATCAGGTCCACGACTGTGTTGGCGAGCGTCACCGGATCAGAAGACTGGCTCAGGTCCATGAGGTCGGTTTTGAGCTCCGTATAGACAACAAAGTTGGGCCCGGCTTTCGCTTTGACCAGATCGATCACTGCCTCAAGAGAGGGAATGCGTTCACCGTCTAAAGGGGTCTGGTCCGGATAGCGTGCCGAATATCCAGCGCCTGGGCGCAGACGCCCAATGTCATAGGCCTGCAATTCCTCGAACGTGAGGTCTTTGATAAGCGGTGTTGGTTTTGTGAGCCATGCGCCATCCGCCCCCCGTGCAATGGCAGGCTTCAGCGCCTCGTCATGATGCACCACAGGCACGCCATCTTTTGACAGGTGCACATCAAGCTCAATGCCTTCTGCGCCGTCGGCAATCGCGCGCTCAAACGCGCCCATCGTATTTTCTGGCCAAAGTCCTGTGCCCCCGCGATGGGCGATTTTGAGGGGGCGCGTAGACATGGTTGAAACTCCGAAAAAAGATGCGGGTGTGAGTCTGTATCAGGTGAGTGACATCATTACGAAGCTGTTGCCGACCCGCAAGTCGCGAGCTTGCCCTTGCGTCAATTGCCTAGTCTCCCTTCTTTCATTGTGCCTTTTGATGAGGCTGGCATACTAGAGAGATAAATATTCAGATGGGGCGCGCATGCCCGGGAGGAGCTCACATGAAATTCGGTGTCTTTTACGAACTGCAATTGCCCAAGCCCTGGAAAGAGGGTGACGAACACAAGCTGTTCCATGAGGCGCTGAACCAGGTCGTGCTCGCCGACAAGCTGGGCTTCGATTATGCCTGGGAAGTCGAGCATCACTTCCTGGACGAGTATTCCCACTCCAGCGCGCCGGAAGTGTTTCTCGCGGCGGCCTCCACCCAGACCAAACGCATTCGCCTGGGCCACGGCATTCGTCAGGTGATCCCGAACTATAATCATCCAGCCCGCACGGCAGAAGGCATTGCGACGCTGGACATCATGTCGAATGGCCGCGTGGAGTTTGGCATTGGCGAAGGCGCGACGCGGTTGGAGCTCGGAGGCTTTGACATCAACCCGAAAGAAAAGCGTGCCATGGCACTGGAGGCCGCAGAGCAGGTCGCCAACATGCTGGTGCTTGACCCTTATCCGGGCTTTGAGGGCAAGAGCTTCTCCATGCCCTGCCGCAATGTGCTGCCCAAGCCCATGCAGAAACCGCATCCGCCCATGTGGATGGCCTGCACGAACCGCGATACGATCAAGGTGGCGGCATCGCTGGGTGTCGGGGCGCTTGCCTTCTCATTTGTGGACCCGGAAGAAGCGAAAGCCTGGGCTGACATCTATTACGGCATCATTAAGTCCGATCAGTGCAAGCCCATCGGTCACACGGTGAATGCCAACATCGCAATGGTCTCAAGCTTCTCATTGCATGAAGACCGCGCGGAAGCGATCCGTCGTGGCGCCGAAGGTTTTGAATTCTTCGGCTATGCGCTGGCCTCCATGGTCACCAAAGATCAGAAGCCAGGCCGCACAGACATGTGGGGTGAGTTCATCAAGCAGCGTGGCGACAAGACCGAGCAAATGATCCAGGACTCCCAATCTCTCATGACCCAGCCCGCGGGCATCGGCACGCCCGACGATATGATCGAGCATCTGAAGGCCTTCCAGGCCTCAGGCGTCGATCAGGTGATCTTCATGCAGCAGGCCGGCCGCAACAAACACGAACACATATGTGAATCGCTGGAACTCTTTAGCAAGCGCGTGATGCCGGAATTCAAAAAGGACGTTGCCGACCGCGAAGCGAAGAAAGCCGAAGAGCTCGCCCCTTACATTGAAGCCGCTCTTGCACGGAAAGAATGGATGCAACCTCTGAAAGACGAAGACATCCCCTACATCCGTGCCGCCGTCTCTTCTCCCCAGGTCAATAAATCGAACGCTGCGGAGTAGGGACAGAGGCTTCACCTCTGTCATGCCCGGACCCACGGGTCGGCAGCCAGCCCGAGTGCAAGCTCGCGCGGGCATCCTGGGACGACACCCGCGCGCATGGGTTCCAACAACCTTGGATCCCGGGAACAAGTCCGGGGGGTAAGGCTTCTGTGCGGGGACAAGCCGGGCAATGACAATCTGAGGGTTGTCTAAATCCAAGCCTGGGCTTGCTTTTGGCCCAAAACCCCGTATAACTCCCGATCTTCAGAACCGTCCGGCTCATCTAGGGCATGCCGAGGCGGTTCAAAATGCCAAAAAGGCTAGGGTTTCCCTTGGTTTTCGAAACCCCGGCGCAAAAATTCTAGAGATTTAAGGAGAGCAAAATGCCCAAGCTGAAGACCAAATCGAGCGTGAAAAAGCGTTTCAAGCTGACCGCGTCTGGCAAAGTGCGCCATCCGCAGTCCGGCAAGCAACACGGCATGATCAAACGATCCAACAAACAGATCCGCAATCAGCGGGGCACGGCCATTCTGTCCGACCCGGATGCGCGGATTATTAAAAAGATGATGCCGTACGGCTAAGGAGCGAGATCAATGTCACGTGTAAAAAGAGGCGTCACCACCCATGCCCGTCACCGCAAGGTGATCAAAAAGGCGAAGGGTTTCTATGGCCGCCGTAAGAATACTTTCCGTATTGCCAACCAGGCTGTCGAAAAAGCCGGTCAATACGCATATCGCGACCGCAAGGCGAAGAAGCGGAACTTCCGTTCCCTTTGGATCCAGCGGATCAACGCTGCTACTCGCCAGCATGGGCTCACCTATGGCCGATTTATCAACGGTCTCGGGCGCGCTGGCATCGAGGTTGACCGGAAAGTTCTGGCAGACCTCGCCGTCCACGAGCCGGAGGCCTTCAAGTCTTTGGTCGACCAGGCGGAAGCGGCACTTCAATAAGGCGGGATATCCGGCGGCATTCTGAACAGACACCGCCGGGCCCCACATTGAACGTCCAACATTCGAGAACCCCGCAGCTTCTCTTGGGCCGCCTGAACAAAAGGCAGCTAGAGAACTCGTGCGGGGTTTTTGCGTTTAAGCCGTTCCTGTATCAAGGACGGTGAGATTCGGAGCATTTCCAGGAAAAGTGCCAAGTCTGACTTGAACGGCTTTCTGCCCGGAAATGCGACCAAAAAGGAATCTGGGGAATATGAGCGATCTAGAAAAGATTGAAGCGGACGTTCTGGCAGCCGTTAAGGCCACGGGAACTGAAAAAGACCTGGAAGAGGTGCGTGTTGGTGCTCTTGGCAAAAAGGGCAGCATTTCTGAGCTCATGAAGGGGCTTGGCAAAATGAGCCCCGAAGAGCGCAAGGAAATGGGTCCGGCCTTGAATGGCCTGAAAACCCGTGTCGGAGATGCCATTGCAGCCCGCAAGGTTGAGCTTTATGACGCCGCGCTGACAGAACGCCTTGCGACCGAGAAAGTCGATGTGACACTGCCGGTGCGCTCAACCCCGATCGAACAGGGCCGCATTCACCCGCTCACCCAAACCATGGATGAGATTACTGCGATCTTCTGCGACTTAGGCTTTGCGGTCGAAGAAGGCCCAGACATCGAGACCGACTACTACAATTTCGAAGCGCTGAACTTCCCGGAAGGTCACCCGGCGCGGGAAATGCACGACACGTTCTATTTCCATGAGCGCGAAGACGGCACCCGTCCGCTGCTCCGCACCCACACCAGTCCCGTACAGGTGCGCACCATGGAAAAGAGTGAGCCGCCGTTCCGCTTCATTGCGCCGGGCCGCACCTTCCGCTGTGACAGCGACCAGACCCACACCCCGCAATTCCACCAGGTTGAAGGCCTTGTTGTGGATCGCGACACTCATATGGGCCACCTGAAATGGACGCTGGAAGAATTCCTGCGTGCCTATTTCGAAACAGAGGGCGTGGAAATCCGCTTCCGCCCAAGCTTCTTCCCGTTCACGGAGCCTTCCATGGAAGTCGATGTGCGCTGCGCGCGCCTTGGCAATGAAATTCGCATTGGCGAAGGCGACGATTGGCTCGAAATTCTGGGCTGCGGCATGGTGCATCCGAACGTATTGAAGTCCGCCAATATTGATCCCGACGAGTTCCAGGGCTTTGCCTTTGGCGTCGGCATCGACCGGCTGGCCATGCTGAAATATGGCATCCCGGATCTGCGTGCCTTCTTCGAGACGGATCTCCGCTGGCTCCGCCATTACGGGTTTGCCGCTTTGGATGTGCCAACTCTGGCAGGAGGGCTTTCCTCATGAAGTTCACCCTCTCCTGGTTGAAAGATCATCTCGACACCGACGCCACTCTCGATCAGATCGTCGACAAGCTCACCATGATCGGCCTTGAGGTCGAAGATGTGGTGGACCCCGCAGCAGCACTCGCTCCTTTTGCGGTCGCGCGCATTGTTGAAGCAGGGCCGCATCCCGATGCTGACAAGCTGAAGCTCTGCAAAGTGGAAGCGATCGTCGGTGGCAAGACAGAAACGCTCCAGGTCGTCTGCGGCGCGCCGAACGCCAAGACAGGTCTGCTCGGTATCTTTGCCCCGTCCGGCGCCACCATTCCGGCGAACGGCATGGTGTTGAAGCCAACAAAGATCCGCGGCGTTGAATCAAACGGCATGATGTGTTCCGAGCGTGAACTCGAACTCTCTGACGAGCATACCGGCATCATTGAGCTCGACGGTGATTTTGCTGTCGGCACGCCAGCATCAGAAGCGCTTGGCAAAACCGATCCCATGATCGAGATTGGCATCACGCCGAACCGCCCCGATTGCCTGGGCGTCTATGGCATTGCCCGAGATCTCGCAGCAGCAGGGCTTGGCACACTGAAAGAAGCATCAGTCCCTGCAATATCCGATGCATTCGAAAGCACTATCGGTCTTGAACTCTCGTTCGAGGGCGACACGAAAGACGCCTGCCCCATTTTTGCGGGACGTATGGTGCGCGGCGTAAAAAACGGTCCGAGCCCCGCATGGATGCAGGAGCGATTGATGGCCATTGGCCTGCGCCCCATCAACGCGCTGGTCGACATCACCAATTACCTCTCTTACGATCAGGCCCGTCCGCTCCACGTTTACGATGTGTCGAAGCTCTCAGGCACCGTCCGTGCGCGCCTCGGCAACGGCGAAACATTCACCGCGCTCGACGGAAAAGAATACAAGGCTGATGAGACGATGACGGTCATCGCCGATGATGCCCGCGTATTAGGTTTCGCAGGCGTGATGGGGGGAGAGGAAAGCGGGTCGACGGAAACGACAACCGGTGTTTTCATCGAGAGCGCCTATTTCGATCCCCGTAGAACGGCTTCCACAGGCCGAAAAACGGGTATCGTCTCTGATGCGCGCTACCGTTTTGAGCGCGGCATCGAGCCGGCTTCAACGTTGCCGGGCGTAGATCGCGCCGCTGCCATGATCATGGAGCTTTGCGGTGGCGAAGCGTCCAATCTGGTTGTCGCAGGCGAAACGCCGGATCATTCCCACGTGATCTCATTTGATCCAGCCCGGGTGGCAAAACTCACCGGTGTTTCTTTGGAAACATCGGAGATTGAAACAATCCTGGGCGACCTCGGCTTTGACGTGACCGTTGGCCAAGGCGGACGTCTTGATGTGACGCCACCAAGCTGGCGGCCGGACGTCTTTGGTGAGGCAGATCTTGTGGAAGAAGTGGTCCGTATTCACGGGCTTGAGGAGGTGGTCTCAACGCCGCTCCCCAAGAGCCATGCAGTGGCGGACCCGGTTCTGAACTTGCCCCAGAAACGCCTGCGCAACGCAAAGCGCGTCCTGGCATCCCGCGGCTTTGTCGAAGCGGTCAATTGGTCTTTCATTCCAAAGGCCCATGCAGAACTCTTTGGTGGCGGCGAGAATGCCATTGCCTCTCTTGAGCTGGCCAATCCTATTTCAAGTGACATGAGTCATATGCGCCCAGCCATCCTGCCGGGCCTCATTGCCGCCGCAGGGCGCAACATGGCACGCGGCGCACAGGACGTGATGCTCTTTGAGGTCGCTCAGCAATATGAGGGCGACCAGCCGAACGATCAGATCAATGTTGCAACTGGCATCCGTCAGGGGTCTGCAGGTGTCAGTGGCGCAGGCCGTCATTGGCAGGGTGCTAGCGCTGCTGTTGATGTCTTTGACGCGAAGTCCGACGCTGCAGCACTCCTTGCAAGCCTCGGGGCAAAGGTCGACAATCTTCAGGTCGCCGCCGATGCACCCGCCTGGTATCACCCGGGCCGTTCTGGCGTGTTCCGTATGGGGCCAAAGAATGTCCTCGCGCGGTTTGGGGAAATTCACCCCAAGATTTTGGATGCGCTGGATGTGGCTGGGCCGATTGTCGCGTTTGAGGTGATGCTCGATGCGATTCCCAAGCCTAAGGTAAAGCCCACCAAAACCAAGCCAGGCCTCACAATCCCGGATCTCCAGCCGGTGCGCCGTGATTTTGCTTTCATCGTTGCGAAGGATCAGGCAGCCGATGCGCTGGTCCGTGCAGCACTTGGGGCGGATAAAAAACTCATTACAGGTGTGACGCTGTTTGATGCGTTTGAAGGTGGAAGTCTGGGCGCTGATGAGAAGTCATTGGCGATCGAAGTGACCCTTCAGCCTCAGGACAAGACCCTGACGGACAAGGAATTGGAAGCCGTGAGTGACAAGATCGTCGCGGCCGTTGAAAAAGCCACAGGCGGGAAGCTTCGCGGCTAGTTCTTCTTAAGGAGCTGGTCCAACAGGTGTCCCCATGTGGCGGGACGATCCATTTTGCCGCCAGTCGCACGCGTGTTTTGTGCGCCGATGCTCGCGAGATAGGCAATGTCGGCGGCGTGGCGGGCATCAGCTTTAGCGAGGCCTGCCTCCTGGAAGAGCTGCGCGAGATAGGCCCTCCGCCTTTTGTCGACCCGGGCGAGGATCACCCCTGCTGGATCATAGCTCGCCGCCCAACCGCGCAACACACCTTCAGCTTGCGCACCACCATAGGCATCTGGTGCAGCGCTGACGGCATGGTTGATCAGCCGCTCGAGTTTTGCCCGGCCGGACCCGCCATGAGTCTCCACGTCATCGATAATGTGGTCCGTGGCGATCTTCTCCCAATGGTCCAGCATAGCCGTGTGAAGAGCTGCCCGATCCTTAAAGTGCCAGTAAAAGCTTCCCTTTGTGACGCCGAGGCTCTTGGCGAGAGGTTCTACATTGATTGCGGACGGGCCACCTGCGACGAGCGCTCGGAAGGCTGCCGCGATCCAGTCTGTTTTGCCTAATTCTTTTGGTTTTGCACTCACGCAAGGCTCCAGTGACAATTTGCCATACGCATCCGTATTGACGCAGAGAACATATCCAAGGAAAGTATCCATACGGAAGCGTATGGAGAAGCAAATGCCCATAGAACAGATCGCGTTGATTATTGCAGCCTTTGGTGCCGTCGGGGTTGGCCTTGTGCACTCCATCTTGGGTGAACAGGGGATCGTGAAGCCTGTTTTGAATCGCATGGATTGGGCAGGTGTGCCGCCAGACGCGGATTTCCTGAACAGAACTGTCCGGTTCGCCTGGCACATCACAACGCTGGCCTGGATCGGCTTGGCGGTGATTTTGCTTGCCCCCCTTGTTGGAATGGGAGGTGATCCAGCTTTTGCACCGCTTACCATTGCCGTGACGTTTCTGGTAACCGGGATAGTAACCCTCATTGCATCTAAGGGGCGGCATCTCGCCTGGATTGTTTTCTTCATTGTCGCAGCGGGCGCTGCATGGCCCTACATTTAGGAAACGTGCAATGAATTTCTACGCAGCTGGAGCGGCGGCGCTGCTTGCATCAGGTATCATCTTGCATGTCTTTCTCGCAGGTAGAACTGTGCACGCGGACATGCAGGCGGCTCTGGAGGGCTTCCCCAAAGCGCTCGAAAGTGCCACATGGCACGGAGTGAGTCTTTGGCTCGGGCTGCATTTCGTGTTGGCCCTGGTGGCGGTCTTCTACGCACACCCAATGATGACCGGAGCTCTGGTGTTTGGCGCGCTCCATGCCGGCCTGCTCGGCATTGTGTGTTTGGCTATGTCGCTTCATCTCTGCAATTCGTGGACAGCCATGCGTCAGTCTTACCTGTTCATGCTGATATCAGGTGCGTTAGCGGGCGCGGCGGTGGCTTCAGTTGTTTGAGTTCGGTCCTGGCGGTTTGGAATAGTCTGTCGTTGCCGGGTCTTCAATCTCACGGATGATGCCATACTCATCCGTCTCAGGCTGGCCGTCATCATAGGAGAGGTTGAAGTTGGTACCACCCACGCCCTCCTCCCGTTCAAACCGCTCATCCATCGCGCCAGGTCGGATGGATTGATACTCCTCCTCAATCACATACCCCTCGCTCTGCGTTGATAAATCAATCGCAGGTTTGCTCTCTTCGGCGACAACCTTGGTGGAAAGACAAACAAGACTTGTAAACGCGATTAGAACGGGGCGCATAGAAACTCCAAAACGACATGACATTGAACGTGCAATGTATCGGTGCTTTCACTGGAGATTCAAGTAATTGGTTTGACCGGCAACTCACCAAATGGCGCTGCGGTCCGTCAGGTCTGGCTGACATCATCATCAAAACCGCAGGGAGATGTGATGATGAAACTCTATTCTGGTCCGCTCAGCATGTTTGGGGCAAAAGCCGAAATCGCCTGTCACGAGAAAGGGCTCGATGTCGAATTGGAGTTTGTTCCCTTTTCGCTTCAGGACCTGTACACGCCGAAGCATGAGGTCGTGAAGCGGGTCAACCCGAAGGGACAGGTGCCGGTCCTTGTAGAGGATGACCTGGAGATTTTCGATTCAACGCAAATTTTCGAATATCTGGAAGATGTGCATCCAGAGCCACCACTCTGGCCGCAGCAACAAACGCAAAGGGCGAGAGCACGGCTGGCTGAGCTCAGATCAGACGAGGTCTTTTTTCCGAACGTTGTGTGCCTGATGCCAGCAGGTGCCAAGCGCGCTGGCCCTGACGGTGTTGCCGCCGCTAGAGTGGCAATCCAAACCTTCTATGCTGATTTGGAAAACGCCCAGGCGACGGATTTTCTGGTTGGCGACTACACCTATGCCGATATCGCCTTTTACATGGCGTCCTATTTTGCAGGGTTCTTGGGCGAACCGATCCCGGAAGGATGCCCCCGCCTTATGGCGTGGCGCAGCCGAGTGGGCGCGCGCCCTGCCGTACAAAGGGTGGTTGAACCGATAACAGCTTTTCTGAAATCCCATGGGATAGAGGCTGCCTAACGTAGGGGCTCTCACGGTGTGATCCCTGATAGATCCTTTTCCGCGCTTCCGCTTTAAAACCCTCCGCTTCCGCTTTAAAACAGATGGAACGGAGGGGACATGCAAACATCAACATCAGCGAGCGGCAACTGGCTTAGGCGCACGGTCGACCGCCAGCTCACCATCGATTCCTGGGACAGGCCGGGTTTGTCTCCCACGAACTGGATCTTGGTTGTCCTGATTTTTGCCAGCGTCGTGCTTTTTACCCTCGAAACAGAGCCAGCTCTTGCAGGCGCATGGGCCGACGCCCTGAACTCTGCAAACCTTTTTATCCTTTGTATCTTTGGTATTGAGTTTCTTCTGCGCCTTTGGGCTGCAGGGGAGACGCGGGGCATTCGCGGCGTTACGGAACGGGCCCGCTATGCAGGGCGTTTCTGGTTGACCGTTGATTTCCTCGCCTTTGCGCCAGAACTCTTGCTTGTTGCGCTCATGTCGGCAGGCATTGAGATTCCATTCTCCGTGGAGGGTTTGAAGGCCGTCCGTTTGATGCGATTGGTGAAACTTGCCCGTTTCGTGCCTGCTGCCCAGATGTTGGTAGATGTTATTGAATCCGTCTGGCGCCAATTGCTGATTAGCTTTTTCCTCTCAATAACGTCGGTCTATTTCGCAGCTGTTGCCATTTACTATGCCGAAGGGGCCGCCAACCCTGAATATTTCGGGTCTATCAGCAGGTCGCTATGGTGGGCTGTCGTCACGCTTACAACGGTGGGCTATGGGGACGCTTATCCGGTGACAGGCATAGGCCAAGTGCTTGCGGGCGTGATCGCGTTGATCGGGATTGGGATCATTGCATTGCCTTCGGGCATTATTGCTGGCGCGTTTATGGAACGACTTGAAGCTGACCGGCGCGCAAAATGATTGTTTGACACAAGACTGGAGCAAAGCGATGGAACTCAAAACGATCAAAGTCGAGCGTGAAGGTCAGATCGCGACTGTCTTTTTGTCGAGGCCCCACCGGCGGAACGCCTGGACTGGGCGGATGCACACAGAATACCGCCATGTCCTGACCGACCTTGATCAAGACAAAGGTGTTCGTGTGATCATCGTGACGGGGGATCCGGAAGGCAAAGCGTTCTGCGCAGGTGCCGATACGGCTGCACTTGAAGGTCATTCGGAGAAAGGCCGCTATGACAGCGGTACGACAGATGACATCGCGAGACCCGGCTATGGCGTCCGCGAAGAGTTTGACGCCACCTTTGCCTATCATTTTGGCCTCACCAAACCGGTAATTGCCGCCATCAATGGCGCCGCAGCTGGAATTGGTGTGGTCCTCGCCGCCTTTGCAGATCTGCGCTTTGCTGTGAAAGGCGCCAAATTCACAACCGCCCACGGTCGTTTCAATTTCCCGGCTGAGTTCGGCCTCTCATGGGTACTGCCTCGGATTGTCGGGCTAACCCACGCCAATGATCTGCTTCTATCGTCCAGGGTCTTTTTGGCCGAAGAAGCAATGGAGATGGGTTTTTTAAACAAATGCCTGGAGCCAGACGCGCTCATGCCAGCGGTATATGAATATGCGCAGATGCTGACACAGTCGGCCCCAGGGTCGCTCAGGGAGACCAAGTGGCAGATCTACTCAGACCAGCATCGCAGCGCTGCCACCGCCGTCGAAGAGGCTGAGCGCCTTCTGGAGGCCATGGCGCAGCACTCTGATTACAAAGAAGGGATCAAGGCCTGGATGGGAAAGCGCCCAGCGAATTGGTCAGCAGAGTGAACGAGACTTTGGCTAGTCTGTATTCTGTGTCCGCTTCTTTGTCTCTTCTGCCCAGGTCGTAAAGACACTGACGATTTTATGCAATCCATCGGCACCACCGCCGAGCAGCGCCCCCGTGATGAGAATGTCGACCGCCACAAAAAACGCGGATGTAGGCTCGGTGTTTAGCAGGAGGGGTTCAAGGCCACGTGCGCCGACGCACGCAACCAGAAGCCCAAGTGATACATTGATTGATAGAGAATAGCTGGCGGTGACGGCGCGGTGATCTGCAAGATCTTCCATCGCTTTGCTCAGCGGCGCGGCTAACCCATCGATTTTGGTTGCCATAGCGTCGGCGGGTGGGGTGCCCAGCGTCAGTTCCGCCAGCGCTTTCTCCCTTTTTTCAATTTCCTTTTTGAGCTTCGTTACCGCTCTAGCCAGTTGTTCGCGCTTTGGACGTCGCCATACGCTGAGGTACACCTCGGCAGACCTTTCAATGAACAAGGCGATGGCGATCAAGCTCAAAAGAAGAGTTGTGAACGTTTCAACGCTGGTATCTGCCTTAAACTCTGAAGGTTCAAGAACACCGACAAATGCGAGGACAATGATCAGAGCCGACAGAAAGAGGGCGAAGGCAGTGGGAGCCGAAGATTTATTCATTGATCTCGTATCCTAAAGTGAAACAATAGTTTTCAATAAAGGCATGCCCGAGTCAACTGAGGGGCTTTTCTGGGGATTTCAGAGTGGCTGTTTGCGTGCAGCAATGATATATCGCGCCCATGACAGACCTCGCCCATATCCGTAACTTCTCCATCATCGCGCATATTGACCACGGCAAGTCCACGCTTGCGGACAGGTTGATTCAGACCTGCGGCGGTCTCACGCAACGTGAGATGAAGGAGCAGGTGCTCGACAGCATGGATATTGAGCGGGAACGCGGCATCACCATCAAGGCCCAGACCGTTCGTCTGGACTATAAGGCGGCAGATGGGATCACCTACGAACTCAATCTGATTGACACGCCCGGCCATGTGGACTTCGCCTATGAGGTGAACAGGTCATTGGCAGCATGCGAGGGATCGCTGCTGGTCGTTGATGCGAGCCAGGGTGTGGAAGCACAGACCCTCGCCAATGTTTATACAGCCATTGAAGTCGACCATGAGATTGTGCCGGTGCTGAACAAGATTGACCTGCCAGCAGCTGAGCCCGATCGGGTGCGCCAGCAAATCGAAGACGTGATCGGTTTGGATGCCAGTGACGCCGTGGAGATTTCGGCGAAGTCGGGCCTCGGCATCGACGATGTGTTGGAAGCGATTGTCACAAAGCTGCCACCGCCAGAAGGGGACCGCTCAGCCCCGCTAAAGGCTATGCTGGTTGATAGCTGGTATGACGCCTACCTGGGCGTTGTGGTGCTTGTCCGGGTCGTGGACGGCGAACTCAAAAAAGGTCAGCGCATCAAGATGATGGCTACAGGCGGCGTGTATCCAGTGGACCAAGTGGGTATCTTCCGGCCGAAGAAAGAAAACCTGCCGTCGCTGAAAGCCGGTGAGATTGGCTTCTTTACCGCCTCCATCAAAGAGGTTGCTGATACTGCGGTGGGCGACACCATCACCGATGAAAGGCAGCCGTGTGAGACAGCACTCGGCGGTTTCCATCCCGCCCAGCCAGTTGTTTTCTGCGGCCTTTTCCCTGTTGACGCAGCTCAGTTCGAAGATTTGCGCGAAGCGATGGCGAAGCTTCGGCTGAACGATTCAAGTTTCGAATATGAAATGGAGACCAGTGCAGCGCTCGGTTTCGGATTCCGCTGTGGCTTTCTGGGACTTCTCCATCTGGAGATTGTGCGCGAACGGATCGAGCGGGAGTTCAACATTGATCTCATCACCACCGCGCCCAGCGTGATCTATCACCTCCATATGACCGATGGGTCGATGGAGGAAATGCACAATCCGGCCGATATGCCCGATGTCATGAAGATCGACCACATTGAGGAGCCGTGGATCAAAGCAACGATCCTGGTCCCAGACGAGTATCTCGGCGCAGTGCTGAAGCTCTGTGAAGACCGTCGTGGGTCTCAGATCGATCTTACCTATGCTGGCTCGCGGGCCATGGTCGTCTATAGGCTGCCGCTCAATGAGGTTGTGATCGACTTTTACGACCGCCTGAAATCAGTGACGCGCGGCTATGCAAGCTTTGACTATCAGATTGAGAGTTACGAGGAAGATGACCTCGTCAAAATGTCGATCCTGGTGAATGAAGAGCCGGTTGACGCCTTGGCGACCATCGTGCACCGGTCACGGGCAGAGCAACGTGGCCGGGCCATGTGCGAAAAGCTTAAAGAACTGATTCCACGTCACCTCTTCAAAGTGCCTATCCAGGCTGCGCTTGGCGGACGGATTGTCGCGCGTGAGACGATCGCCGCGATGCGAAAGGACGTGACCGCAAAATGTTATGGCGGTGATGTCAGCCGCAAGCGCAAGCTCTTGGATAAGCAGAAAGAGGGGAAGAAGAAGATGCGCCAGTTCGGCCGCGTTGACATCCCTCAGGAAGCCTTCATTGCTGCTCTTAAGATGGACGAGAATTGAGCGCTCGCATTAAGGGATAGGCGCCTAGGACGACCGCAGGCAGTCCCAGAGAGACGATTGCGGGCAGTTTTAGTACCGCTACGATGGTCGGATCCCATAGTTCCGGTGACACATAGCGCTGGGTTATGGCCTGCATAAGATTGAGGCTATCAGGAGACAGGGCAAACCAGACCTCACCTCCTGTATGGAAGAGGCCGCTGCGCGCAGGTGCGCCGAGCAGGTCATAGAGGCCTGCGCTCAGAGCCGCCAGGGCAAAAGCACCTGAAATGAGTGTCAGTAAAAGCCGCACGGCGATTTTCCAATAGAAGTGCATAACGGAGCGATGCTCAAGAGCATGCTCCGTTATGCGGGCGTCCTACAATGCGAAAACTTCCCCCAAAGCGTTCGCCGGGCCACCGAGTTCAGAAGGTGATTAGTCGCGACGGCGGAAGAGGAAAGCGATCAAGATGCCAATCACGCCAAACACAGCCCAAGATGGGAATGTCAGAAGTGATGTAAATCCTGGATCTGCAACAGCCCCTGGCAAGCTTTCTGCCGCCCACGCGTTTGTTGATTCCAACGTTGCAGGGTGAAGCAAAGTCCATAACTCACCCAAGGAGCGGATTTTTACTTCCCCGGCTTCGAGTGTCTGTATTCCGTCTGCACCCAAAACCATAAGCGCAGCAGCAATAAAGATAAGTCCGATTAGCCTGAAAACGATCATTATTATTTGGCCCCCCAGCCATTTACTCATCGCGACAAGTCACGACTTAACGAAACGGTAACGGCTGAAGAGACAAACGACAAGATGTCGCGGTGCGATGATTTTGCGACGAACGCTTACAGGTGTTGATTCAGGGGGGGCGTGGGGTATATTGCGCGCCAAATCAGGTGGTTAAGAAGCCGCTGACTGCGGAGAGGTGGCCGAGTGGCTGAAGGCGCACGCTTGGAAAGCGTGTAGGCGGTAATCCCGTCTCGAGGGTTCGAATCCCTCTCTCTCCGCCACCATTTTCCTTCAGATTCAACCACTTACAATTGTGTCAGGCACGATGACTCATTTTTGACTGCGCTGGGGTGCGCCGCAGGATCGGAGCATTTACGTCGGGCGGAGCTCATGAGTCCCGATTTGTTAACGCGCTAAATGAGCAGCAAAAAGCCACCTGCGACATGTTTGCATCACCTAAATGAGAAACATGGTTAATTAATTCTTAGAGGGGGGTGTCAGCTTGTGCGGCCGACCGCTGACGTTCTCCGGGGACGCAGAAAATACTGATTGGAGAAGGTAATGCCGCCCGTCAGGTATTGCCCAATCGGAGAGGTGTAGGTGTATCGGGCCTCCGCAACGATGACGCTGGTCCCGGCGCTGGTAAGGCCTGGTGGCAGCGTATAGGTCGAGCCAGGCGCGTAGGCAGTGCCGTTATAGGCATCACTCCAATCAATCGTCGTAACGTTATTCTCATCAGCGACAACGCTGGCGACGACAACGGTCAATGTGGCAGAGCCAAACGGTTCCATTATTGTTGTGCTCGCGTCGAAAATATCATCCATCATGTTGTCATCGATTAAGACAGCCTGTGCGACCAGGTCAGCCACGGCGCTGCCTGTTTTGTTGAGTTTCCTGTCGGCGATCAGTGCGTTGCCAAGCTCAACCGCCCCAAAATAGAGAGAGAGCATCAGCGGTAAGATCAGCGCGAATTCGACTGATGACGTGCCTTCATCTCGTTTTTGTGCCGTTCGGCCAAAATCTCGAAGGTTTGACATGAAAGTGGTCATTGTCACGCTCCTCCCGGAAGGATTTCGCCAAATGGCTCATTGCGAAAGACAGCGCTGGATGCCAGCAGGCGGTTGCCACCTGACATGTTCTCAAGTCCGATACCGATCGGTGTGATCACATCCCAAACATAGAAAGCACGTACCAGAACCACATCGCCTGCACCGCCAATATTGTATTGAAAGGCGTTCGACAGGTTGCCGTTCTCATCAAGCGGGTCGGTGAAGTTGACCGCGCTGAATTCATCAAACGTGCGAACGTCAACGACAAGATCTTGTTCGCAATCAAAGAAAAGGGGGCTTCGGGAACAGATCTCAATTTTAAACTGCGCAGCACTCATGCCTTGAGCATGGGCTTCTCCTGTTCGCACCATCCTTGCCGCGTCCTCCATCGCGCCTTCCATGGCGACCGACGCGAAGAAAACGATAGCTGTTTCAATGAGTGCAAACAGGGTTGCGAAGAATGGAACGCCGATCAGGCCCATCTCAACTGCGACGCTGCCTTCCTTGTTTCGTCCAAAGGACCGAAAGCTCAGCGGTAAAATCCGCTTCCTCAAAAGTCCCGATCCTGTGCCCTTATGTTTCACGGGGATGCCTCTCGTCATTTGCAGTGTTGCCATCCAGAAATCTGGTGGTGTTTCATTTCATGACGCAGGGATACAGAAAAAACCTTGCCGTGCCGTCAGTTTTGGCGACGCAATTTGAGCTAAAAACGAAGAGAATTTGCCTAAAATTTTATCCAATTCACAGGTTCCTTCTGCGTCCGAGATGGTAACAATTTGAGTCAAATTGCCGCTCCAAGTTGAGGCTCCTTTAACGTCGGAGGCATAGGGTTCACTCAGTCTTAATCCCAGGGTGCGGGGTGTTCCGAGAACGGAGCAATGTGAGTTATGGATCAGATTGGAAGTAGAATGGTCGTTGCCGCGCTGAGGTCTCTTGCGACCATCGGTGAACTCCTAAAGGACCGCGCAGGCAATGTTGCTCTTACATTTGCAATTGCAGCGATGCCAATCATGGCAGCAGCAGGCATCGGCGTTGACGTGTCGCGTGCATACTTGGTTCGGGCACAGCTCACTCAAGCATTAGATGCTGCGGGTCTTGCGGTTGCGGGGGCGCCAGGGGCGTCTGACGAATATCTGGCGACGCTCGCACAAGATTTCTTCAACGCAAATTACTCTCAAACCGAGATGGGGGTCCCGGGGGATCTTCAGCTTAACATTGAAGGTAATGTCGTAACCCTGTCAGTGTCGGCGACCTTGCCTACCGCTCTTCTAGGTATCTTTGGTATCGATGAAATGGATGTCGGCAGCGTGGTTGAGGTGACAAGAGAGAGCAAAGCTCTTGAGATTGTCATGGTTCTCGACAATACGGGCTCCATGGGATCAAGCGGTAAGCTGGATGCGATGAAGGATGCAGCTTCCACGCTGGTGAACATCCTATTCGGTGAAAACCCCAGTACTGACAAGCTTCATATTGGTCTGGTGCCATTCGCGGCCGGCGTCAATGTGGGAACAAATTTTCCCATCTCCGCTCTCGACATGAGTGGTGCATCAAGCATTCACAAAGAGAATTTCAAATTCAGTACAGAACCTACGGTGAGCAATCTGTGGGATCTTTATGATGAGATAGACAATCGCTCCTGGGCCGGCTGTGTGCAAACACGTCCCGAACCACTGGATGAACTTGATACCCCACCAAATTCAGGTGACACATTGTGGGTACCTTGGTTCGCACCGGATGAGCGAAGCAGCGGGTACTACAACAATTATTTCTCCGACGCTGACTCCAGTCAGAGTAACAATAAGGAGCAGCGCGACATCTCGAAATACATGAGCTCATATGTAAACTCTTCGAGTAGAGGTCCAAACTATGGGTGCACCATGCGCCCGCTCACTCCCTTGACCAACGACAAAGATCTTTTGCTCAGTGACATCAACGCGATGAATGCCAGTGGAGTCACCCATATCCCTGTAGGGCTTGCCTGGGGTTGGCGGGTCATTTCGCCGGAGGAACCCTTCACTGAAGGTCGCGAGTATAATGATCTCGATGTGGACAAGGCTGTGATTTTGCTCACCGATGGATCGAATGTTCTCGGTACGGCGAGCAATCACAACCGATCCAGGTACACGGCATATGGGTATGTTCGAAAGGGACGCCTTGGCACTAAAGATGCGGGTGCAGCTCAGGATCGTCTAGACCCCAAGACGGCAGATATCTGTGAGAACATCAAAGATGAAGGTGTTCGCTTGTACACCATCACCTTCAAGGTTTCAGACACTGAAACGCAGGCATTGATGGAAGAATGCGCGACATCTCCCGCCTTGTATTTCGACTCACCGAGCAACGAAGAGCTGGAGACCATCTTCCAGGCGATCGCACGCGATCTCTCCAATCTCCGCTTGAGTAAGTAATAGAACCAACGCAGGGATCAGAATCAAAAAAGGGGCGCTTCCTTGAGAAGTGCCCCTTGTTTTAGTTCGGTGAGGGTCCTTAGTCTTCTCCGCTGGCTCCTGCCGCAACGGCATCTCCGTAAGAGGTGACGTTCTCTGTAGTGGTGAGAAGCATATCTGTGCTCTCTGGTTCATCCGCGGTGTTGATCACCCGGATACAATTGGGAGCGCATGAGTAAGAGGTTTGGTTTGGGCCTCGGTTCACGGTCACAACACCTTTGCGGGCACCGATTACTTTTATGTCCAGATTGGCGATCTGCCGGCCTGATGCATCGAGCGCAATCAGGTTTGTTGTTCCATAGCTACGACCAAACACAATCAATGTGTTGTCGTTACTGATGGAGACGTCCGCTATCGAGGGATTGCCGACAATAATGCTCGAGGCTGCCTGTCCCAGGTTATGGAGGCGAGAATGATTGACCTCGATATTGACGTCTGCTGCCCACGCCGGAAATGCCAGCAGGCTTCCGGCAAGTGCGGTTGCACAAGCAAGAGCGCGATGTGGCCGCTTGAAAGTGTGCGTCATCTGCCTTGATCCCTTCATCTGCGATAGCTCTACCGCAGTACTGGTTTAAGTCAGCGGCGACTGTACCCATGAAAGGCTAAACGCTTTGCAAATAGAGCAGTTTGCTGAAAATTCGCGCGATTAGCCGATGACGGGGCAAAAAAATTGCGCAATGGCGCGGTCGCTCTAATCCTCAGCAGTTATCGATTTTTAACCAAACTATAGGCGCGGAGTCCCGGGAACATCGGTGAGTACTTATCAAGATCAAATAAAAGATGTAATATATACATTTTTAATATGTATTGAGTAAAATTGTTTAAATAAAAAACGGAGATCAATGCGATTTTTGTCTTCAGATTAACTTGAAGGTAAGGCCCCGGCAGTAGGTTGAAGGTGCTCAAAGACACCGGTCAAATGACGGCGGGTTTGGGCTGGTGCTGTACTAAGAGTATTTATGAGGATCTAGTTATGACTACATTTTTCAAGCGTTTCGGTGCTGATGAGTCAGGTGCGACAGCCATTGAATATGGATTGATCGCTGCTGGTATTTCAGTCGCAATCGTTGGCGTCGTTGGCACAATTGGGGGCGATGTTCTTGCTCTCTTCAATGCAATCGATGCGGCTCTCGTTACCCCAACACCGGGCTAATGTGACCCTTCAGCCTCATCTTTGATGGGGACAAGATTTGGAAACCGCCGGCCGTGCAACGTGCTGGCGGTTTTTTTATGGCCTCAATCGGAGCTGCACGGAGAACCGTTTTTATCGCCTGCCTCTACCTCCACGGCCTCAAAGAAAAGTAAGGCGTCTTTACGCCGTGTTTACACCCGGCGCGACATTCTTCTGACGACGGAAAAAAGTCCAAAGTACTTGTTTTCATTAAACTTTTAGGCGTTCGCGTGTTGCAGACTGTCATTCTTACCCTCTTTCCGGCGCTGCTTGTTTTTGGCGCGGTCAGCGATCTGCTGACCTTCAAAATACCCAACTGGGTATCGCTGGCGCTCGTTGGTTTGTTTGTGGTGGCCGCTCCACTCGCTGGCGTGAGTTGGGCAGTGATCGGAAGTCACCTGGCGATCGGTGTGGTCTTGTTGCTTGCTGGAATGGGCATGTTTGCCCTGAAGCTCTTAGGAGGCGGTGATGCGAAACTTCTTGCCGCTTCGGGGCTCTGGATGGGTTGGGCAGCGTTGCCCTCTTACTTTTTCTGGGTTGCGATCATAGGCGGCATGCTTGCTTTCGCCTTGGTGGCATTTCGACGGACACCCCTAACTGCGGGCATCGCACAATACCCCTGGATCTCGCGCCTACACGATAGGGGCGCTGGCATTCCCTATGGGATTGCGCTCGCCGCAGGTGCCTTGATGACTTTACCGCAAACCATTTGGTTCTCCGTCGCGGCAATACCCGCCTGACAGCAATACAGGGACAGAAAATGATGAAACAGACCGCATGGGGCGAGCGCTGGCCGACGAAAAAGGCGCTGAAAAATTAACTATAAGTTGATCGAAAAGTCGTTTGATAGGGCAAAAGCGACCTCTCACAGCCGGAAAAAGGTGGTGATCCTGTGAACGCGATGAGAATTGGAATTTTGGCTTTGGCATTGGTTGCAGCAGGTCTTGCTGCATTCCTTGCACGCTCACTTGTGTCTGATGAGAAGCCACAGGTCGTCGTGCCGCAGATTATCGAACAGCCAATGGCTGAAGTTCTGGTGGCGGCAAGCGACCTCGCTCTAGGTCAGCGGGTTAGCAAGGGCGACCTTGTCTGGCAACCCTGGCCGGAAGACGCGGTCACAAACTCCTACATTACCCAGGATGTGCAACCGAACGCTTTTGACGTGTTTGGTGGTGCAATCGCGCGCAGCCCGATTTTGGCAGGCGAGCCCATTACGAATGGAAAGCTGGTGAGCTTTGAAAATGCCGGCTTTATGTCTGCATTGATCTCACCGGGCATGCGAGCCGTGTCGACCAAAATTTCACCTGAGACAGGTGCCGGCGGCTTTATTCTGCCAAATGACCGGGTCGATGTAATTATGACCATGCGACTGCGGTCGGGGTCTACAGAAGAGGACGGTGGTAACAACGGATACCGCAGTGAAACCATTCTTCGCAATGTTCGTGTCCTGGCCATTGATCAGACTTTCAAGGAAGTAGAGGGAGAGCAAGTTGTTGTCGGGAAGACGGCAACGCTCGAAATGCTTCCGGCGCAAGCAGAAGGTTTTGCACTCGCAGCAGCACAGGGTGAGATTTCCCTGGCATTGCGTTCCCTCGCCGATACAGGCCGCAATGATCAGGTGCCAACAAATGTCTCTGCCGAACAAACCAGTGGCGGGACCCTTCAGCGCGGCGCGTCAGTACGCGTCCTGCGCTATGGAGCCGAAACAACCGTCTCAACCATAGCAGGGAGAGGGAAATGACCTGGATGGCTGCGTATCGCTATCGCATTCTGTCTCTGACAAAGCTTCGCAGAGTGTTTGCCTTATCACTTATTGGACTGTTGTTTGTTGCATCGGGCCTTGTAGGAAATGAGAAAGTGCTCGCTGCTGGGGATGCTCAGCTGGTGCGTATCACCGAGGGCGGCGCGAGCACCGCATCAAGGACGCTCACCTTGGGGCTGAACAAGGCTGCAATCATCGAGCTGCCGGTTGATGCGACCGATGTGTTGGTCTCAAACCCAGCGATAGTTGACGCGGTCGTACGCACAGCTCGGCGTACCTACGTCATCGGCATGGAAATCGGGCAGACAAACGCCTTCTTCTTCAATGCACGCGGTGAGCAGATTCTAAATCTCGAAATTCGTGTGGAGCGCGATCTTGCAAGTCTCACAAGTATGCTTGCGCGTTTCCTGCCAAATGCTCGTCTCAATGTCGAGGCGGTCAATGACAATATTGTTCTATCTGGCTACGTGCCAAACGCATCTCAGGCGACGCAAGCGCGCGACCTCGCGGCGCGCTATGTGGGCAACCCTGATTTTGTGCTCAACATGCTGACCATTGAGGGAAAAGAACAGGTCAACCTTCGCGTGACGGTCGCGGAAATGCAGCGCACCCTGATCAAACAGTTGGGTGTTGATCTGACAAGCTCAGTTGATATCGGCAATCTTGCCTTGAGCCTTGCAACGACCAACGCTTTCTCGCTTCAGGGAAACCCACTGGGCGGTTTGACCAGCGCGCCAAACGGCCTTCCTGCAACCGGTGGCTCAGACATAACCGGGGCTCTGACAGCATTGGAGCGAGCCGGGCTGTTGCGCACGCTTGCGGAGCCAAACCTGACTGCCATATCAGGTGAATCGGCGAGCTTCCTCGCAGGTGGTGAGTTTCCTGTACCAACATCGCAAGACAGGAACGGCAACGTCGTACTCGAATTCAAGCCATTTGGTGTTGGTCTTGGCTTCAAGCCAGTCGTCCTGGGAGAAGGCCGTATCAGTCTCCAGATTTCAACTGAGGTAAGCGAGCTTTCCAATGAAGGGTCGTTTGTTTTCGAAGGTGTGAGCGTTGTTGATGGGGACGGAAACGTTGTGAGGCAGGACGGTGTAACGGTCCCTGCATTGCGGGTGCGCCGTGCTGAGACGACGGTTGAGCTCCCAAGTGGGGGTTCCATGGTTATGGCCGGTCTTCTGTCTGAAAGTACCAGGCAGAACATCGATGGCGTGCCAGGCATCAAAGATGTTCCTGTCCTAGGGTCTCTCTTTCGCAGTCGGGACTTTCAGGACAATGAAACAGAGCTAGTGGTGATTGTAACGCCTTACCTTGTTGATGCGACAAGTCGAGACAAACTCGTATTGCCAACGGATGGTTTTGCGCCTCCGTCCGATCTGGAAACCTTCCTGACCGGCAGGCTGAACGCCACCTATGGTGTGGCAGGGGACGGCGGCGTCGACGGCGCGCTGCAAGGCCCTGTTGGATTTGTAGTGGATTGAGGGAATGGAGAGACAAATGATCAGAACAATCCTTACCCTTGCGCTCTGTGGCGGGTTGGCCGCGTGCGGTGCCTTTAATGGCCGTGAAGACGCAATGTATGATGCGCGCCACGAACACCCAATCAGCGTGGACCCACAGGTTGTGACGCTTCAGATGGATGTACCGCAAGATAAGGTCGCATTGTCAGTTGCGGATAAAGCCGCGATCGATGCATTCGCCCGAACCTACAAATCTCGAGGGCATGGAACGCTCACAATCGCCGCTCCAAGCGGTTCGCCTAACGAGGCAGCGGCTGTCTCTATTGTTGCCGAGACGAGAATGGCGCTCGAAGCCGCTGGTCTGTCTCAGGCAGCTGTCGGGTATGCAGCTTATCGTGCCTCCTCCGCCAATAGTGCCGCGCCGGTAATTCTGTCTTATCGCCGGATGGTGGCGACTGCCAGCCCATGTGGCAACTGGACGAAGGACTATGCCTTCGCCCCGAACAACCGCCGCACTCCCAACTTCGGATGCGCTACGCAGAACAACTTGGCAGCCATGGTGGCTGACCCTGCGGACCTGATTGGTCCTCGCGAATGGGATCCAGCTTATGCACCGCGCCGGGACGAGGTAGTCGAAAACTTTCGTGTAGGTGAGGTGACCGAGTCAGCGGACTCTGGCAATGCCTCGGGATCAGTGAGCGAAGTGGCGGAATGACAAACGCAGAACAAATTTTGCCGGAAGATCCGGTATTCGAGGATGCCGGCGACGACGACTTCGAGGATGAATTCGTCACCCAGTCTGTTGTCAAGCCGGTGCCCAGGATCTCGATCGAGGTCTTTTGTGAACAGCCTGATACCGGTGTCGTTATTCAACGAGCAGCCGAAGACCGTCGCCTCGCCAAAGCCCACGTGACAGTTCATATGGGCGGAATTCCTGCTGCGGTAAAATACTATCGGGACACCGGCACACCGAGCCTGATCATCGTTGAGACTGTCGAAGGTGGCGAAACGCTCTTCAAGCAGCTCGGCGCGTTGGCTGAGGTCTGCGACGCGGGAACCAAGGTCGTCATCGTCGGCCACCTGAACGACATTACGCTTTACCGAGAAATGATCCGCCAAGGCGTGAACGAGTACTTGGTGGCGCCGCTGCAGCCAATCCAGATTGTTGACTCCGTCGCTCGGCTCTATGCCGACCCGGACGCACCACCCATTGGCCGCTCGATAGTGTTTTTGGGTGCGCGCGGTGGCGTTGGCTCCAGCACGCTTGCCCATAATGTCAGCTGGTGCATCGCAGAAGAGATGCACGAAGACGTGACGCTGATTGATATGGACCTTCCGTTTGGCACGGCTGGCCTCGACTTCAATCAGGACCCGGTACAGGGCGTGGCAGAAGCACTAATGCAGCCTGAACGCCTTGATGATGTTCTCCTTGATCGGCTGCTGGTGAAGTGCACGGACCGTCTGTCAATTTTCGGTGCGCCAGGCACATTGGACCGTGATGAGGACTTGCTACCTGAAGCATGTGAGTCCGTCATTGAAACCGTAAGAGAGACATGCCCTTGTGTGATTGTGGATATGCCTCATGTGTGGAACCGCTGGTCTCGTCAAACGCTGCTAAACGCTGATGAGATCATAATCACAGCCACGCCCGACCTTGCCAGTTTGCGGAACACGAAAAACTTCTTGGATCTTATCAAGAAGCAACGAACCAATGATGCAGCGCCCCATGTTGTGCTGAACCAGATGAGTATGCCCAAGAGGCCGGAAATCCCAGCGGATGATTTCGCTGAAGCAATTGAGCAGGAACCGACCTTACTTCTGCCCTTCAATCCGGTTTTGTTCGGCACGGCTTCCAATAATGGTCAGATGTTGCAAGAGATTGACCCCAAAAACAAAACAACCGCTGCCGTTCGACATTTGTCCACATTGGTCACTGGCCGGCACGCGGTCGTCGAGAAGAAAAAGGGTTTGCTTTCCTCGCTGCTCGGCGGAAAGAAGGGATAGACAATGTTCGGCCGACGCGATGCTGCAACCGGGCGCTCACCTTCTGCGCCCGCTGAAGGAAAGGCACCACCGCCCCCTCCTGCGCAGTCGGCTGTGCCGAAAGCCGCCGCGCCCGAACCAGCCAAACAAAAAATATCGGCACCAAAGCCGACGGCACCTCAGCCAGCGCCGGCGCATGTGGGCGCTGACGTGCGGTCTCCTGAATATTTTCAGACCAAGACAACGATCTTCAATGCGCTGATTGATACAATCGACCTGACCCAACTGGCACAACTCGATACTGAGAGTGCACGGGAAGAGATCCGCGACATTGTTAGTGAGATCATTGCGATCAAAAATGTCGTTATGTCCATCTCTGAGCAGGAAGATCTGCTGCAGGACATTTGCAATGACGTCTTGGGGTATGGTCCGCTGGAGCCGTTGCTCGCGCGCGATGACATTGCAGATATCATGGTCAACGGTGCTGGCCTTACCTTTATTGAGGTGGAAGGGCGTGTCGAGCCGACGAATGTTAAATTCCGCGACAACTCGCAATTGCTCAACATCTGTCAGCGTATTGTGAGCCAAGTGGGCAGGCGCGTCGATGAATCAAGCCCGATCTGTGACGCCCGCCTGGCAGATGGTAGCCGCGTCAATGTGATCGCGCCGCCTCTGGCACTGGATGGGCCCACCCTCACCATTCGTAAGTTCCGCAAAGACAAGTTGACGATGAATGATCTGGTGAGCTTTCAGTCCATCTCTCCGGAGGGGGCTGATGTGCTGGCAGTTGTTGGCAATGTGCGCTGTAACGTTCTTATCTCCGGCGGAACGGGTTCGGGTAAGACGACATTGCTCAACTGTATGACGGGCTTTATTGATACCGACGAGCGGATCATCACCTGCGAGGACGCGGCTGAGCTGCAGCTTCAACAGCCACATGTGGTCCGGCTTGAAACGCGCCCACCTAATCTGGAAGGCCAGGGTGAGGTGACGATGCGCGATCTCGTCAAAAACTGCCTACGTATGCGCCCGGAGCGGATCATTGTCGGTGAGGTGCGTGGACCAGAGGCCTTTGATTTGTTGCAAGCAATGAACACTGGCCATGACGGATCAATGGGCACCCTTCACGCAAACTCGCCACGCGAAGCGCTGTCGCGTTTAGAGAGTATGATTACGATGGGAGGCTTTGCACTCCCGTCAAAGACGATCAGAGAAATGATTGTTGGCTCTGTCGATGTGATTGTTCAAGCCGCGCGTCTGCGAGATGGTTCACGACGGATTACGCATGTTACTGAAGTGCTCGGCACCGAAGGCGACGTGATTACGACGCAAGATATCTTTGTCTACGACATGGACGGTGAAGACGATCAGGGAAAGATCATCGGACGCCACAAGTCTACTGGAATTGCGCGGCCAGCATTTTGGGATAAGGCCCGATACTACAATCAGCATCACAAGCTCTCGCAAGCGCTTGATCGGGCGCAGGACTGAGGCTCGCGATGGACCAAACGACATTTGCAATAGTTGGTGTGTCGCTGCTCGTCGCCATCTGCATTGGTGCGATAGGGTTCCTATTTGTAGGTTCCAAGGCGGACAAGTCGAACCAGAGGATGGCAAGGGTCGCACGCGGCAATGCAAGAGGGTCCGTTGCTGATGACGATGATGAGACACAAGCGGACAATTCAGGTCCGCGGCGAAAGCAGGTTCAGGAAACGCTGAAGGAAATCGAAGCAAAGCAAAAGGCTGAAAAAGAAAAGCTGACGATCCGCCTTCGTCTGCAGCGCGCTGGTCTCGAGGTTACACCGAAAACATTCTATATTGCGAGCGCGGTAACCGGTCTATTCGTCGCGATGGGGGTTTCTCTCTCCGGCCTTCCTATTGGTGCGGCAGTCCTTGGCGGTTTTGCAGGTGGCTTCGGTGTTCCACGCTGGTTTGTCAATTTCAAAACAAAAAGGCGCCAAAAAGCATTTGTCGAGGAGTTTGCGAATTCACTGGATGTAATCGTTCGCGGCGTGAAAGCCGGCCTTCCCATCAATGACTGTCTGAAGATTATCGCCAACGAAAGCCCAGAGCCGGTGGGCAGCGAGTTCAGAGAGCTGGTGGATGGGATGGCCATGGGTGTGACGGTTGAGCAGGGCTTGCTGAAGGTTTATGAGCGCATCCCGCTTTCAGAGGTCAACTTCTTCATGATCGTGTTGGCGATCCAGGCGCAGGCTGGGGGTAACCTATCAGAAGCGCTCGGAAATCTATCCAACGTCCTCCGTGATCGAAAAAAGATGCGCGCAAAAATCCAGGCAATGTCTCAAGAAGCAAAAGCCTCTGCAGGGATCATTGGGGTTTTGCCGCCTGGCGTGATGGCGCTTATCTACCTCACGACACCTGACTATATCAGTCTGCTGTTTACGACCACGGCGGGAAATCTGATCATTTTTGGGGGGCTGATGTGGATGGGCATCGGCATATTGGTGATGCGCAAAATGGTCAATTTCAACTTCTAGAACGGGAAGCGATGAATGTTTGGTGTCATTGAAAGCCTGTTCAGTATTGAGAACATCGTCACGATGTTGATGGCCTTGGCTGCGTTCGCGACAGTGCTGACGCTCGCAACACCCTTATTGTCGACGGACAAATTGTCGACCCGTATGAAATCTGTTTCCAGTGAGCGGGAAGCTCTGCGTCGCGCCCATAGAGAACAACTGGAACGGGAACGTGACGGTAAGAAGCTGAGGCAGGACCCGAAGACTTTCATCAAACAGTTTGTCGACAAGCTGAACCTGATGGAGTTGATGGAAAGCGATGCTATTCGGGGCAAATTGAAGAAAGCGGGTTTCCGGGGCCAGGCACCAGTTTACTCCTTCATGTTCTTCCGCTTTTTTATGCCGATCATTCTGTTCATTGTGACAATCTTCTATCTGTTCGTCGCCAACTCATTTGGTTTGGAGCCACTAGCACGCGTTGCGGCGTCCTTTGGGGCGGCATTTATCGGCTTCTACCTGCCTAATGTTTTTGTGGAAAACATGATTGCCCGCCGCCAGGAGTCGATCAAAAAGGCGTTCCCGGACGCTCTGGATTTGCTTTTGATCTGTGTCGAGTCTGGCATGTCGGTCGAAGCAGCCTTCCATAAGGTTGCCGGCGAAATAGGCACGCAATCCGTCGAGCTCGCAGAGGAACTTAGTCTCACCACTGCCGAGCTTTCTTACATCCAGGACCGACGTCTGGCCTATGAAAATCTTGCGACTCGAACCGGCCTTGATGGGGTGAAAGCAGTCACCATGAGCTTGATCCAGGCGGAGCGTTACGGGACGCCACTGGGAACAGCTCTTCGGGTGATGGCGCAGGAAAACCGCGATATGCGCATGGCTGCAGCTGAGAAAAAAGCCGCAGGCCTGCCACCAAAACTGACTGTGCCAATGATTACGTTTTTCCTGCCGGTCCTCTTCTTTGTGATCCTCGGGCCAGCGGTTATCAAATTCTACCAGTAAAAGCGTCGATCTGCAGGACGCTGGGAACCAGAGGCACAAAAAAGAAGGGCCGCAGCCGGTATTTGCCGCTGCGGCCCCTTTTGATTCATTCTTTTGGAAGAGCTGAGATAGCTCCGCCCATTCAAGGCATGTCTATGGGAGCGTCCAGCGCTTCCATTTCTTGCCACAGGGCTGGCTGAGCCAACATGGAGCGGATTGTCGTAATGTTGTTGGACGCAAGGCTGGGGGGAAGGTCAGCACGTGCAAGGCGCTCAGCTTCTTCAAAGTCACCCTTAAGTCCCAAGACCAGAGATAGGTTTTGGCGCGCATGCGCTCCAGCAGATGGATTGGCAACGGCTCTGCGAAGTGTCGTTTCGGCGGAAACGAGATCACCTGAAAGCGCATAAGAAAGACCAAGATTGGTCAGAATAGTTGGATGGTTCGGAGCCAGCCGGAGCGCCCGGTTATACTGATCCTTGGCTTGGTCATGCTCACCCATTTCATCCAGGGCGACGCCAGCGGCGGACAAAATGCTCCAGTCCGTTGGGTTCAATACAGCGGCTTTCGCCAGCAGTGCGGATGCCTGGTCTGGCTTCCCGCTGGCAGCGAGGGTTTTGCCATACTCTGAGAGAACGGCCGGATCGTTGGCGTGAAGTGCATTGGCCTGATTGAGCACGCTGAGTGCTTGGGCAAGAGACCCAAGGTGACGGAGGCTGCGCCCATATTTGGCTGCCGCTTCAGCATTCGTGGGATCTTGCTCATAAATGCCACCCCAATAAGCAGCTGAGGCGACAAAGTCCCGCGGTTCAGAGAGGTGTACAGGAAGATCAGGAGAGGCGCCCAACCCAGGGCGCTCTGGTTCTGCATTTGTTGCGCAGCCGCCAAGCATCAAAGCGCCGAGCGCTGTGCCCAGAATAGACCGAGCAAGTATAGATCGACCAGGTACAGACCGCGTAGGGCCAGACGATGAACGAAGGAACGTTGGATAATCCATTGGTTTCCACATTTCATAGCAAATCGGTGGACACATGCATTTGTCCACGCACCATCCTCTCTTACAGGTCTCAAGAAAGGTTTAAGCATAAACTTGGTCTCAAATTGCCTGTACCTCTTTCGGCAGGTGCCGGCATGTTTGTATAGTGGGCCATGGCGTCAGATCATTTCAGAAACTTCATTTTAACAATCCGTAAAGGAATAGACCGGCTGGGCTTTGACCGGGTCTTGCTGTTTGTGCTGGGTGCCGCAGTTTTGGGGCTTTTGGCTTTGGGTATGGGAAAGAGCTTGTTTGGCGGAGATGAAAATGATGCCCGGGTCACATTTTTCCAGATTGGAACTGGATCTACCGGCGGCACCTACTTCCCCATGGGCGAAGCGCTAGCAGCCGTGATTAGCAGACCACCGGGTTCAGACCCTTGCATACCCGGCAGCCGGTGTGGCGTTCCTGGCCTTGTGGCGATCTCCAAAGGATCTGCCGGGTCTGTTGCCAATGCCAGGGCGGTCGCCGCCGGCCGACTGGACTCAGCGCTTGTTCAGGCAAATGTGCTCGAAGATGCCTTTCTGGGACGAGGGGCTTTTGAAGGAGAACCGCCGCGAGAAAATCTGCGGGTTATAGCCAATCTCTATGTGGAGGCGATCCACCTTGTTACCGCTCGCGGGCTCGACATCAAAGGTGTTGAGGACTTGAAAGGTCTGCGGGTGTCCATCGGGTCCGAAGGATCGGGCACCCGGGCAGATGCCATTGCCATCCTGAAAGCCTTTGGTGTGTCACTGACTGATATTGAGCCAGTCAGTGCAGATGCTTCTCGGTCCGCGGAAATGATCCTGTCAGGAAATCTTGATGCCTATTTTCTGGTGGCGGGTGCGCCTGCGCGCTCTATTGAGGATCTTGCTGTCAGAGGAGCCATCGATATCGTGCCGATTGAAGGTGAACCAGCCGATCGCTTACGGATTGACCGCACCTTCTACAGCAATTTCATCATCCCCGAGAACACCTATCGATTTGTGGAAGATGTAAAAACCATCGGTATCGGGGCGCTCTGGATTACCAGATCGACCACTGACACGGACCTTGTCCATGCCATCACCCGCGCCTTGTTCGATGGCCGCAATAGAGAAACGCTGGTCACCGCCAATGCAAATGGACGTCACGTCAACCTCAATGCAGCGGTCCAGGGGGTGCCCATCCTTTTGCATCCAGGCGCAGAACTCTTCTATTTCGAGAAGGGCATTTTGGAACGCTGATATCTATTAGCTCTCTTGCTCAGCTGAGTCCCAGACAACCGCCTGTGCAACAATTGCCCGCTCACCGTTGAAGGTGATCGCCGGTGACCCGTGCAGACGGTAGCCGTCATCAAGCGCCTTTGAAACACGCTCACAAAATGCATGGTCATCTGGGCCGGTAAGCAATCGATATTTCAGATCAGACATGGGGGCTCCTTTTAGGTGGCCGATGAGGTAGGCAGGCACTGGGATTGCAGGCCATTCAGACCCTCTATACTGTTTGCGGGCGTTTGAGCAAATTCAAAAGAGGTCGCACCCGTGGTAGATGTGTTTGTAACCGATAAAGATGCCGTCGCCTTGCCGGTCTGGCCGGTACGGTCAGGCGATATTCAGACCTGGTGCGATGCACATGCGGGATCAGGGGCAGCTTGGGTCGGAACGTCAGGATTTACCGGCGAAGCTGGCCGCGTTCTGATGCTGCCAGATGAATCCGGCAGTCTTGCCGGTGCTCTCTTGGGGATTGGCAAGGCAGACGATCCCTTTATCTTTGCAGCTCTGTCCGAAAATCTGCCTGAGGGGACCTACAGGCTTGCCGGAATGGAGGACCTGGACAATGCTCAGGCGGCGCTGGGCTGGGCGCTGGGGACCTATAGTTTTAACAAATATAAGTCCCGCGACCGAGGCCTGCCGAAGCTCGTGGTTCCAGAAGATGTTGATCTCGGCGAATTGACGGACATTACCGACGCGGTGTTTCTCACACGTGATCTCGTCAACACACCGACAAGCGATCTAGGACCGGCTGAGTTGGAAACGGCGGTCCGGCAGGTGGCCGACGGCTTTGGCGTTTCCTGTTCTGTGATCACTGGTGACGACCTTCTGGCGCAAAACTATCCCATGGTACATGCGGTCGGCCGCGCCGCAGCGGAGAGCGCCGCACCTCGTCTGATAGACTTTACATGGGGGGATGAGGCGGCTCCCAAGGTGACATTGGTCGGTAAAGGGGTGTGCTTTGATACAGGTGGGCTCAATCTGAAACCCGGCAATTCGATGGCGCTGATGAAGAAGGATATGGGCGGTGCCGCGCATGTCCTCGCCCTCGCGCAACTGATCATGGCCGCCAACCTAAAGGTCCGCCTACGCGTGTTAATCCCGGCGGTTGAAAACGCCGTCGCGGGCAACGCATTTCGCCCAGGCGATGTTTTGTCCAGCCGCAAAGGCCTGAGTGTGGAAATCGGCAACACAGACGCCGAGGGACGGTTGATCCTGGCGGATGCCCTGGCTGAAGCTGACAGTGAGGAACCGGATCTGCTGATTGATATGGCAACGCTCACCGGTGCTGCTCGTGTGGCGTTGGGGCCGGATCTCCCGCCCTTCTACACAAATGACGAGGCGTTTGCTGCAGGCCTAAACGAAGCAGCAAAACAGAATGCTGACCCTTTGTGGCGAATGCCGCTATGGCAGGCCTATGACGGATGGCTAAGCAGCAAGATTGCCGACGTCAATCACATCTCAGATGGCGGCTTTGCAGGGTCCATCACCGCGGCGCTCTTCCTCGCGCGTTTCGTGGAGAAGGCCAAAACCTTCGCGCATTTTGACGTCTTTGCCTGGGCACCACGAGCCAAGCCCGGACGGCCCATCGGTGGCGAAGCGCAGGGCATTCGGGCGCTTTTCGCCTATCTCAAAAAGACATATGGCCAGCGCTGAAACCCTTGGCGCGGAGCGGGGAGGCAGGTAGACTGATCCGGCTCCGAAACGGAATACGAGCCTCTGATTCTGAACCCGGGAACCCGATGGACCTAAAGCCGCTTGATGCGCTGAAGCTATGGCATGACGTCGTGCTTGATACGGTACGCCGTGACGTGCCGGATCTTTCAGCACGGCAGCTTGCAATTCTGCTCACTGTTTATCTGGAGCCGCCGCCGCACACAGTGCGAGGTCTGGCAGCGAAACTTGATGTGTCTAAGCCCGCGATTACCCGTGCGCTTGACACGATGGGTCAAAAAGATCTGCTCAAGCGTAAGCGCGACGACACGGACAAACGCAATGTGCTGGTTCAACGAACCGTAGCGGGCTCTGTCTATCTCAGTGAGCTTTCAGACACGATTATATCCAAGGCAAAGGATCACCTGGCGTGACAACCAAGAATGGTCTCGACAAACGGTTGAACCCTTACCGGGCAGACCTTGCGGCTGCCTACCTTCGCGGGGAGGTTGACGCTGACCGGTTTGTGGAGAGCGAGGACTTTCAGGTGGCAGCGCCGCGGGCGCCTCTGCTCCGCCGGGCGGAAAGCAACGCGCCCATGGATACAGAATTGCTCTTTGGTGAAACATTTCGCGTTTATGAGACAGAGGGGGACTGGTGTTGGGGGCAGTCCGCTCAAGACGACTATGTTGGCTATGTCTCGGCAGACCTGCTTCGGTCAGCACAGGGCGCTGTCACCCACCGGGTTGCGGCCCTTCGAACCTTTATCTATCCCGAACCAGACATTAAATCGCGCCCCGCCACCCCATTGTCCATGAACGCGAAACTGGATGTAGTGGGTGCTGCTGGGAAATTTGTTGAATTGGCAGGTGGTGGCTATGTCGTTTCCTCCCACCTGTCGAAAATTGACACCTATGCATCGGACTATGTAGCGGTAGCTGAGGAATTCCTCGGCGTGCCCTATCTGTGGGGCGGTCGTGATGCGCGCGGCCTGGATTGCTCAGGACTTGTTCAGATGAGTATGGAGAGATGCGGCATCGCCTGCCTGCGCGACACAGACCTGCAGGAAGCGACTCTAGGCGAAGCACTAAGTGATCCACAGGACTTGTCTGTCCTGCAGCGGGGCGATCTCGTTTTCTGGAGGGGGCACGTGGGCATCATGGTGGATGGGCATACTCTGCTCCATGCCAACGCAACCCACATGCGCACGGTGAAAGAACCGATTGCCGAAGCAGTCCACCGGATCGACAAAAGCGATGGGCCGGTCACGAGCATTAGAAGACTCAAAGCCTCAGGCTAATGCCTCCGAAGCTGCCTCAGGATGATGCCTCTCCGGGCCCGGTTTCCAGGTCGAAGGCCGCTGCCATGAGCGTTTTCGTATAGTCGGTTTCGGGTGCATCAAAAATTGTGTCAGCAGGACCCTGTTCTACGACTTTGCCAGCCCGCATGACGATCACCTGATCGGCGAGCGCACGGACCACCTTCAAGTCATGGCTGATAAAGAGATAGGCGAGATTGTATTTCTTTTGCAACGTGCGAAGCAGGTCAACAATCTGAGCCTGCACAGACATATCAAGTGCACTTGTCGGCTCATCCAGCATCACAAATTTCGGTTGTAACGCCATGGCACGTGCGATGGCGATGCGCTGTCGTTGGCCACCAGAAAACTCGTGCGGGTAGCGGTCTTGCATGGCCGGGTCAATGCCCACTTCCTGAAGGGCTGACGACACCCGCGCGCGCCGCTCAGTAGATGAGAGGCCTCGGTTTTGAACGATCAGACCTTCTTCTACAATTTGTGAGATAGAGAGGCGAGGCGAGAGAGACCCGAACGGGTCCTGAAAAACGATCTGCATATGCTCACGAAGAGGGCGCACATCCTTTTCGGTCAGCCCGTCAATCTGATCCCCTTCAAAGCGGATTGGGCCCTCACTGGAAATGAGCCGAAGCAGCGCAAGACCAAGGGTGGTCTTGCCAGACCCAGACTCACCGACAATGCCAACGGTCTGGCCTTCCTGGACGCGCACGCTGATCCCATCCACGGCCTTCACGTGATCAACTGTCTTGCGCAGAAGACCCTTCTTGATCGGAAACCAGACTTTGAGATCATCGGCTTCCATCACCACCGGTGCGTCGCTGCGGGGGGCTTCCGGGCGACCCTTTGGTTCGGCAGCGAGCAGATGCCTTGTGTAGTCATGCTGTGGGTCGGAGAAAATCTTCTCTGTCTCGCCCGTCTCAACGACTTCGCCGCCCGTCATGACATAGGTGCGGTCAGCCATTTTCCGGACAATGCCAAGGTCATGGGTGATGAGCAACATAGCCATGCCCATCTCGCGTTGCAGGTCTTTAAGAAGCGCAAGGATTTGGGCCTGCACCGTCACATCAAGGGCGGTGGTGGGTTCATCTGCGATCAGCAGGTCCGGCTCGTTGGCGAGCGCCATGGCGATCATGACCCTTTGTCTCTGGCCACCAGAGAGCTGATGCGGATAGGCACCAAGACGACCTTCTGCGTCCCGAATACCGACCTTTTCGAGCAATGTGAGCACTTCCGCTCGGGCGGCCTCGTTGCTCAGGCCCTTGTGGCGGATCAGAACCTCACCCACCTGCCGTTCAATCGTGTGCAGCGGGTTGAGTGACGTCATGGGCTCTTGGAAAACCATGGAGATCTGGTTGCCGCGTACAGACCGCAGAGCACTTTCGTCGGTGCTCATAAGGTTCTTGCCGCGATAGCGAATAACCCCATGAGGGTGTGATGCCTGCGGATAGGGCAGAAGTTTCAGGATCGACAGCGCGGTGACCGATTTGCCAGACCCAGACTCCCCGACCAGCGCGACAGTCTCGCCCGCATCGATGCTGAGAGAGACGCCCTTCACCGCATGGGTCACTTCCTCGCCCTGGCGAAAATCCACGTGAAGATTGTCGATCTCGATCAGCGGCGCATCAGCGCGACTGTCCTTGGTATCGTCGGTCATGCCCCCGTTCGTCATGTGAGTGTCTTTCTGGGATCAAACGCATCCCGCACCGCTTCACCGATGAAAATCAGCAAGCTCAACATGATCGCGATGGTGAAGAAGCCGGAAAAGCCGAGCCAGGGCGCCTGCAGATTGGCTTTTCCCTGGGCAAGCAGTTCGCCAAGCGACGGAGACCCCGGAGGCAGGCCAAAACCCAGAAAGTCGAGCGAGGTGAGGGTGGTAATCGACGCGTTCAGGATAAACGGCATGAAGGTGAGTGTGGCGACCATCGCATTGGGCAGCAGGTGCTTGTAGATGATGGTGCCGTTGGAGACGCCGAGTGCGCGGGCTGCATTCACATATTCAAAGTTACGTCCCCGCAGGAATTCAGCCCGCACGACACCCACTAGGGCGACCCAACTGAAAAGCAGGAGAATGCAGAGCAAGATCCAGAAATTGGGTTCGATGATCGCAGCTATGATAATCAGAAGATAAAGCTGCGGGACACTCGTCCATATCTCGATGAAGCGTTGGAATATGAGATCGAGCCAGCCACCAAAATACCCCTGAACGGCTCCGGCAGCGACGCCGATGATGGACGAGAAGACAGTAAGCGTCAGACCAAAGAGCACAGAGATACGGAACCCATAGATGAGCCGGGCCACCACATCGCGTCCCTGATCGTCGGTACCGAGCCAGTTCTCCGCGCTCGGCGGCGCGGGCGCAGGCACTGGCAGGTTGCGATTGATCGTATCGTAGCTATAGCGAATGAGCGGCCAGATCATCGTTCCGTTGGCGTCCGCAATCAGTTCCTGGACAAACGGATCTCGATAGTCCGCCTCTGTCGCAAAATCACCGCCGAATGTTGTCTCTGCATAGGTGTTGAACGCAGGGAAATAGAGGGAGCCGTCATAGGTCAGGACGAGCGGCTTGTCGTTGGCGATGAGCGGAGCAAAGAGTGTGAGGAAAAACAACACTAGGAAAATCTGCAGCGACCAGAAACCGCGCCGATTTGCTTTGAAGTTCCGCCAGCGCCGTTCATTGAGTGGCGTCATCTGTGGAATGGTGATGTTGAAACGCGCGAGCAAGGAACGAAGCATCAGACCTCCCGCGTTTCAAAGTCGATACGCGGATCAATCCACGTATAGGTGAGGTCGCTGATGAGCGTGATCACGAGGCCCAACAGTCCAAAAATGTAGAGCGTGCCGAACACGACCGGATAGTCCCGGTTGATGATGCTTTCGAAGGACAGAAGGCCAAGCCCGTCGAGAGAGAAGATCGTCTCAATGAGAAGCGAGCCTGTGAAAAACACGCCCACAAAAGCGCCTGGGAAGCCTGCGATAACGATCAGCATGGCGTTCCGAAACACATGACCATAAAGAACTTCGCGCTCAGTGAGCCCCTTTGCGCGCGCGGTGACGACATATTGCTTTTTGATTTCATCAAGAAACGAGTTCTTGGTGAGCAGCGTCGTGGTTGCAAATCCGCTAATGACCATGGCCGTAATGGGAAGCGCCAGGTGCCACATATAGTCGGTGACCTTGCCGATGAGGGACAAATCTTCCCAATTATCAGAGGTGAGCCCTCTGAGCGGGAAGACATCGAAGTAAGACCCGCCGGCAAATAGCACGATCAGCACAACGGCAAACAGGAAGCCCGGAATGGCATAGCCGACGATAATCACCGCACTCGTCCAAACATCCAGGCTTGAACCGTCGCGAACCGCCTTCATGACACCGAGCGGGATTGAGATCATGTAGGTGATAAGTGTGGTCCAAAGCCCGAGCGAGATGGAAACCGGCATTTTTTCGACAATGAGATCGATGACCTGCACGTCGCGGAAATAGCTTTCGCCGAAATCAAACCAGGCATAGTTCCAGACCATCAGGCCAAAGCGTTCATAGACCGGCTTGTCGAAGCCAAACTGTTTTTCCAGGCTCGCGATAAACTCCGGATCAAGTCCCTGGGCACCGCGATACTTGGCAGTGACCTCGCTGGCTGCGGCCCCGCCGCCGGAAAAATCGCTGCCCGCAGTGCCGCCGACCCGCGCAGTGGCCGAAACTTCTGTACCCTGGATCTGCGCAATGATCCGCTCAATCGGACCACCAGGTGCAAACTGGACGATCGTGAAGCTCACCAGCATGATGCCCAAAATTGTTGGGATCATCAGAAGAAGCCGTCGAATAATATAGGCGGCCATGGTCTAGGTCCGGTCTCGTTGGAAGGAAGTGGGCGGAATTGCCCTCGAAATGAAGCGTGAGTCTAACTGAATCGCTACCATGTCCCAAATCACTCAGATTGCGCCGCCTGTGGGGCATTCTGGGCCTGTGCAGGATCAATCCACCAAGTGTCGAGAACACCGCGTTTGTCGATTACGGCGCTTCCGCGAGAATAACGGGGCGCTTTTTCAGGTCGCGCAAACACGTCCCAAAAGGCCAGCGTGTGGGACGCTTTGTACCAATGGGGCACCCAGTAGAAGCCAGCGCGCAAAACCCGGTCGATGGCGCGTGCTGCCTGGACCTGTTCGTCGCGACCCGCAGCATTGATGATCTTGTCCATCAAAGCGTCAATCACAGGATCGCTCATGCCCGAAAGGTTGAAGCTGCCTGGAGTCTCGGCCGCCTCTGAGCTCCAATAGTTGCTGATCTCGACGCCGGGCGTTGCGGAAATGGAGAAGCGCCGGGTCATCACGTCAAAGTCGAAGACTTTCACGCGCTCTTGATATTCCGCAGAATTGACGGGTTTGATGCTGGTCTCAATGCCAAGCTGGGTGAGGTTGGCTTGAAATGCGGAGATCACCCGCTCAAAGGTCGGCGCATCACTGAGAAATTCCACGGTAAGAACTTCCCCTGCAGCGTTTCGTCTTTTGCCGTCCTGTATCGTCCAGCCTGCCGCATCAAGCAGTTTGCTTGCCTGCAGCAGAAGGCGACGATCCTTGCCTGAACCGTCTGACACCGGAGGCTCGATCGCTTCATCAAATACTCGGGCGGGCAATTGATCACGATAGGGCTCAAGCAATTCGAGCTCACCGGGGCCTGGCATGCCCTCAGCTCGCATCTCCGAATTCTCAAAATAGCTGCCGCTACGTTGGTATAGATCAAAGAAGTGATTGCGATTGGTCCATTCAAAATCGAAGGCGAGTCCGAGTGCTTCGCGAACACGCACATCTGAAAACTGCTCGCGGCGTGTATTGAGGAACCAGCCCTGAGCGCCAGACGGCGTTTCATCCTGCATGGTCAGAAGAGCAACCCGCCCATCTTCGACAGCAGGGAAGTTGTATTCTGTTGCCCAGACTTTTGAGGTGAATTCTTCGCGGAGAAGATACTCCCCGGCTTTGAACGCTTCAAACTGCGCAGTGCGATCCCGGTAAAACTCATATCGGACTGTGTCGAAGTTCCAGCGGCCGACATTCACATTAAGGTCGCGCGCCCAATAATCCTCGACCCGCTCATAGGTGATGTACCGGCCTTGCTCGAACTCTTTCACCCGATAAGGACCGCTCCCCAAGGGCGCGTCGAGTGTTGTCTCCTCGAAATTATGGACCGAGTAATAAGCTTTTGAAAAAATCGGCAGTCCGGTGATGAGGAGTGCAAGGTCTCGGGTCTGGTTGCCTGTAAACGTGACTTTGAGCGTTTGGGACCCGAGCGCTTCGGCTTCTGCCATCTCCCGGATCGTCAACGAAATCAGAGGATGCCCCTTTTCTTTGAGGAGCATGAGGGAGAAGGCGGCATCTTCTGCAGTAAGTGGTGTTCCATCATGGAACCGCGCTTCTGGGTGCAGCTCAAAAACAATGCTGTTGCCGTCCTCTGCCATGTCCGCCGTTTTGGCGACGAGGCCATAAACAGCATCCGGTTCATCGCCAGAACGGGTCATGAGCGTATCGAAGGTGAGCTCCGCACCCATCGCACCATTGCCTTTGAGGATATAGCTGTTGAGGCTATCGAACGTGAGCGGCGATTGATTGAGTGTCCAGGTAGGGCCGATCTGGCTGAATTCGCCCCCTTTGGGCGCATCCGGGTTCACGTAGGAGAAGTGCGAAAAGTCTTCCTCATAGAGAAGATCGCCAAAGATCGACAGGCCGTGGCGCGGCTCCGCCAACGCGCTGGCCCAAGAAAGGGCAAAGGTCACTGCTGCGATCGCCGTTCCCGCCCCAATACGCCGCATCAGTTCGCGGCCTCATCACCTGAGTGCCACCAGATGGTGGGAAACCCCGGATTGAACGCAGGTGTTGGGTCGGGATGTGCGATGTGAGACCAGACCGCGGCGCGGGTAAAAGGGATATGCCATTGCGGCACGATATAGTGGCGCCAGAGAAGCACTCGGTCGAGCGCATGACTTGCCGTCACCAGTGCTTCCCTATCCTTGGCAAGAATGATTTCATCGATCAGCGCTTCGACAACCGGATCACAAATACCGATCACGTTGCGGCTGCCGTTGCGTTCAGCGGCCTCACAACCCCAGAACTCGCGTTGCTCATTGCCGGGCGAAAGAGATTGGCCAGCACTATGAATGATCATGTCGAAGTCGAAACTGTCCAGCCGGTTCTGATACTGGGATGTGTCGACAATGCGAATGCTTCCATCAATGCCAAGCTTCTTCAGCGCTTGAATGTAAGGTTGCACGACCCGTTCGAAGGTCGGCGAGACCAGCAAGAACTCAATATCAAAAGTCCCGCCACTCTCATTATTGACCAGAACGCCGTCCTCATTGACCGACCATCCGGCATCGCGAAGCAGCTTGGTGGCAGCGCGCAAACTACGCCGGTTGTCACCGCTGCCGTCGGTCGTGGGCACGCTGAAGGCCTCTGTGAAAAGGGAGGCTGGCAGCTGATCGCGGAAAGGTTCGAGCAGGGCAAGCTCTGCACCTTCAGGCACGCCACTTGCAGCGAGTTCTGAATTCTCGAAATAGCTGTCGGTCCGCGTGTACTGGCCATAGAAAAGTGTTTTGTTCGCCCACTCGAAATCGAAGGCGAGGCTGATTGCTTCGCGAACACGGACGTCTGTGAACTTGTCGCGACGCAGGTTCATGGCAAAGCCTTGCATCGGTTCAGGGTTGGACGTGTAGAGTTCCTGTTTGTGTACGAGTCCCTCGCGGGCCGCTGGGAAGTCATAGGCCGTTGCCCAGTTCTTAGCGGAATTCTCGAGGCGGACGTCAATTTGACCGCCCTTAAATGCTTCAAGAGCGATGGTGCTGTCGCCGAAATAGCTGAAGCGAATCTCATCAAAATTATGAGCACCGACATTCACATTGAGGCCCTCTGCCCAATAGTCGGGCACACGCTCAAAAGTGATGGATGTTGGTGCATCAACGTTTGAAACCCGGTAGGGACCGCTACCCAGCGGAGGTACCAGTGTAGTTTCGTTGAAGTCGCGGGTCTCCCAATAGTGTTTGGGCAGCACGGGTAGCTGCCCAACGATCTGTGGCAGTTCGCGATTGCCCGAAACGGAAAAATTGAATCGCACTTCAAGCGGGGAGAGCTTCTCCACGCTTTCAACATCCGCATAGTATGCGTTGTAGAAAGGCAGGTTCGTCTTCAGTGTTTCAAGAGACCAGATAACGTCTTCTGGCGTCACCCGCTTCCCATCGTGCCACGTCGCGTTTGGGCGCAGTTTGAAGGTGACGGAGGAATAGTCCTCTGGATGCGATACGCTTTCAGCTAACAGTCCATATTCGCTGGCAGGTTCGTCCAAAGACTGAGCCATCAATGTGTCGTAGAGAAAGGCTGAGATGCCGGCGGCTGATCGACCTTTGACAATGAAAGGGTTGAGGCTGTCGAAGCTGCCAATGCTCGCATAGCGCAGTGTCCCGCCTTTGGGCGCATCCGGGTTCACATAGTCAAAACGCTCAAAGCCCGCAGGATATTTGAGGGAGCCAAAAAGGGAGAGGCCATGGTGTTCAATGTCTTCTGCAAAGGCGCCGCCGACGCCGATCATCAGAGCAAAACCCGCACCCGCAACACGTCCAATCCACGCCAAACCAATCTCTCCCTCTAGAACCGCATGACAACTTGCACATTCCAGAAGAGGAATGTGGCGAGACTGCGATCTCAACCATCAGAGATTAGCATGAAAAAAGGCGCTAATCCTCGCCAAACTGGGCAGGGACAGCGCCTCTTAAGAAACTTTAATGTGAGCCTTACTCAGCAGCAGGCAGCGGCACGTTAGAACCAAGCGAGTTCAAATAGGCAATGATGTTTGCCCGGTCAGTTGGTTTGCGCAGTCCCGCAAACGACATGGACGTGCCAGGAGCGTAGCGACCTGGTTTTTCAAGAAACGCATTCATCGTTTCAAAGTCCCATGTGCCCCCCATGCCAGACAGAGCGCCGGAATAGTTAAAGCCATCAACCTGGGCTTTTGCCCGGCTAACAACACCATAGAGGTTAGGGCCAACCTTGTTGGCGCCGCCTTCATCAAACGTGTGGCAAGCCGCACATTTCTTGGCGACCTTTTCGCCTTTGCCAATGTCGGCGCTGGCAAGCAGCGTGGCGAGGCTTGGGCCTTCATCTGCGACCGCGCCAGCGTCACCTCCAGCAGGCGCGCCGCTGTCAGCGACTTCTACGGGATAAGAGGCAGGGTTTGCCGCTTCAGGCGAAAACATCACGGAGGTCAATTCCCGCACGCCCATCAGAAGCAGGATCGAAAAAAGGAATGCACCTGCGATTTTGTTGAATTCAAAACTATCCATGGAAAAGCGGCTCCGGCCTTAAAAAGTCTCTGGGAAGGGTCTCGGCGATCACAAACAGCCCCGCAAAGCCCCCACCCGCTGGTTGGCGCGGAGATTACCCGCTTCCGTGAGGGCCCTGCAACCCGTATAACAGCCCAAAACATGCGGCGCTCTGCCGCCCTTTTAGAGCCGATCCGGGCTGAAGTGCAGGTCGGGCGGGTTTTGAGAGGCCGAATCACCCGTTTTTTCCTCATCTGACCGGATTTCATGGCTACTTCTCCAATTATTCTCATTCCGGCCCGTTTGGCCTCCACCCGCCTGCCGAACAAGCCTTTGGCTGATATCGCAGGCGCGCCGATGATTGTGCAGGTCATGCGCCGCTCAGAAGAGGCCGGAATCGGCCGGGTGGTGATCGCCGCTGCCGAGCAGGAGATCGTGGATGCGGTAGCAGCGGCTGGCGGAGAAGCGGTTCTGACGGACCCCGGCCTGCCGTCTGGGTCAGACCGGGTATATGCGGCACTGACCGCGGTTGATCCGGAGGGGGCTCATGATGTGATTCTGAACGTCCAGGGAGACCTGCCGACCCTTGATCCGACCATCATTAAGGCAGCACTCGATGTGCTGGATACGACGCCGGCCGATATCTCGACCCTGGTGACAGAGATCACTGATGAGGACGAACGCACAAACCCGGATGTGCCAAGAGCGATCCTGGCTCTGGAACCAGGCGCTGAGGTTGGCCGGGCGCTCTATTTTACGAGAGGGCAGGCGCCTTATGGTGAGGGGCCGGACTATCACCACATCGGGCTTTATGGGTTCCGTCGTGAGGCCTTAGCGCGCTTTGTAACGCTGCCGCCCTCGCCGCTCGAAGTTCGTGAGAAATTGGAGCAGCTGCGTGCGCTGGAAGCGGGCATGCGCATTGATGCGGCCCTCGTTGACACTGTTCCGCTCGGTGTCGATACTCCCGCCGACTTGGAAAAAGCCCGCGCGGAATTGGCCGTTTAGTGGCATTTAAGAAGGGCGGTTTGCACCGCTGACCAGATGGCAAAGCCAGCATCTCCAGAAAACACAATCGCCTTTCAGGGTGAATTGGGAGCAAACTCCCACATCGCCTGTCAGCAGGCCTATCCAGACATGGATGTGCTGCCCTGCGACACGTTTGAAGATGCCTTTGCAGCGCTGACTGAAGGTCACGCGCGTCTCGCCATGATCGCGATTGAGAACTCACTCGCGGGCCGTGTGGCTGACGTGCACCATTTGCTGCCGCAATCAAATGCTTATGTGATTGGCGAGCACTTCCTTCCCATTCGCCATCAATTGCTGGGCACAAAAGGTTCGAGTCTTGAGGGTTTGAAAACCGTGCAGTCTCACGTCATGGCGCTCGGCCAATGCCGCACGCTCATTCGCGATATGAAACTGAAAGCGATTGTGGGGGCCGACACTGCAGGCTCTGCGCGCCAGATTGCCGAAGCAGGCGACCCGAGTCGCGCGGCCATCGCGACCAAGCTTGCCGCAGACGTCTATGGTCTTGATATTCTGAAAGAGGATATTGAAGACGCCGCCCACAACACCACGCGCTTCCTGGTGATGGCCACAGAACCCGATGACGCCGAGCCTGAAGAAGAACCGGTGGTTACGAGTTTCATTTTCCGGGTCCGCAACGTGCCAGCCGCGCTTTACAAAGCCATGGGCGGCTTCGCGACCAATGGCGTCAACATGACCAAGCTGGAAAGCTATCAGTTGGGTGGTTCCTTCAACGCGACCCAGTTCTACGCAGACGTGGAAGGGCACCCATCCTCGCGCAATGTGCGCCTGGCACTGGAAGAGCTAGAGTTCTTCTGTTCAGAACTCAAAATCCTCGGCGTCTATAAGGCAAGTCCCTTCCGCGCGGACATGCCGGCGAGCGACTAGCGCATTCCGAAATGTGTAAGGCGGTTTTTGGTCACAATGCGCGAGACCAGAATGTCCTCACCAGCCCTCAACGAACGCTTTCACCAGATAATGGGCGATAGCACAGGCAGGCGGCTCTTTCAACGCGCCGCCTCCTGCTTCGCCTTGCGAAAAGCGGCGGGTCCTGTATCAAAGGCGCGTTTAAAGGCGCGGTGGAATGCGGACTCTGATGCGTACCCGGCTGCATAGGCAATGTCAGAAATTGGGTCATGGCCAAAGGTGAGTTAGTCAGCAGCGCGTACTAAGCGCCGGTGACTGACATAGCGTATCGGTGACATGCCAATGTGCCGGACAAATCGATCCGCTAGTGCGGAGCGGGCCAGGCCGACGTCGGCCGCAAGCTGATCAAGTGTCCAGGTGTCCGATAAACGAGTGTGAATGAGTGCGAGTGCACGCGCGACATGTCTGTCGCGCAGGCCGCCGAGCCAGTTGTCTTCTGTCTCAGGCAGTTGGTTGGTGTAGGTTCGCACGGCTTCGGAAAAAAGCAGCTCTGCGATCCGGGCGAGAGAGTTACTTGCACCCGTAGCATCACTCTGCAACTTCTGCATGGCATAGCCGATCGAACCTTCAATCCAGGATGCTGATATGGCATCTGAATGGGTCAGCTTGATGGTGGGCGGCAGACTGTGCAGGAGTGGATGGCTGGGGTCATCACATCCCAGATATCCGCAGAAAAGGCGCGTTGGAGCACCGCCGCCCCCCGCACGGATGCTTCCCACATGATTGCCTTGCCCGGTCTCAATGAGCGCGCCGACGTCCAATGGGGAGATTTGCAGTTCGCTCCCCAGCAGATGCGCATGATTTCTCGGCATGATCAGGATATCCCCTGGGTAGGCCGACACAGGCCCCTCCCCTGCGATCTGCATAAGCAGTGTACCTTCCATGACATAGTGATAGGCGATCACCTGTCGCGGAAGGGGCATGAAGGGGCTGCAGTCTTCCGGTGCAACCTGAGAGTTGATGCACCAGGGTGCCGTCAGCTCTGCATCCAAAAAGACACCGCCGGACAGGCGCATCTCATGCAATATGTCCGTTAGTGGGTCCATGTCATTGAGCAAAGGTGGTCCTGGAAAATCGGTCACTAAGTACGGTAGGGCGGTTATTGATGATCGGTTTGGGGGACCATAGGGTCCGGCCAAATCTAAGGATCAACCATCGGACGCTTATGAGAGCTTGTCCACATCAAATCAATAAGGCCCCAAATGTCCCAGTACCGAGAGAATTTGCCCCAAAACACCGGTCGTCTGTTCCTGACGGACGGAGGGCTCGAAACGACTCTTATTTTCCATGACGGTCTCGACCTGCTGCATTTTGCAGCATTTGATTTGCTGAAGCAGCAGGCGGGCCGAAAAACGCTCGACGGCTATTTCCGGCGCTACGCGTCTATTGCTGTCGCTAACGGAGTGGGGTTTATCCTCGAAAGTGCAACCTGGCGCGCAAACGCAGACTGGGCCGCCGAGCTTGGGTATACCAAACAGGAGCTGACAGCCGCGAACAAGGCAGCGATCGACCTGCTTGTGGAGGTACGGCGGGATCTGGAAACAGAGCGCACACCGATGGTCATCAGTGGATGTATCGGTCCGCGCGGTGACGGGTATGATCCTGGCACGGCAATGACCGCCAACGAAGCGCGAGACTATCATGCTGAACAGATCGGCACCTTCGCCAGCACAGAGGCTGATTTGGTTACTGCCATCACAATGACCAACGTCAATGAAGCGATCGGCCTAACCAAGGCCGCGCAACAGGCGGGGATGCCAGTGGTGATTTCGTTCACTGTTGAGACAGACGGTCATCTTCCCACGGGGCAATCACTCAAAGATGCAATCCAGGAGGTCGACGCGACAACAGGAAATGGTCCTGTTTACTACATGATCAATTGTGCGCATCCCACGCATTTTGACGGCGTACTGAAAGGGGAGGCGTGGGTTGAACGTCTTCGGGGAGTGCGTGCCAATGCGTCAAGTTGCAGCCATGCGGAACTTGACGAGGCGGAAAAACTGGATGATGGCAATCCCGAGGAACTCGGCCGACAATTCGCGGATATCCGTGGGCGCTTGCCTCATATCAATGTGGTCGGCGGGTGCTGTGGCACAGATCACCGCCACATTGAGCAGATTTGTAGCGAATGTGCGGTCGCTGCTTGATTGCATAACGCGAGGGGATTACCACCCTTCGACGAACGCCTTCACCAGATGGTGCGCGATAGCAAAAGCTGGCGGCACAAAGAACCCGTCCGCTTTGCCATCAAGAGCCGCGGCGAGTTCGTCACGGGTGAACCAGCGGCCTTCGGAGAGTTCAATTCCGTCGATTTCGAAGTCTTCGCTGGTCGCTTCTGCAATGCAGCCGATCATGAGGCTGGACGGGAAGGGCCAGGGCTGGGTTGAGTGGTAGCGCACCGACTTCACGTCGATCTTGGCTTCTTCATCAAGCTCGCGGGCAACCGCTTCCTCAATGCTCTCGCCAGGTTCTACAAATCCGGCAGCGGCTGAGAACATGCCCTTCGGGAAGATCTTCTGACGCCCAAGAAAGGCCTTGTCGCCGTAAGTCGCCAACATAATGACAACAGGATCTGTCCGCGGGAAGTGCTCAGCCTTACAAGACGGGCAGGCGCGCTTGTAGCCAGCCTCAGCAACTTCCGTCGGCGCACCACATACCGCGCAATGTCCATGGCGGGCATGCCAGTCGATCATCGCTTTCGCCTGCGCGAGGATTGCCAGTTCTGTGTTGGGCAGCTCGCCCATCATGCCCACAGCACGAAGGTCTTCAAATCCCCCCATGCCCTTGAAAGGACCATCACCCTCTGGATCTTTGAGGCTGGACACATCATGGGCAAAGAGAGGTTTCCCTCGCCGGTTAATGCCCAGAAAAACCGTCGTACCGCCAGGAGCAGCAGCCTGAACCATGCCGACCGGCAGCCAACCCACATCTTTCCCGGCACCCGGCTGTTCTTCAGGGAGGATCAGAGGCTTCAAATTCCACAAAGGCACCGCAAGGCTGGCGCTGTCAGCGAGCTTCTCAGCGATCCAATCGGGATTCGTGCGGAAATGTCCCGCTCGGTCCAGGGGATTATTGGCAAAAATGTTGGGATTGGCTTCCAGCGCCATGGGCCTGCCTCCAATGTCGGGGATTCTCGGATTTTTTGTTGCGGCAAGGTGGCATGGCGCCTCCTGAAATGCAAAACCCTCGAGATCGGCGGGATTCAGCATCCAATTCTTGCCAATTCCCCTGGGAACCCTGATATAGTGCTTCCGGGAGGTTGGCGGTGGACGAGTTTCTCGCCAACCCGGTCAGGTCCGGAAGGAAGCAGCCGTAACGAGCCCTACTCGGGTCTCTGTTCCAGCCTCCCACTAAAGAATTCCAGCCCATGCGTCGGAGATAAAGGCGAAAAGCCCCTCAGGCGTCAGGCCTGCCAACCGGGGAGCGGCAAACCGCCAGATGGATGACGTCGCTGACAGTGCACCTGAACAGGAGCCCACTCCGGACCTGAGGCCCGATCCGGCAACTGAGCCCGGATTCGACCTGGGTGGTTCTGGGGGCGGTGCACCGGCCGCCGCATCCGATACGGGCTACCGTGTTCTTGCTCGGAAATACCGTCCCACCACTTTCGATGACCTGGTTGGTCAGGAAGCCATGGTGCGCACCCTCTCAAATGCTTTTGAGAGTGGTCGGATCGCCCATGCCTTCATGCTGACCGGCGTCCGCGGCGTGGGGAAAACAACGACCGCTCGTATTCTTGCCCGCGCACTGAACTACACGAAGGCCGATGGCGATAAGCCGACCATTGAACTCCATGATTTTGGCGAGCATTGCGAAGCCATTATGGAATCGCGCCACCAGGACGTGCTGGAAATGGATGCGGCATCGCGCACTGGCATTGACGACATTCGCGAGATCATTGAGAGCGTGCGCTACAACCCCGTGAGCGCCCGCTACAAAGTCTATATTATCGACGAAGTGCACATGCTCTCAAAAGCAGCCTTCAACGGGCTGCTGAAGACGCTGGAAGAACCGCCAGAGCATGTGAAGTTCATCTTCGCGACGACGGAGATTCGGAAAGTCCCGGTAACGGTCCTCTCTCGTTGTCAGCGCTTTGACCTGCGCCGTCTGAGCGCGGAAGAGCTAATGGGCCTCCTGAAAAAAGTGGCCGACAAGGAAAGCGTGGCCATTGAAGACGCCGCCCTTGGGTTGCTCGCGCGCGCCGCAGAAGGTTCCGCCCGCGATGGTCTATCGCTGTTGGATCAGGGCATTGCCCATGGTGCCGGCGCCATTAAAGAAGAAGATGTGCGCGACATGTTGGGGCTGGCTGACCGCGCCCGCGTCTTTGATCTGTTCGACCTGGTGATGAAGGGCGAAATTGCCCCGGCACTAGCAGAGCTGCGGGATCAATATGATGCAGGGGCTGACCCGGCTGTTGTTCTCTCCGACCTGGCCGAACTTACTCATTGGCTGACACGCCTTAAGCTCGCAGAAAGCGCTGCCGATGATCTGACGGTCACCGAAACGGAGCGTGTGCGTGGTCAGGAAATGGCGAAAGCGTTGCCGGTGCGCGTCCTGTCGCGAACCTGGCAGATGCTCCTGAAAGGAATTGGCGAAGTGCAGGGCGCGGCAAAGCCCATTGCAGCGGCAGAGATGATCCTGGTCCGCTTGGCTTACGTAGCAGACCAACCCTCGCCTGAAGAACTGGTTGCCAAACTCAAGGATCAGCCTGTCGGTGCGGGTGCTGGGGGCAGCGCTCCGAATATGGGCGGCGGACCGAGTGGCGGAGCACGCGCCAGCATGGGGGCCGGTGGAGCGGCTCAGGCGGTCGGCCAGCCTCAAGCAACGCCGCAGGGACAGCCGGAACCTGCCCGCGCACCTGAATTCCGTGCCTATGCGGATGTGATTGCCTATGCCCAGTCGCAGCGCGACATTAAACTCGCGCACCTCATGGAATCTGGGTTGCGTCTGGTGCATTTCGAAAAGGGCCGCATTGAAGTCAATGTTGTCCATGGCGATAACTCCGTTGCGGGGCAGCTTGCAGAGAAGCTGCGGCAATGGACGGGTGAGCGCTGGCTCGTGTCTATCTCCAAGGCGGAAGGCGCGCCGACCCTTCGGCAGCAGAAAGAAACCCGCCGGGACGAATTGCATCTCGAAGTGCAGGAGGACCCGCTGGTGAAGGCGGCGCTGGAAGCCTTTCCTGGGGCCAAAATAAAAAATGTTGTGGAGCCGGAACTTCTGGGTCCTGCGCCTGCCGAAGGCGAGAGTACAAAAGACGAGGATGCAGATTGAAAAACCTGACCGACATGATGAAGCAGGCGCGGGAGCTGCAATCAAAGCTTGCCGATACCCAGGCTGAACTTGAAAACGCTGAAGTGGAAGGCTCAAGCGGCGCGGGGCTTGTCAAAGTGACTTTGTCGGGCAAAGGCACCATGAAGCGCTTGCATGTGGATCCGTCTCTCATGAAACCGGATGAAGCAGAAATCCTGGAAGACCTGATTGTGGCGGCCTTCAACGACGGCAAAACAAAAGCCGAAGCACTGGTGGCCGAGCGGATGAAAGAACTCACCGGTGGTCTGCCTCTCCCGCCTGGCATGAATTTTGGGCTCTAATTTCAGATGAGTAGCCTTTCTGGCCCTGAAATAGAGCGGTTGATTCAGCTGCTCGGAAAATTGCCCGGTCTAGGCCCGCGCTCTGCGCGCCGCGCCGTCCTGCATCTGGTGAAGAAAAAGCAGACTCTGCTGGAGCCCTTGGCGATTGCCATGGCGGATGCCGCAGAAAAGGCTGTGATCTGCACCACCTGCGGAAATGTGGACACGCAGGACCCGTGCATGATTTGCATTGATCCACGTCGGGAACCCAAAAGCCTCTGCGTTGTGGAAGATGTGGGTGACCTCTGGGCGCTGGAACGCGCAGGCGCGCACAAGGGCCGCTACCACGTGCTTGGTGGCACGCTCTCAGCGCTCGACGGCATCGGCCCGGAAGACCTGACCATCGGCTCCTTGTTGGAACGCGCGTCAGGCGAGGAGGTCACCGAAGTGATCCTTGCCACCAACGCCACTGTCGACGGCCAGACCACGGCGCACTACATCACCGACCGCCTGGCGTCATCTGGTGTCTCGGTCACGCGTCTGGCCCATGGTGTGCCCGTGGGCGGAGAGCTGGATTACCTTGACGATGGCACGCTTGCTGCGGCCATGAAGTCCCGCCGCCCTGTCTGAAAGCTCCCCGAAACGAAATTTTCATTGCAAGCCGCGGTTCAATACCGCAATTTCTCCACGAATATTTCCATTTGTAGGGGGTGGTTTTGAGTAAGAGCATTTTACGCGCAGGCATTGTCCTGTTGTCACTGACTGTCGCTGCATGCAGTTCATCTGGGACACTTCAGCGAACACAATCATCAAATGAACCAATTCGGTCAAACAGCGTCGCCGCGCTAACGGTCACTTCAGCCAGCGATACGGAATCACTGGAGGCCGCTGAAGAACTTCGGTCACGTCTCTTTGGAAGTCTGGTCAGCCAGGGCTTGTTTGATCAGGTCGTGCCGCCGAGCAAACCAGCGGATTATGAGCTTTCTGTCGCGCTTTCAGGTATCAGTGAAGTGTCGCAGGGGGCCCGCATTTTTCTTGGGGTCCTTGCTGGCTCCAACAAGCTGAGCGCCAATGTAAAGCTTGTCGACAAGGCTGATGGTTCTGTCACGCGCGCCTTTATCGTTGGCGGTGAGTCAGCCTCACACCCCATGTCCTCAGAGAATGGAATGGGAGATGCGATACGTGAAGCATCATCCAAAATCGTTCAGGCATTGCGATAAACTAAGATGTGGGTCGGGGAGCGGAAGCTTTTCGACCCTCACACCACTTTATTGATGGCAGTGCCCTTCATCTGCTCCAGACGCATCCCCCGCAGATAGAGAAACATCGGCAGCCCACACGACACGCCGACGAGCAAGGTGCCCGCAACAGGCATCCAGAGCCGCGTCATGCTGAGCTTATCACGCGTAGCCGACCCAGCCATGCCACGCGAAGCCGGAGTAGAACGACTCTACGTTTTTCAAACCAGCGCTTTGCAACAACGCGACATTCTGTTCCGGACCGATACGCGGCAGTTCTGATGACACTGCATTTCGAGCTCGGTCAGCCATCTCAGGATCGACACCGGATGCTGATGCAAACGCCGAATAGCGTGAAAGGCAAACCTCCCGATCATGGCCGCTCTCTGGGAAGCTCGAATGAACGGCGATAAAGGGAGCACCAGGGTTCAAACGCCGCACAATTTCCTTGACCGTTTTTTTGTATTCATCCGCATCAAGGAAATGAAGTGTGAGGAGGCTGGTCGCAGCGTTGAACGGCCCTTCTGGAGCATCGTAGATGTAGCCATGGTGGAGCTGAATGCGCTCCATCAAGGGGCCTAAGCGTTTTCCAGCTGCATCAAGCATCGGCTTTGCTGGATCAACACCAAGGAATGTCCAGCTCGGGTTCGCTAGCGCAAAAGCTTCAAGTTCAAGGCCGCCGCCTGCTCCATGCACCAGTATGCGAGCGTTTTTCGACGCCCGTTCATTGATCAAGACACCAACCATGCGGTGGATGTCAGAGAAACCTGGTACAAATTTGATGGGACCTTCGCTATATCGTGCAGCTTGGGCTGGATCTTTGAAGATCTCCATGATGGGACTTGGTGAGTCAGTCAAGGGATGTCTCTTTCTTCCGATTTTGGAGCGCGGTGAACCGGGTGTGGAAGTCAGCGCTCAGCTCCGCCAGTGTTGTGTGTTCAAAATGTCTGAGCAGAAGTGCCTCAGCCTCCGCGAAGGCATCCCCAAGCGCAGCGTTTACGGTTTGCTCCACAAGACAAGAGGGGGCTTCATTGCGGTGAGTGAGAGCGATGCAATCAGGAGCACCGAGCGCATCATAAATATCTCTTAGGCTGGTCGCCTCGAGATCACAGGAAAGACGCCAACCTCCCCCATGTCCTTTCGTCGACGCGACGAAACCACGTCCACGTAAACTGGCCATGACCCGACGCACCACAACTGGGTTGGTGTTCATTGTCCGAGCAAGTCGCTCGGATGTCACAGGCTCCTTTGCCTCAGCAAGGTGCAGGATGATGTGGAGTATGCCCGATAGGCGCCCATCTTTTTTCATGTAACTTATTGTGTTGCATGAAAGGTCGTGATGCAAGGGTAGATGAGATTAAAGCCTGTTTCACACCACTTTATTGACGGCAGTGCCCTTCATCTGCTCCAGACGCATCTCCCGCAGATAGAGAAACATCGGCAGCCCACACGACACGCCGACGAGGAAGGTGCTCGCAACAGGCATCCAGAGCCGCATCATACCGAGCCGCTTTCCTTCGATCAGAATGAAGGGAATGAGCACGAGGGCGGAAATGATGACATCCCACCCAAAAAAGCCGCCAATGCGAGTGGAAAACAGCTCACTGAAGAAAAGGGGGATGTCGAGACCATGTGTCGATAGCCAGGGCAGGAATTGCGACAGCGGCAGGAGCGTACCCGCCACCATCGTGCCAAAATAGAACCATCGAAGCATGTGCGCGCTCCAGCGTCAGTCTGCGCTCTGGGGCGTGGTTGCTCTCTTTTCCCAATAGGTCTTCGTCGCCTTAAAGACCATCGGACCCAGAATGATGAGGCCGATAAGGTTCGGGATCGCCATCATGGCATTGAGCGTATCTGCCAAGAGCCAGATGAAACCGAGATTAAGAGTTGCCCCGACAGGTATTGCAACAATCCAGATGACCCGATAGGGCAGGATCGCAAGATCGCCAAAGAGATATTGCACAGACCGCTCACCATAATAGGACCAGCCGAGAATGGTGGTGAAGGCAAAGACGGCAAGCGCCACGGACACAATTTCTGCGCCCCCTGGTAGGGCCATTGCAAAGCTTGCACTCGTAAGCGCAGCCCCTGTGTCTCCAGATGTCCAGAGGCCCGAAGTAATAATCACCAGGCCGGTCATGGTGCAGACAATGATCGTGTCGATGAACGTGCCGAGCATGGCAATGTGCCCCTGACGAACGGGATCGTTTGTCTTCGCAGCAGCATGCGCGATAGCGGCAGATCCAAGCCCTGCCTCGTTGGAGAAGACGCCCCGCGCAATCCCGAAACGAATGGCTGCAGCGACAGTCGCACCAGCAAAGCCGCCTGCGGCAGAGACGGGCTCAAACGCGTGGGTGAAGATGAGGGCAAAAGCATCTGGAATGGCAGCCGCGTTGATCACGAGGATGACAATGGCGCTGCCCACATAGAGAACAATCATGAGGGGGACGAGGGCACCTGCCACATCAGCGATACGTCGAATGCCGCCGAGCAGAACCGCCGCTACGATGGCCATCATGACAAGGCCCGTTGCGATGTGAGGGATACCGAAACTTGAGCTCATGGCATCTGCAACCGAGTTGGCCTGTACGCCGTTCCCAATGCCGAAGGCGGCGATAGCCGCAAAAAGGGCAAAGAGCGGCGCCAGAAGCTTGCCAAGTGTCGGGTATTTTCCACCGACACCGTTCTTGAGGTAATACATCGGACCGCCGACATGATTGCCTTTGGCGTCTGTCTCTCTAAACGTCACCGCACACACAGCTTCTGCATATTTCGTTGCCATGCCGATCAGGGCGATGAGCCACATGTAGAAAAGCGCGCCAGGGCCACCCAGGAATATGGCTGTTGCGACACCGGCAATATTCCCCGTACCCACTGTGGCAGACAGTGCCGTCATGAGCGCCTTGAAGGGAGGAATATCGCCTTCGCCAGGTGTTGAAGAAGAGAGCAAGAGTTTGAAACCATGGGCGAGCTTCCGAAGGGGCATGAACAAAAGGCCTGCCATCAGAAAGACCCCGGTCGCGCCGATCAGGATGAGCATGGGTACACCCCAGACAATGCTGTTCACCTGACCCACAAACGCTTCAATCATTTCCATGTGCCGTCCCCCAGACGTGTTGTATCAAGACGTGTTCTATTCACCGGCAAGCAGGTCCGGCTGGTTTCCAGCCGTTTTGCCACTTGATTGTAATTTGGTTTCAGAAGGCGGGGATAACTCGGCCGGGTCTTCCAGCTCGACTTCCTTAATCCGCTCGCCTTTCCGCGTGATTTTCGACGTGGATGTCTCGATGTCGCGAATATCTTTCTCCGCTTGCGCGAAATGTCCTTTGAGCTTGTCAACACGGGCATCCAGCCGCCCGACATCTTCCAACAGCTTGCCCACTTCCGCCTGTATGACATGGGCCTGCTCGCGCATTTGTGCATCTTTAAGCACTGCACGCACCGTATTGAGTGTCGCCATCAAGGTGGTGGGCGATACGATCCAGACCCGTGCTTTGTACCCCTGGTCCACCACATCGGCAAAGCGCGCATGCAGCTCTGCATAGACGGCCTCCGACGGCAGGAACATGAGTGCCGACTCTGCCGTTTCGCCGGGAATGATGTATTTCTCGGAAATGTCTTTGATGTGCTTCTGCACGTCTGCGCGTAACTGGCGGGTCGCGGCGACTTTTGCGGTCTCGTCTGTCGCATCAACCAACCGCCGGTAGCTGTCGAGCGGAAATTTACTGTCGACAGCAATGGAACCTGGTGGGTTCGGCAGCTTGATCAGACAGTCTGGACGGCTGTTGTTGGAGAGCGGGGTCTGGAACGAATAGGCGGATGGTGGCAGGGCACTCGTTACCAGGTCATTCAGTTGAATTTCACCAAAGGCACCGCGGGCTTGTTTATTCCCAAGAACTTCCTGCAGCCCGACGACTTCGGTCGTCAAACTGTCGAGTTTCTTCTGTGCTTCGCCGATGACAGCAAGGCGGGTGTTGAGCATGCCTAATTGCTCTCCCAGCTGCTCCCGGTTCTTCAAGGACGTTTCAGTGAGGTTTTTACTCACCTTCTCCAGACGCTCATTGAGTGTCTGGTTGGTCTTCTGTGTGTTCTCCGTCAGACTTTGATTGAGCCGCTGGCTCACCGTGTCAAGCCGCTCATTGAGCGCCTGATTGAGCGTTTGTTGGCTTGTCGTCTGGCCTTCCTGAAGCGTCGCCAGCCGGCCGGCCAACTGGTTCTGCATATCTGCAAGCTGTGCCAGCTGCTGTTCAACTGGATCTGGCCCCGCTGGCTCATCTGTCGATGTGCCTTTTTGCAGGCGCAGCATGAGGAGGGCGGTCACCACAACCGCAGTGACCACCGCCGAAACCAGATAGGGAAGAAAAGAAGCGTCCATCGAATCTCACTTTTTTGCGGGCACACCAACTATACCCGAAATCGCGAGGCGCGCAGCGCCCCAGCTTGGATCTTGACCTCAAGTGCAGGCCCCAGCCATAAAAGAGCGGGGTGAGTCTTTAGTCCTAAGGACGAGGGGATGTGATGAAAATTCTCAGAGAATTTGGCCGTTTTGCAGGTCTTTCGGTAGTAGCTCTTGGTTTAGCGGCCTGCGGGCCGGTGATCGAAACCCATTATGACTACGCACCGCCAGCAAGTCAGGCAGGCATGCAGTGTCTGACCGCATGCCAGCAGGGCCAGAACCAATGCAATCGCGATGCGGCTGAGGCCGTTCAGCAATGCCGATACAACGAAGAACGCCGCGTCGAAGATGAGTACTACGAGGCACGGGAGCAGTATGATGAAGATCGACTTCTGTACGCTGCTGCGCCGGAGAAGTTCAGTAAACCGACTGAGCCAACCAAAGGCTACCCCTCCTACTACCATTGCGACAATCAGGGGTCGCAGTGCCAGGCTAATTTCAACATATGCTATCGCTCCTGTGGTGGTCAGGTGCGGGAGCGCCAAGTTTGCGTCGCAAACTGTGATCAATAGCAATTGCGTCGCAAACTGCGAAGAATAGAGATTTGCCGCCCTTTTTCTCATGTTAGGTAGCGCTGTGACCTGGTTCCGAGGCTTGACGCCAGATCGCTGGCGGCCTATCTCGTCCCCATGACCATTCGCCCCATAGTGACAGCCCCGGATAGACGCCTGAAACAGGTCTCAAAACCTGTGGAAAAGGTGGACGATGAGCTGCGCGCGCTCATGGATGACATGCTGGAAACCATGTATGATGCGCCGGGCATCGGCCTTGCCGCCATCCAGGTGGGCGTGTCCAAACGCGTGATTGTCATGGACCTCGCTCGCGACGGCGAAGAGCCAGAGCCTCGCTATTTTGTGAACCCGGAAATCATCTGGACCGATGACAGCGAGACCCGTGTCTACGAAGAAGGCTGCCTTTCGGTGCCGGAATTTTATGATGAGGTTGAGCGTCCTGCGAAGTGTCGCGTCCGCTTTCTCGACTATCAGGGCGAAATTCGCGAGCTGGACTGCGACGAGATGTTGGCAACCTGCCTTCAGCATGAAATGGACCACCTGGAAGGGGTGCTGTTCATCGATCATCTCTCCAAGCTGAAGCGCGATCGGGTCCTGAAAAAGCTTCTGAAAGAACGGCGCTTGAAAGAAAAAGAGCTGGCCTGACCGGTTCCAAACACGCACCCTTACTCCATGACAATCTCAAAACCTCTCCGTATCGCGTTCATGGGAACGCCCGACTTTTCAGTGGGCGTTCTGGCAGCACTGGTCGAAGCCGGACACGATGTCGTTGCCGTCTACTCACAACCACCGCGAAAAGCGGGCCGGGGAATGGACCTGAAGAAGTCCCCGGTGCATGAATTTGCGGAGACAAAAGGCATTGAAGTCCGCACGCCCAAAAGCCTGAAGGGCGAAGAAGAGCAACAGTCATTCGCTGATCTGGATTTGGACGTAGCTATTGTGGTGGCCTACGGGCTTCTGCTCCCTGCCGCTATTCTTGAGGCCCCGCGTCTGGGGTGCCTTAACCTTCACGCCTCGCTCTTGCCGCGTTGGCGCGGTGCCGCCCCAATTCAGCGGGCGATTATGGCGGGTGATAGCGAGACCGGCGTGATGGTCATGCAGATGGACGAAGGTCTTGATACAGGCCCGGTGCTTGGCACCGCACGGATTGCGATCACCAGCGACATGACGTCGTCACTCCTCCACGACGAACTGGCCAAGTTTGGCGCGCCTTTGATGGTGGAAACACTGGCGAAGCTTGCAGCAGGTGAGGTCACCCCCGCGGAGCAATCAGAAGAGGGCATCACCTACGCCAAGAAAATAGACAAGGCGGAAGCGCGCATCGATTGGACGCGGCCCGCCAAGGAACTCGATTGCCACATTCGGGGTCTCTCTCCATTTCCAGGTGCCTATTTTGAAATGCTCCGCAAGGGGAAACCGGAGCGGGTGAAGGTTCTGTGGGCTGAAGCGGTTATTGGGAGTGGTGATCCAGGCACAGCAATTGACGACGCGCTCACCATCGCTTGCGGTGAAGGAGCGCTTCGTTTGCTTGAGGTTCAGCGGGCAGGCAAAGGACGGGCAACAGCCGACGAGTTCCTTCGCGGCTTCCCGCTGGCGAAGGGTGAAAAAGTAGGATAATGCCGCGTTACAAACTCACCATTGAATATGATGGCGGCCCTTACAATGGCTGGCAGTCTCAGACCAATGGTCTGGCCGTGCAGGACCAGGTGACCAAAGCGGTCCGCGCCTATAGCGGTGAAGACGCAGACGTGTTTGCAGCGGGGCGGACGGACACAGGCGTGCATGCGCTGGGTCAGGTGGTACATTTGGATCTGGAGCGCGGCGACAAGGCCGACAAGGTGAAGGACGCGGTCAATTATCATTTGAAACCCGCACCGATCTCTATCGTGGCATCAGAAATTGTCAGTGATGAGTTTCATGCGCGCTTTGATGCTACAAAGCGGCACTATCTATACCGCATCATCAACCGGCGCGCGCCGCTCACGCTTGATCTCGGACAGGCGTGGGCTGTACCCGTACCCCTTGATGCAGACGCTATGCACAAAGCAGCACAGGCGCTTATCGGAAAACATGACTTTACGACCTTCCGGTCGGTTCATTGCCAGGCAAAGTCCCCGGTGCGAACAATGGATGAGATCACTGTGTCGCGCTATGGCGAAGAGATTGAGGTGATCTGCCGCGCCCGCTCCTTTCTGCACAACCAAGTGCGTTCCATCGTTGGCTCACTCAAATGTGTCGGCGAAGGCAAATGGCGCCCAAGAGAAATGGAGGCTGCCTTAAAGGCGGCGGATCGCTCCCGCTGTGGACCGGTCGCTCCTCCAGATGGTCTTTATCTGACGGCTGTGGATTACGACTAAGCGCAAGCATTTTCAGCAAAGACTGTGAGACTTTTGCGGTTCGGAAATGCGACAGAAAAACCTGCTAGGAAAGTTGTAGATCCACCAGCTCAACAGCATCTGTAGCAATTTCAGACCCAAAAAAGAGACCACCGACACGCGCAAATCGCTCTGGAGCATCCGTTGCAAGGAACCGCTCGGACCCGTTCGATGAGGCATCAGTCGCAAGGTCGTTTTTGGCGAGTGCAGCAGCGACGCTCTCAGCGGTTGTCGCAGCACTGTCCACAAGGGTCACCCTGTCTCCAAGAACCCTGGATATCGCAGGCGCGAGCACTGGAAAGTGGGTACATCCTAGAACCAGCGTGTCAGGCGCTGTTTCTGGATCGTCAAAAAGAGGTTTCAGGTAGCGTGATGCCGCTGCTTCGGCGATCGCATCATTTCCCCAGCCTTCCTCTGCCAGGGCCACAAACAGCGCGCACGCCTGTTGGCGAACATGGACGTCTGGCGCAAGTGCGGAGATTGCGCGGGCATAAGCACCGCCTTTGACCGTACTTTCTGTTGCGAGCACGCCGATCCGGTTTGTTTGGGTGGCTGCAACCCCTGCGCGGGCCCCTGGTTCTACGACGCCGAGGACAGGCAGCGGAGCATGCTGGTCGGCCAGCGGCTCAATCGCCACGGCACTTGCCGTGTTGCAGGCAATCACGACGATCTTCACATCATGAGCGAGCAATTGTTTGGTGGCCTGCAGGGCATAGGCGGTCACTGTATCGGCGCTTTTGGTGCCGTAGGGAAGGCGGGCGGTGTCGCCCAGATAGACCAGGTCTTCGTAGGGGAGCGCGTCGCGTAATGCGCGCAGGACGGTGAGCCCGCCCATGCCAGAATCGAAGACCCCGATTGCACGCCGATCACCCATCTATTGAGGTCCAATCCCTAAAAACGAGCTGGCAACGAAATTGATCAGGAAGCCCAGTACCAGCTCAAACGCAACAATGCCGGCGGCGATCGCCGGTGTGGTGCGGAAAACTGTAACGGCGATTTGCCAGCGATAAAGAAGGGCGGTGACAAAAACGAGCAGAATAAGAAACGCCGCCGTCTCAATAGAAGCAACGCCAAAGCTATAGAGAACATAGGGCGGAGCGAGGAGAACAGCTACCAGGACCGATGACCAATTGTAAGCAATGATGTAGGGCGCGAAATTTTGCGTCAGGTTCGCCGCCCGACAGACGAATACCATCGAAACTGGGTAGAGAATCCAGAATGCCACATAGGACAGAAATTCTATTGTTGTGTAGCCGAGCAGCGTATTGGTAACGACAACATTGGCTTCCCCGATCATGCGCCATTCCGCACTGATAAAGACCAGATAAAAGGGCATCGCAAAGATAAAAGCTGCGAAGGATCGCCAGAAGGCATCGGCACTGAAATCGAAATGCGACAATGCCGTCGGATCGCGCCGGGCAATTTTCCAGGCGCCGATAAAGGCATTGATGATTTCTGTGCTTGTCGGCATGGGTGCTACCTAAAATAGCCTCTGAGAACAGTTTCATAGATGTTGGCAAGGGCGACAATATCGTCGACCTTCGCGTGTTCGTCCACCTTGTGCATGGATTGGCTGACCAAACCAAACTCCACAACCCGTGCATAGTTCTTGATAAACCGCGCGTCAGAGGTGCCACCACTAGTAGAAAGTTCCGGCGTGTGCCCGGTCGCTATCGTTGTGGCGTCGGAAATCAGCGTGCTTAGTTTTCCAGGTTCGGTCAGAAAAGCATCGCCACTGGCAATCATCTCAAGCTCGTAAGCCCCTCCCATCTCAGCGGTGACCGCATCCAGATGAGCCCGCACCCGGGCTTCCAGCCCGTCTGGTGTATGCAGATCGTTGAAGCGAATGTTGAAACGCGCTTTGGCCTCTGCAGGGATCACATTGGTCGCTTCGTTATCGACGGTGACCTGCGTGATCTCAAGGTTGGATGGCTGAAAATGTTCAGTCCCTTCGTCCAGCAAATCATTCGTCAGGCGTTGAAGCATGGCGACGAGACGTGGCGTTGGATTGTCAGCAAGGTGCGGATAGGCGACATGGCCTTGGGCGCCAAACGCAGTAATCCAGCCGTTCGTGCTGCCGCGGCGACCGATCTTGATCATATCCCCAAGTTCTTGCGGGTTTGTGGGTTCGCCCACGAGACAATCATCAATGATCTCACCCTGGGCCTCCAGCCATTCCAGCACTTTCCGCGTGCCGTTAATGGCAGGACCTTCTTCATCACCGGTGATGAGGAAGCTGATGGAGCCCTTAACGCCGCCGTCTGCCACAAGCCGCGACACCGCGGAGGTAAAGGCTGCGATTGAGCCTTTCATATCCGTCGCGCCGCGTCCGAGCAGAAGGCCGTCTTTGATGGCCGCGTCAAAGGGATCAACGCTCCAGGCTTTCGCATCGCCCACCGGGACAACGTCGGTGTGCCCGGCAAAGCAGAAATTGGGGGCTTGCGTCCCAAGGCGGGCATAGAGATTGTCGACGTCAGGCGTGTCTTTGTCGCTGAAAGGAAGGCGTGTGCATTGAAACCCAAGCTCCGAAAGACGGGCTTCCAGCAAATCAAGAGCGCCGCCCTCTTCGGGGGTGACGCTCTGACAGCGGATCAGATCTTGAGCGAGTGAGACTGGGTCAATCAGACCAGCAGCTGTGGGGGTATCAGTTTCCATGACCCCGGTTTAGCCGGTTGTGCCCAGGAGGGTCAAACAAACCGGTCAAACCTGTGCGACTTTAGCTCTATATGGCCTCTAGTCCCGAAGGAGCTCGTTTACAGATGTTTTGGATCGGGTGCGCTCATCCACGGTTTTGACGATCACGGCGCAGGCGAGGCTTGGGCCAGGCGTGCCGTCGGGCAGTGGCTTGCCAGGCAGAGCGCCAGGGACAACAACTGAATAAGGCGGCACATAGCCAACATGAACTTCGCCGGTTTCGCGGTTTACGACCTTGGTGGTCGATGTAATGAACACGCCCATGGAGAGCACAGCGCCAGTGCCGACAATCACGCCCTCAGCAACTTCTGAGCGGGCTCCGATAAAGCAGTTATCTTCAATGATGACGGGTCCAGCCTGCAGCGGTTCAAGAACGCCGCCAATGCCTGCACCACCGGAAATATGCACATTTTTACCGATTTGAGCGCAGGACCCGACTGTTGCCCAGGTGTCGACCATTGTGCCGCTATCGACGCGTGCCCCCAGATTGACAAAGGACGGCATCAGCACAGCACCTGGCGCGATATAGGCGGATCGACGCACAATGGCACCTGGTACCGCCCGGAAGCCGGCAGCAGAAAATTCCTGCGGACCCCAGCCTTCAAACTTTGACGGAACCTTGTCCCACCAGTTGGTGCTGTTGCCGGGACCACCCGCGATTGTCTCCATGTCATTCAGACGGAAAGACAGGAGTACAGCCTTTTTCAGCCATTGATTGACCACCCAGCCCTTGTCACCCTTTTCGGCAACCCGAGCTTCTCCATTGTCCAGGAGCGTCAGGGCCTCATTGACCGCGTCGCGCACCTCACCAGTCGTTTTGGTGTCTATGGCGTCCACATTGTCGAAAGCCGTGTCGATGATGGATTGAAGCTCTGCTGGGGTCATCTTGGGAATCCTTATTTATCGGCGCTTTGGCATGGGTTTTGAGCGCCGCGGCACCATAGCGGGGGGCAGGGGGTTGTCAACCAGAGCATTTCCAGCTGAAGTTGAAACGCTCTAGCGTCTGGGAGTGCGACAAAACAAGAGTATTGAAGGCTCAGGCTAGAGGCTCTGGAGAAATTCCGTCAGATCGTCGGTCACATGGTGTACATGATCCCCATCGGCACCTTCGTGGGACATTTGCTGATGCTTTTCCGGGCCTGGCTCTCCGGGGCGTACCCAGACGGTCGTCATACCCATGTCGTGGGGGGCGAGCAGGTTCCGGGCGATATCCTCAAACATTGCCGACCGGGTAGGGTCAATGCCCGTGCCTGAAACGAACCGCGCATAGGCTTGAGGTGCCGGTTTGGGCGTGTAGTCGACGGCCACAATGTCATAGACCTCGTCGAAATGGTGCGTGATCCCCAGCTGCTCCGTCACGTTTTCTGCGTGAGCAACAGTCCCATTGGTGAAGATGACTTTGCGGCCGGGCAGCCGCTCGATCGCCCGGTTGAGATCATTCGCGGGTGCGATATGGCTCACATCGATTTGGTGCACATAATCCAGGAAGGCCTTAGGCGCGAGATCATGCACTTTCATGAGGCCGCTAAGCGTGGTGCCGTGTTCAACGTAATAGTGCTTCTGCAGGCGACGGGCTTCTTCTGGATCAACGTTTAAATAGTCTGAAATGAAGTCCCGCATTCGCACATCGACCTGGGAAAACAGATCGCATTCAGGGGGATAAAGCGTGTTGTCCAGATCAAAAACCCAGGTCTCAATGTGGAGGAAATCGGGGTTTTTCAGGCTTTGTTCGGGTTCGTCAGACATGCTCAACGCTACTCGTGGTTCGAAGCCGCACTCTGCCGAGGCATTCACTAATTAGCAACCAACTTAAATCACTGCTTAAAGGCCCATTAAGAGCCAATTGCTAGATTTGAACTCTGGCTTTTTGAGTTCAAAGGTTCCTGGTTTGATGTCTGCCGCGCAGAATGATGTTTTTTCACCGGAGCTCGTTGATGATGTTGCATCAATCGCGCCGCGTGAGCTGTTGCAGCGCTTCCGTGGGCCGGGCTTGCTGCTGGCGCAGGAAGGCGCAGTGCTGGCGAAAAACGATGCGGGTGATGAACTCATGCGCCTTATGGGGACAACGCCGGGACAGGCGCTGGATAAAATCAGCGAAACCGCGAGCGCGTTCCTGACTGTTGGCCAGACAGGCGTGCCTCTCTCCAAGCGCATTATCGTGCCGGCAGCAGCGCGGGATGAAGGTAATTTGACCTATGACATCACCGCACTTCCAGTGGACCTTCCAATGAGTAGCGGGACCAGCGTCCTTTTGCTGGCCCGCAACGTCTCTCTTGAAGGCAACCTGGTAGAGGCGCTTGTGAGCTCCCGCGCCCTGTATCGGGATCTTGCGGATTGTTCCGGCGACTTTGTTTGGGAAGTCGATGCGTCGTCGAGATTCTCCTTTGTCAGTCCGCAAGGTATTGTTGGTTATTTACCGCTGGCATTGAACGGTGCGTCACCTGCAGGCCTTGCTATGGACCCGCACGAGGCGGGCCACCTTGTGGCGCTGTTCGCGGCACGAGAAGCGATTACAGAAACCGAAGTTTGGATCCGCGGAGAAGACGGTAACGCGGCCTGCCTTATCGCCTCTGTTCGGCCTCTTACCGATGATCAGGGTGAATGGTGCGGTGCGCGGGGTGTCGCGCGCGATGTGACAGCGGAACGTCGCCGCGCGCGCGAACTGGATGAGCAGCGTGACGATGACGCGCTTATCTCAGCAATTGCGCGAGCAATACAGCAGGAGATGCAACCTCACAACATGTTGCGTGCAGCTGCCCGTGTTCTGGTGACATCATTTCAGGCCGCCGGCGCGTGGGTCGTGCCGCTCCAGGCAGATGGCACGCCGTTGAAACCGGCAGCCCGTCACATTGACTCCACTATGTCAACGGATCTTCCCGACCCCGATTTTGGGGTTTTGATGGACACTGCCATTCCCTCAGATGAGCAGGCGCAGGCATACCAGATATGGCGGGAGGGACCTTTTCTGTGCCTTCTGACCCATCATTGGGACGTCATGAACGGGTTCGTCGTGCTGTTGGATACGGCCGGTCGCGCAGAGGCCATGCTTGCCCACGCGGCTGACCACCTTTCAAACGCGATTGAACATGCGCGTCAACTGCGCGAACTGGATCGATTGTCCAGGACAGATGAGCTGACGGGGCTCTTGAACAGGCGTGCCTTCATTGCGGGCGTGAGCGAAAGCTTGGCCCTACATGTTGGCGAAGAAACTGCGGGCAATCTCATGTTCATCGATATGGACAATTTCAAATCGGTCAATGACACCTATGGTCATCCCGTTGGTGATGCGTTGCTGACCTCTCTCTCTACCTTGATGGGTGAGGCGATTGCAGACCTGCCGAGAGGGGACCATCTCGCAGCCCGTTTGGGAGGCGATGAGTTCGCCATGTGGATTGGTTCTTGTGGGGAAGCGCCAGGCGCCCTTTCGGCTCTGACGGCAGAACGACTGGTCCGCGCCTTTAATCTCATCGCGGCTGAATATGGCGAGGAGGTTCTGCCTGGCCTATCTATCGGAATCGCAAGCGCAGAGCCCGGTGAAGAACTTCAGAGCCTGATGGCGCGTGCTGACCATACGCTTTACGAGGTGAAACGGTCCGGCAAGGGAACCTGGAGGATGGCATCTGAGAACAGCATCTCGAATGTTGAGCCGGTAGTACAAACGACAATCGGCAATGGGATAACTGGGGAATTGTCCGAGGGGACATCATGAAGAACCTGTTGAAAAGAATGTTTACCTGGCGGCGGTTGCCCAGTGACTTGAGCTATGAGGACGCGCGCGCTGTGTTGGAGAAGCATTCTCGGGCGGCAAAACGCGAACTTGCCTCCCGGACAGATGCACCCGGTGAGGTGCTCTATTACCTGTCGGAAGACGAGATGCTGGATGTGCGCGTTGCGGTTGCAGCAAACCCGTCGACACCCATTCAGGCAAGCGAGATATTGGCGGACGACCCTGAAGAGCTTGTCCGCGTGGAGCTTGCGCGGCGGATATCGAGGTTGGTTCCTGGCGCCGATGAACATATGCAGGGAGATTTGTTGGAGCGGGTCATTGCGCTCGTTGAAAAACTTGCCGCAGACAAACTTCCGCGTGTGCGTGCCATTGTCGCTGAAGAGATAAAGGCGAGTGATAATGTGCCCCCACGCATCGTTCAAAGGCTCGCCAGGGACGTTGAGATATCGGTCGCGGCTCCGGTGCTTGAATATTCACCCCTTCTGTCTGATGCAGACTTGATGGAACTGATCGCCGGAAGTGCAGTGGACGGTGCTGCGGAGGCCATCGCGCGCCGCGAGAACATGGGCGAAGAGATTGTCGAGAAGGTTGCGCAGTCTCTCGACATCCCTGCTGTCACGGCGCTACTCGCCAATCCCAATGTCCAGATTAGAGAAGACACACTTGATCTCCTGATCACCAAAGCGATTGATATCGAAGCGCTTCACGAACCGCTTGTGATGCGGCCAAACCTGTCCATTCGTGCGATCAAACGGATCGCGAGCTTTGTCGCCAGGTCTCTACTGGAAGATCTGCTGGTGCAAGAAGGGCTGGACGAAGAAACGCAGAAAGAACTGCGTGATCGTGTAATGGAACGCGTCGCCGATGAAGATGGCACAGAAAAGCTGGATGCGACTCTTGCATCTGTTCGCAAGGCCTATGAAGCAGGCAAGCTGGACAATGCCGCGGTCACCACGCTTGCCGATACGGGTCAAAAGGAATGCCTGTGCATGGCACTCTCGCTCTTGATTGAGGTGCCTGTGAAAAAAATCACAGAGATTATGGATGCTAAATCACCAGAAGCGATTGCATCTGTCTGCTGGAAGGCGGAACTCAGTATGAGAACGGCGCTGGCCGTTCAAAAGGCGCTGCATATAAAGCACACGGACCTTCTTCTTCCTAAAAACGGGTTTGAATATCCGCTTGAAGATAAGAAGATGAACCTGCAATTGGCGTTCTTTGAACTAGCGCCTAAGGGAGAGAGCTAGAGCGGTTCGCTATTTAAGCGTTTCTGTCCAAACAAGCGCTTCGCCGGTATCAATCCGTTTAAATCCGGTGTCATCAAAACCGCGCTCTGGGCACCCTTCGCGGCCCTCAATTTCAAACCGAGTGCCTTTTGTGCAAAAGGTGTGATTGCCCGCCCAGACAAGGTCTTGCCCGGCGCGGCGCGCGACCAGCCCACCCCCGTCAACAGCTTCCGCGTAGGTGTAATAGTACTGCTCTTTCAACTCACCTTTGATGGCTTTTTCACAGCGATCCGGTTCGATGCGGATCCAACCGCTGGATGCGAAATCCTCACCGCTTTGATAGCCAACGGCCGCCCAGACGAGGAAATCTGTTGTATTGCAGATCGACAAGCCCGTGCCAGCCTGACGCTGATCTGCGCTTTCGATAAGGGCGTTAAATAGCGCGGGTGTAACTTTGCCGTCTGCCCGAAGGTTGATCGATTGTTGGAAGTTCTTGATCGCGGTGGTTGTGCGCCGACCGCTTAGTCCATCGATCTGGGAAATCGAGGCACCGGTATCCCGCAGCAATCTCTGGGCTCCTGCGATTTCGGCCCGGTTCAGCGTGTAATTGCTGGGTTCTGAAAACGTCGTCGTCCATTTATTGCCACTGCGCGTTTCAACGCGGGTGAAATCGAACCCATCAAAGCCACGCGTGGCACAATTCGTCCGGTCATTGACGAGAAAATCCCCAGGCGCGGTGCAGAAGCGGTCAGAGCCACTGAAATATTTTGTGCCCCCTTCATGCGCATCTATCGACCGGGCAAAAACATAATATTCGTCATGTTCTATGCGCCCGGGAAGAACGGCGTTGCAGGCGCCGGGAAGGATGCGAAACCATCCCTGGCTTTGCCACCCGTCGGCGGTTTCGTACCCAATTGCTGCATCCAGGACATAGGTGGTTGTGTTGCAGAAGCGATATTCTGCTTTCGCGGGTGTGCTTAGTAAAAAGAATGCGGCGCAGAAAATGGCGGCCGCTAAGGCATTGTGCTGAGCGGACCAGCGCTGCCCGCTGCTAACTTCGTTCATATTTCTCGATCCAAAACACGTGCCCCACCAAGCGTCTTTGGAGACAATAGCATTCTGGCGAGTGCTGCCAAGTGCTCTAAGCCCTCTGCTGTATGTTTGTCGCGGTACAGGTGCTAACCGTCTTTGATAAGTGTCCCGACACCATGTTCAGTAAAGAGTTCCAGCAACACGGCATGGGGCACCCGACCGTCCAGAATGACCACCGCTTCAACGCCGTCATTCACAGCATCAATGCAGGTCTCCAGCTTTGGGATCATTCCGCCAGAAATTGTCCCGTCTTCCATCAGAGTGTTCGCTTCCGCGATAGTAAGGCCGGTGACGAGCGTCCCTTCTTTGTCGAGAACACCGCTCACATCGGTGAGAAGGAGGAGACGTTTGGCACTTGTGGCCGCAGCGATTGCACCTGCAGCGGTATCTGCGTTGATATTATAGGTGTCCCCGGTCTCTGATACACCAAGAGGTGCGATCACCGGAATAATGTCAGAGGCAATCATGGTTTCCAGAATTTCCGGGTTTACCTTCTGAGGCTCTCCTACGAACCCGAGATCAACCGCTTTTTCCACATTGGAATCCGGGTCATGTTTCTGCGTGACTTTCCGGGCAATAAGGAGGTTGCCGTCTTTGCCTGAAAGCCCAACAGCCCGTCCGCCCGCCTGATTGAGCGCGCCGACAATCTGTTTATTGATGGAGCCTGCAAGCACCATCTCCACAATTTCCACCGTATTTTTATCGGTGACACGCAGGCCGTCGGAAAACGTGCTTTCAATATTGAGTTTTTTCAGCATGGCGCCGATTTGCGGGCCACCACCGTGGACCACAATCGGATTGATGCCGGATTGCTTTAGAAGCACGACGTCTCGGGCGAACTGCGCTGACAGTTCTGCATTGCCCATGGCATGCCCGCCATATTTGACGACGATTGTGCGCTTGTCGTAGCGCTGCATGTAAGGCAGTGCTTCAGAGAGGATTTTGGCCCGGTCGATACCGGTTTCCGGGTCGTTTTCTTGGTCGATCATCGCTGCTGTCTGATGGGCGCGCCATACTTGCGCAAGCGCACTCCTGCCCCCTGCATTGTGAGCCTGGTGTTGTGTCAGGCTTTACGTGCCAGCTTTATATCCCATGGGAGCAAGCTCTGCCAGTTCGGCAATATGGGCGCGGAGTTCAGGAATGCCTGTGCCCTTTTCAGATGACGTAACCGCGATCTCAGGGAACGCCGCGACGTGTTTGCGAAGCTGAGCTTTGGTTGTTTCCAGCCGCTTTTCAATTTCGCCCTTTTTGAGCTTGTCAGCTTTGGTGAGCACGATGAGGTAGGAAACAGCAGCTTTGTCCAGCATGGCCATCACTTCTTCATCATTCTTTTTGATGCCGTGACGCGCATCAATCAGCAGCAGGACGCGGCGCAGTGTGGCGCGGCCCTGCAGATAGGTCATCACCAGATCGGTCCAGGTCGCGATCCGGTCCTTGGACTCCCGAGCATAACCATAGCCGGGCAGGTCTACCAGAAAGAGGCCTTCACGACCCGGTTGGCCGAGGGTGAAATAGTTTACCTCCTGGGTACGTCCGGGCGTGTTGGATGTGCGCGCGAGGGTCTTGCGGCCCGTCATGGCATTGACGAGGCTTGACTTGCCCACATTGGACCGCCCTGCAAAGGCGATCTCAGGGAGTGCGTCGTTGGGAAGCCCATCCAGTTTGACGACACCCTTCACGAAAGTGCATGGCTGTGCAAAGAGCCAATGCCCTTTCTCCAGCTCTGCCTTCTGCTCAGGAGTATCGCCGTCCATCGGGAGTCAGGTTTCGTCTTTACTGGCGGAACGCTTGAACAGTTTCTCGATCCCCAGATTTGAGAAAAGCTCAATTGGCACGCCTTGACGCCGCATGATCACACCCTGCTGAAGAACAGAGAGCAGGTTGTTCCACGCCCAGTAGATGACGAGACCCGCAGGGAAGCTTGCCAGAATAAAGACGAAGAAGAGCGGCATCCAGGTGAAGATCATCTGTTGCGTTGGGTCCGACGGAGCAGGGTTCATGCGCTGCTGCACAAACATGGTGATGCCCATGAGAAGCGGCCAGACACCAACCATCAGAAGCGATGGAGGGTCCCAGGGAATGAGGCCAAACAGGTTGAACAGTGTCGTGGGATCGGGGGCAGACAGGTCCTGGATCCAGCCATAGAAGGGCGCATGGCGCATTTCGATGGTGACAAAGAGGACTTTGTAGAGCGCAAAGAAGACAGGGATCTGGATCACCACCGGCAAACAACCAGCAAGCGGGTTCACCTTCTCCTTCTTGTAGAGCTCCATGATTTCTTGCTGCTGCTTCATCTTGTCATCAGCATATTGATCGCGCAGCTTTTCCATGTCGGGCTGCAGCTTCTTCATCTTACTCATCGCTTCGTAAGAACGGTTGGCGAGCGGGAAAAAGAAAAGCTTGATGATGACTGTGACGATCAGAATGGCGATCCCGAAATTGCCGACAATATCGAACACATAGTCAAGCCCCAGAAAAAGAGGCTTGGTGAGGAAGTAGAACCATCCCCAGTCGATCATCAGCTCAAAGCGGAAGATGCCTTCCTCATCATAAGCATCGATCATGTCGACCACTTTGGCACCTGCATAAAGCCGGGCGGTGTGATTAAGCGACGCACCGGGGGCGGCTGTCAGGCCATCAACAACCAGGTAATCCGTCTGATAGACATTCTTCCGCGGATTGGGCCCTTCAGAAAAACGGGCATCAAAATTGGCGCCCTGTTCAGGGATTAGAACCGTCGCCCAATACTTATCGGTAATGCCGAGCCAGCCTTCATTGGCTGTGTATTTGATCTCGCGATCTTCGAGGATCTCGTCATAGTCAATTTCGACAAGCCCTTCTTCTTCGCCCAATACGCCAATCATGCCTTCATGCAGAATGAAGAAACCTTCAATCTCCGGCGTGCCCGTCCGCGACACCAGGCCGTAGGGGTAAAGCGTGATAGGTGTCCCCGTATTGTTCACGACATTCTGCTCGACGGTGAACATGTAATTCTCGTCGATCGTGATGGTGCGGTTGAAGACGAGGCCTTCGCCATTGTCATAGGTGAGCGTGACCGAGCCGTTGGCCGCCAGTGATGCACCGGCAGGCGCTGTCCAGATCGTGTCTCGTGTAGGAAGTTTCAGGCCCGCAGAGGCAGGTGCTGACCATCCAAATTCAGCGAAATAGGGTGAGATGGAGTTGGCAGGCGAGAAGAGAACAATCTCCGGTGACGTTGGATCAACAGTCTCGCGATAAGTATGCAGTTGCAGATCGTCAATCCGTGCGCCGGTGAGTGAGATCGAGCCTGCGACAAGGTCCGTGTCGATTTGCACCCGCTTGCTCTGGGTGAGAGCCAGGTCCCGTGGCAGGCCTGTAAGCAGTGTGCCGTCGCCAAGATCGGCGGGGCTATTAGGTCGGCTCTCAAGCACCTGTGGGATTGCTGATTCAGCTGCTTCTTCCTGGGCCGCCGCGATTTCAGCCTGCACTGCGCGCTCGGCCTCCATCTTCGGCTCAATAAAGAAGTACTGCCATCCTGCAAGAACGGCCATCGATAGGACGGCGGCAAGAAGTAAGTTCTTATTGTCAGACATGAACTAAGATCACCCTTGTTTCTGAGATGCCTGTCGCCGCTTATGTGCGTCGCGTGTCTTTTGTGCGTGCACTTTGGCGAGAGCCGTTTCAAGATCCCTTGTGAGATCGGTGTAAGAGCGGGAAATGGTTCCCGCGCGCCCAATGAGGACGTAGTCGTACCCCGGACGGGCGGCAAGTGCCAGAACGTCAGATGCGACAGAACGCAGCCGACGTTTCGCCCGGTTTCTGATATGGGCTTTGCCCACTTTTTTTGTAACGGTAAAGCCGACACGAGCCTCTGCTTGGGGCTCGGTCTGTGTCTGTGTTTGCTTCTGGGCCTGAAGCACAAGCCCTGGGGCCGCCCATTTGTGGCCTTTGGCAGCTTTCAGGAAATCGCGGCGGGCCTTGAGGCGCTCCATCATTGGATCCCCTTGGGTCTTCGAAAAGAAAAGGGGCTCTCCGCCTCCAGAAACCCTGCAAAGAGGGTTTTCTCGCCCAATAGGAGAGTTTTAAGCGGAAAGCTTCTTGCGGCCTTTTGAGCGGCGCGCAGACAGGATCGCGCGGCCAGCTTTTGTCGCTTTGCGGGCGCGGAAACCATGACGGCGTTTGCGAACGAGTGCGCTTGGTTGGTATGTCCGTTTCACGGGTCTTCTCCGACTAGGGCTCCTGACCAGACCATCGACTGGTGTGCCCCCATAACAATAGAAGCCGCGGGCGGATGCCCAACGGCCAGACTGGCCGCGTGTATAAGCAATGGTGGGGGGCAAGTCAACGACTGTCCGGGGGTGTTTTGCAGGTAAACGCCGCAGAAATCAGCCGATTTTGGACTGAAATCGCGCAGGGGATGTGAAAAGTCGCAGATTCCGGCACTTCTGTTGCGATCACCTGAGCCTCACCAGCGCTAACGCTCTCTCACAAGCAGGTGAGTTTTGCGGGTTTTTTCGCATGGACACCCCACCTTCCGCTACACACGAAAGCATTGCGCCCAGAAAACAGACCTGGAAAGCACAGCAGTCTGGCGCAAGAAGGAGGCGATATGGTCCTGACAGTGACAGAACGGCATTATCAGCGCCTTGGGGGCGCGAAGCGGCGATCCAGGCGGTCTCGACCCATTGGGTTGTTCTTTCTAGGGGTAATCGCCCTAGTTTGGCTTTTGATTGGCGCGACCCAGGTTCCAGCCGCTGATGCCTGGACCAGATGGAGCGCTTTTGAGGAGAGTTCGACCGTGACCATAGATCATTCCGACTGGCAGGCGCTTTTGGACACCTATCTCGTGCCTGGCGCGGACGGTGAGGCCAACAAGGTCGACTATGCGAGCCTGGCTGCAAGTGAAGAAGACCGCGACAGGCTGGAACTCTACATCACCAGCCTTGAAGCAGTAGAAGTGGATGCGCTGGGTAAGAATGAGCAATTCGCCTTCTGGGCGAACCTTTACAACGCCGCAACTGTCCGGGTGATCCTTGATCATTATCCGGTCAGCTCCATCCGCAAGATCAATATCTCCCCGGGTTTTTTCTCAACTGGGCCTTGGGGCGCGAAGCTCGTGTCCGTTGATGGCGAACGATTGACACTGGATGATATTGAGCACCGTATCTTGCGCCCGATCTGGAAGGACCCCCGTGTCCACTATGCAGTGAATTGTGCATCCATCGGATGTCCCAACCTGCCGACGAAACCTTTCACGGGCAAGACCTTGGAACAGGATCTCGAAGCTGCCGCCCGCGCCTACATTAACAGCCCTCGTGGCGCGACCTTTCAGGGCAATGCTCTCCGCGTATCCAAGATATATGATTGGTACTCGGAAGATTTTGGAAAAGGGACAGCCAATCTCATTGCGCACCTGCGATCATATGCCGAAGGTGATCTTGCAGAGAAGCTCGAAAACACAACACGCGTCCAGGGATACGATTATGATTGGTCCTTGAACGACACGTCCGGCTCGTAAAAAGCCGACAGGGAGGAATAGATATGAGCGATGAAAATTCGGACGTGCAGCAATCGGGGTTCAGCCTCGGCAGGCTGATACCCTTGGTAGTTCTCGCTGCGGGGCTTGTAGCCTTCTTTGTGCTGGATCTCGGGCAATATGTCACCCTTGATGCTCTGAAAGAGAACCGAGAATTTTTGCAGACCTTCGTCACCGAAAACACTGCGCTGGCGTTCACGGTTTATATGGCGATCTACACAGTCATGGTCGCTTTCTCATTGCCGGGCGCGCTCATCGCAACCCTGACAGGCGGCTTTCTGTTTGGCACGCTGTTTGGTGGACTGGCAACTGTTGTTGCAGCAACCATCGGCGCGACCGTGGTGTTTCTGATCGCCAAGACGGCACTTGGCGACACGTTGCGCGCAAAAGCGGGGCCCGGCATTCAAAAGATGGAAGCAGGCTTTCAAAAGAACGCGTTCTCCTACCTGATGGTGCTGCGCCTGGTGCCTCTCTTTCCGTTCTTTCTTGTGAACCTGGCCCCAGCCTTCCTGGGCGTGAAACTGCGCACCTTTGTGGTGGCGACCTTTTTTGGCATCATTCCAGGCACCTTTGTGTTCGCGAGCGTTGGCAATGGTCTGGGCGCGATCTTTGATGAAGGTGGGGAGCCCAATCTCGGCATTATTTTTCAGCCGGAAGTATTGGGCCCGATCCTGGCGCTTGCAGCGCTGTCACTGGTGCCTGTTATCTACAAACGTTTTTCAAAAGAAGAAGCATAAGGGCCTCCTCTATCTGGGAGTGTGAGGAAACATCATGAGCAATGTGATTGAAGCGGACATTTGTGTCATCGGAGGCGGATCTGGCGGTCTCTCTGTTGCGGCGGGAGCCGTACAGATGGGGGCGAAAGTGGTTCTTGTCGAAAAGGGTAAGATGGGCGGGGACTGCCTGAACTATGGCTGTGTTCCGTCCAAAGCGTTGATTGCAGCGGCCAAGCATGCACATGGCATGGGGGACGGCGAAGCCTTTGGTGTGAAGCCACAAGCGCTGGAAGTCGATTTTGGTCGTGTTCATGATCACATACATGAGGTGATCGCAGGGATCGCGCCCGTGGACAGCGTTGAACGCTTCGAAGGTTTGGGCGTTCAGGTCATACAAGCTGCTGCACGATTTGCGAGCCCTCAAACTGTGCAGGCAGGTGATCAGACGATCAAGGCGCGCCGCTTTGTGATCGCAACTGGGTCATCTCCGGCGGTGCCGCCGATACCCGGCCTCGACACCGTGCCGTTCCTCACCAACGAAACCATGTTTGATCTGAAAGAACGCCCGGATCATCTGATCATCGTGGGGGGCGGTCCCATCGGGATGGAGCTCGCCCAGGCGCATCGACGTCTTGGTGCAAAGGTGACCGTTCTTGAAGGTCTGAAGGCGCTCGGCAAGGACGACCCGGAACTGACCTCGCTGGTGCTTGACGCCATTCGCGAAGATGGTGTCGATATCCGCGAGGGCGCGAAAGTGACCTCCGTCGCCAAAGAAGGTGACGGTGTCAGCGTCTCCATCGAGACAGATGCTGGTGAAGAAACGGTGTCCGGATCACATCTGCTGCTTGCAGTGGGCAGGCGTCCAAATATCGATGGGCTCGACCTTGAAAATGCAGGCATCAAATATGAGCGCACTGGCATCACAGTGGATGCGCGGCTCAGAACCACAAACAAGAAGATTTTCGCAATTGGAGATGTGGCCGGTGGCCTTCAGTTCACCCACGTTGCCGGTTATCACGCAGGCATTGTGATCCGAAACATCCTGTTCCGCATTCCGGCAAAAGCGGACCATTCTGCTATTCCTTGGGCGACCTACACTGATCCGGAACTGGCCCATGTCGGCGAGACGGAAGAAGAAGCCCGCAAAAAGCACGGCAAGATCGAGGTGCTGCGTTGGCCGCTTGCGGAAAATGACCGCGCACAAGCCGAGCGGCGGACACGCGGGCTCGTCAAAGTCGTGACCGACAGTCACGGCCGCATCTTGGGCGCAAGCATTGTTGGGCCACATGCCGGTGATCTGTTGCAGCCCTGGGTGCTTGCAAAGTCTCAGGGGCTCAAAATCGGGGCCATGGCCGGTGCGGTTGCGCCATACCCGACCTTGACGGAAATCAGCAAACGGGCCGCAGGTTCTTACTACACACCGACACTCTTTAGTTGGAAGACAAGGGCAATTGTGAAGTTCCTTGGCCTGTTCGGATAGCATCCCTTTCCGCTATACTCCTAGGAGCAGCGCATAAGCGCCGCGCGACGGAAAACAGGCGGAACATGGATCGCGAGATCAGCGATGTGACGGACGCAGATAAGGATACCGGGCCACGGGGTGCCGCGGCACCGGTCGTCCGTCTTGTGGCTCCCTTGCGCCGCAGTCTGTCGGCACAGCTCCTTGTCCTCACGGTCCTTTTTGTGATGCTGGCAGAGGTGTTGATCTATGTACCCTCACTCTCCAATTTCAGGGACAGCTGGATCAAACAGCGCCTGGCGCGAGCGCAGATCGCAACCCTCGCCCTTGAAGCGACCCCAGACAATATGGTGGCTAATACGCTCCGCGATGAACTTCTGACCAACGCGGAAGCCTTTGCCGTCGTCTTGCATAGAAACGCGGCGCGTCGACTAATCCTCAGAGACGACATGCCGCCAGCGATTGATGCGACCTACGATCTGCGCGACGCGACCTTCCTTGACATCATCATGGACATGTTCGACTGCCTGATGGCGGAAGATGGCCGCACCATTCGGGTAATTGGCAAGCCTCGGTTCGAAGGCGGCGACTTTATCGAAATCGTTTTTGACGAAACACCGTTACGTCAGGCCATGCTCGACTTTTCGACCAACATTCTCAATCTGTCGATCTTGATCTCCATTATTACGGCGTCTCTTGTCTTTTTTGCCCTGAACTTTTTTCTGGTCCGGCCCATGCGGCGCATTACGGAAAACATGGTGGCCTTCAGCGAAAAGCCAGATGATGCGTCCCGTGTCATCGAACCATCAACGCGGCTGGATGAAATTGGTGTTGCCGAGCGTGAATTGGCCGACCTCCAAACACAGGTGCGCTCAACATTGAACCAGCAGGCGAGACTCGCATCGCTGGGAACAGCAATCAGCAAGATCAATCATGATCTGCGGAATATATTGGCGAGCACACAGCTGATCTCTGACAGGTTGGGTGGTGTGGATGACCCGACTGTGCAGAGCTTGGCGCCGCGCCTTTTTGCCTCCATTGATCGTGCCATTCAGCTATGCACCAACACGCTTAAATTCGGCAGCAGCGAGGAAGCACCGCCCGCCCGCCGTGCAGTCGCACTGAAAGGTCTCGCGGCGGAGGCGATGGAGGCTATCGGCCTGGAAGAGAATAGCCCCGTCGCTATTCGGATAGAAATTGCCGACGAGTTGGAAGTTGACGCTGATCCGGATCATTTGTTTCGAGTTCTGCTCAATCTTGGAAGAAATGCGGCTCAAGCCATGGAAGCAGGCGGCGAGATTTCTGTTTCGGCCTTCAATGATGTAGAATCTGTCACCATTGAACTGGCGGACACCGGGCCAGGTATTCCAGATGCCGCCCGCGAACGTCTTTTCCAGCCGTTTGGCGGTACCACGCGCCAGGGCGGCACCGGACTTGGCCTTGCGATTTCCGCAGATCTGGTTCGGGCGCATGGCGGTACACTGGAGCTTGTTGAAACCGGCGCCACCGGGACCCGGTTCAGAATATGGATACCTCACCGCAAGGATATGATCCGCGCAGCGCAGTAGAGGCCGAACGCGAAAAGAGAAACTGGATTTTCGGTCGCACGCATGACCAAACGGTCATGCGGTAGTGAAGCCATATGCCTAGTTTGCTGACGGCTTCAAACCTAGGAGGTGTACCGTGGAATATATTGAAGATGGTGTGCGACTTTTCGTGGCGGATATTGGGGGGACCTATGCCCGCTTCGCCTACGCAGATGCCTCGGTCGGTGCAGAGAGCCTCACGACTCCGATCGTTCTCGAGACAGAAGACTTCAAGACCTTTGGCGATGTTGTGCAAGAGGCGTTGGATGAGAGCGGTGCGCCTGAAATCAACGCCGCTGCCGTATGCGGTGCGGGACCTTTGGTGCAGACTGAATCTGGCCCGACTATCGATATGACCAATTGTCCCTGGCAATTGGCGGAGTCTGAACTGAAAACAAGGCTCGGCACCGCCAACGTCAGCCTGGTGAATGACTTTGTGGCCATCGCTCATGCATTGCCCCTGTTTGATGATGATGAGTTTTTACAGATTGGGGGTGGCAGCGCTGACCCAGCAGGCCCTATGGCAGTACTCGGTGCCGGAACGGGCCTAGGCGTCGCCGGGCTAGTCCCTGATGGGGCGGGCCAGTTTGCGTTGATTGATGGTGAAGGGGGGCATGCTGACATTGCACCTGCGAACACCCGCGAGCTGGCAATCTATGAACGCCTCCTTCGGCGTTTCGGGCATGTGAATGCAGAAACCATTCTGTCAGGCGCAGGTCTGGAAGCGCTTCATGATGTGTTGTGCGAGATGGCTGGTCTTGAATGCGAACCTGTGAGTGCGGCAGAGATTTCAGCGCGCGCCGCAACGGGCGGGGAGCCGATCAGTGCAGAGGCCGTTCACTGTTTTACAACCTGGCTCGGTGCCGCGGCCGCGAATGTTGCTCTGACATTGGGGGCAACAGGCGGGGTGTATGTTGCGGGAGGTATCGTCCAGCGTTGGGGTGGTTTATTCGAGACAGACCGTTTTCGAAGCCGGTTTGAGGATCGTGGGAAAATAGGAAGCTATACAAAATCCATTCCGACCTATCTGGTGACTGCGCCGGATCCCGCTCTCAAGGGACTGGTCAAGATTTCAGAGGATTTGCTCAATGGGAAAAAAGCGTCCTAGAGCCGCCCACTCAGGACAATGCCTTCACGGCGCGTGTCCGCCCCTCCTTCAAGTCCGCCCTCCAACCGGCGGATACCATGCAGCCCGCTGGTGATTTCCTTCACCACGACCTCATGGCCGAGCTGCTCCAGTTCTTCCTTTAAGTCCGCAATCGTGGTGCTTTCTTCAATCTCAAGCGGGCCATTGCGGTTCACATGCCGGGGCTGATTGATCGCCTCCTGCATGGGCATGTGATGATCAAGAAGAGCAACAAGCGTCTGTGTCACAAAAGCAATGATGCGACTGCCCCCAGGAGACCCGATCGCCAGATAAAAATCACCTTGCGCATCAAACACCATGCTCGGCGTCATAGAGGAGCGAGGCCGCTTACCAGGCGCCACAGCATTGGCGACGGGTTTCCCGTCTATCACCGGGCGAAAGGAGAAGTCGGTGAGTTGGTTATTGAGGAAGAACCCGCCTACCATCAGGTGGCTGCCAAACGGCGCCTCAATGGACGTCGTCATGGAGACAACATTGCCTTGCGCGTCCACAATACTGAAGTGGCTGGTCGAAGGGCGAGACCGGGACTCGTTCGGCGCGTAGAGAGACCCCAGATCACCGGCGGCTTCAGGCACGCCTGCCTCCGCTCTTCCGATGCTGCTGGAGAGATCGATCAGGCGCGCACGCGACGCGAGATAGTCTTCATCAAGCATCGCCTCGACCGGAACGTCGACAAAGTCCGTGTCACCGATATAGAGATCGCGATCAGCATAGGCGAGGCGGCTTGCTTCTGTGATGAGATGCACCGCCTCTAGGGACCCGGGCTTGAGTGCACCCATATCAAATGATTCAAGAATGCCAAGGGTCTGCAGGCTTGTGAGACCGCCCGAGGTTGACGGCGGCATGCCGCAGACATTGTAAGTGCGGTAGGCAAGACAGATTGGATCGCGCTTGACGGGTTCGTAGGCCGCCATGTCCGCCATGCTGAGGGTGCCGGGACGGATGGGAGCGTTTTGGGAGACTGCAACGATGGCTTCGGCAATTTCCCCTTTGTAAAAGACATCGGGGCCTTGCTCTGCGATGAGCCGCAGGCTTTTTGCATAGGCGGGGTTTTTAAGGCGCGTCCCCACGGTCAGCGGGACCGCATTTCCATTCTCGTCTTCGGTGAAGAAATAGGCGCGCGACCAGGGCAGACGCGGCAGTGCAGGCGACCAGGCGATCAGCTTATTGAGGCGTGGTGTGACAAGAAACCCCTCTTCGGCGAGGCGGATGGCGGGCTGAAAAAGATCCGCCCAAGGCAATTTTCCATGTTCCCGGTGTGCGAGATGAAGCATGGCAATGGCACCGGGAACGCCATTTGATTGGCCGGTGACCACGGCATCAAAAAAGGAAAGAGGCTGACCCGCTTCATCCAGAAACAGTCGTGGTGTGGCACCAGTCGGTGCCGTTTCACGTCCGTCATACGCTTCCAGCAGACGGGCACGCTCATCCCAATGCAGCATGTAGGCGCCGCCTCCAATGCCCGACGATTGCGGTTCGACAAGCGTCAGAACCAGCTGTACCGCAATGGCCGCGTCAACCGCTGAGCCGCCACGTGCCAGCATTTCCTGACCCGCTTTGCTGGCCTCTGGATGGGCAGACGAGACCATATATTCTCCCGCGCCATGAGGACTTGTGTCGGGTGTGCCGGAATGGCCCCACCAGATACCAAGCGGGGTAGAGATAACGGCAAGGCCGATCAGCACAAGCAGAGCGCGGGAAAGTTTCATCAAGTCCTCCATGTGAGGGAAAACCCCTCTTAGGCTCCATGCAAACTGGTTAGACCCCAGCATACCCAATTTGACCGGTGTTTGACCCGGCGCTAGCAGATCGTTAGCGTCCGCCACCAACGGCACGTCTATTCTGCGTGCCATAGTGTTCGAGGAAAACCATGGTCACACCGTTCGCCTCAGGTGGTATTCAAACCGGCCCCCGTAACTTGATCACGGATGTCGATGGGATCAAGGTCGGTCAGGCAGAAGATGTGGACGCCTGCACGGGCGCAACGGTCATCCTACCCGATAGCCCTGTAACCGCAGCGGTGAATGTGATGGGCGGTGCGCCGGGGACGCGGGAGACAGATGCGCTTGACCCGAGCAGATTGCTCGGCGGCGTCATAGATGCCGTGACACTCTCTGGTGGGTCGGTTTATGGCCTCGACACCGGATCAGGCGTCACAGCCTGGCTCGGAGCACGGGGCCGCGGTTTTGAAATCGCTGGCAGTGAAGTGCGTGCACCCATCGTGCCCGGTGCGATCCTCTTCGACCTCTCGAACGGGGGCGACAAAGGCTGGGGCGAGGAACCTCCATACCGGCGCTTAGGCGCTGAGGCCGCCGCCGCGGCCGCAGAGAGTTTTAGGCTGGGAAATGCAGGCGCAGGATTCGGCGCACGTGCTGGGAGCATTAAGGGCGGTACAGGGTCCGCCTCGCTCATATCCAGCGATGGTTTGCAAATTGGCGCACTGATGGCCGTCAATTCTTATGGCTCGGCAGTTGTGCCGGGCACAAGTGCCTTCTGGGCAGCACCCTTTGAGCGTGATGGTGAGTTTGGTGGCGTTGCCCCTATGGGGTTGGCACCAGATGCCGAGTGGCTTGAAGGAACGAAGGCCGGCAACCCGGGGCTCCGGCAGAACACGACCATTGGCATTGTGGCCACCAATGCGGATCTCACCGCCGCAGAGTGCAACCGTGTCGCCGTAATGGCCCATGATGGTCTCGCCCGCGCACTCCGTCCCGCCCATGCGCCGGTAGATGGCGATGTCATCTTTGTCATCGCAACAGGCGCGCATGCCTTGGGAGATGATATGCGGGTACGTCACCTGTCAGAGATCGGCACCCATGCGGGAGATTGCGTGGCGCGCGCCATTGCCCGTGGTGTTTACGAGGCCAAGACGCTTGGCGAGATGATCGGCTACGGGGATGCGCTGGTCTGAGCATCAGGCCTCAAATCCAAGGTGTTTAGCGTGGGCTTTCATCGCCGCAGTCAGCCAGACTGAAAACTTGAGGCTCAGTTTTTCATATCGGGCGACAAAGTCTGGATGAGATAGATACATGTCCGCGAGCCCAGAAAAACCTTCTGCTGAACAAGGCTGACCCCACATCGTGGCGACAAAGTGCCTATGTCGCTCAAGCAGGGTGTGAAGTGTATCAGACGTCTCTGTAGTGCCGTCTTCGTAGGCTGCAACCAGATCCTGCTCAATGGTCTTTAATTCTTCTAGTGCCCCTTCCATACCTTGCGGCAATTTTTTGATGGCGTGTTTCGATGTTGCGATCTGGTCCGCCATGGTCTCACCATAGGTTTCCACCAGCCACGCTTCGTTGGCTGTTTGTTGCTCTTCAGTAAAGGGCTTGTAGAGCTCATCCGTTGTCATGCCGCGTTCTCCTTTCAGGTGAGCGATCGTAGCGTTCAGGGTCTCGATCACCTGTGCCGTGTGACCTGCTTCACGGCACAATCGGTCGAGATGTACGGTCAGGCGAACAACCGCATCGGCTGGCCCGTCTAGCACCTCTTTGATCTCTGCGAGGGGCATGCCGATGTCGCGGTAGAAGAGGATTTCCTGCAAGCGAAATGTTTCCGGGCGGCCATAGATTCGGTACCCGTTTGCCGCCACATGTGCCGGTTTAAGAAGGTCGATCGCATCATAATGATGCAGAGTCCTGACCGACACGCCGGTAAGCGCAGCGAGTTGACCCACAGAATATTCTTCGCGTTCATTTGCCATGACGCTTTTATGAGACCTCACGCGGCGTGAGGGTCAAGGCCTTTCAGCATCAAAAAAGCCCTGCTCGTTACGAAGCAGGGCTTTTGGAAACTTATGTGGTGTTTCTCAGCGAACGTAGATGCGCACTTCATTTGAAGACACACCAGCACTTGTGGTCGCTGAAAGCTGAACCCGGTCAGGCGGCAGACCCATGTCGCTCATGGAACGGAAGACCCGCTCTGCATTCTCCCGAGACTGAGATTGCGCCAGCTGAACGTTGGCGGCCGTTCCACCTGCGGGCGAAACAGCAAGAACTGTGAATTCAGCGCCAGGGCGAAGCTCAAGGGCCTGTGAAAGGGCGGTATAGAGTGAGCGCTCATATTCAACGCCAGGGCGATCAAAACGAATGGTCACAAGTGGGGGCGTGCCAGGAACTTCACCCGCTGCACGCGGCGCAGCAGCGAGGCTTGGTGCTGCGGCAGGCGTCTGCGAAACAGACAAGCCGCCACCATATACCTGTCCGCGTTTGATCGCGTTGGACAGAGTGTTGAGAGCGGCGCGCTCATTGGCGAGATAGGTTGTCTGACGTGCTGTGTCTTCGCGCAACTCGCTGAGCAGGCTGTTGATCACAACGATGGTCTGCTTGGTATTGTCCTGCAATGTTTCGAGCTGAACATGGTCTTCATCAACCGCGCCGGAAAGGCCGAACGTCGCCTGGATCGTATCGAGCAAATAGGTCGCAGTCGACGCATCACCGGCGATCGCGGTGGAAAGCGCCGTCATATTGTTGATGTCGCGGGCCATCTGATCAAGCTCAGCCTGGGTCTGGTTCCAGGCAGAAACAAGGTTCGGGTTTCCCGGTGTGGTCCCGACCTGCAGCTTAGCTTCAATGCCAGCCTTGCTCGCGTGATAGGCACTCGCATGGGAACTGGTCTGGGAGCGGATGCCCTCCAGCTCGGCAGAGCGGGTGTTCATGGCTGTCTGAAGCCGTCCCAGGTCGCCGCGAAGCTGGCCAACGCGAGCACCGACGGGCGTTCCAGTAGCTGCGCCGGGGGTAACTGTAAGTCCCGCAGCAGTGCTTGTGCCAAGGGCAGGGGCAGCATTTGTCCCCGTTTGAGCTTCATCACCTGCAACGGTCGGCCAGATGACCTCGTCGGCGAAGGCGCAGCCGCCGAGTGCGAGCATCGCACTAAGGGCCAGAAGGCGAAGGCTTTTAGGTCCAATCTGACTCGACATGATTTTTTAAATCCACACCCGTTATATGGCCGGTTTATGAGGGAGACCCTCAAGAAGCCAGCAGTTTGGCGGCTTGGCAGCCGCACCTGTTGTTAAGGGAACATCCAACAATCAGACTGGATTTTGGGAAGAAAACCGGCCATTTGAGCCGATCACACCCCTCCAACGCACAGCCGTCAATTGGCCTCGATGCCCCTCTTGTAGCCGCCGCGCGACAATCCCACTGCCATGCCGCATGCATGACGGTATTTCGCGGATGCGAAAGCAATTTAACCAAAGGGATTTTAGGCCGCAAGTGTCTTGGGAGAAAGGTGAATTTGCTCATTCCGGCAGTTTTGGCCCGGATTTTTCGCGTTTTCGAGATGCCAACGCAGTTGTTGAGCGTCGGGGAGCCGAAGACTTATCAAATCGACCTCGGTAATAGCCACCCGTGTGACCGCTCCATGCGCGGGGCGTACAGGCAAGGCGGGCACGGGATTTGTGTTGAGATTGCTTGCTTCGCCCTGGTGACCTGCATTAAGTGCATCTGCACTTCAGAGGACGCCCAGTGTGACTGACGACGTGTCATCTGTTCGCAACGCCGCTGGTGAGACCCGCATCGCTTCCGATCATGTGTTGAATGCCTCCCGTGGTTTGTCGACGGACGCAGAAACACTCGGTGGGCAGTATCGAGGTTCCTCGCAAGTGCCCAGCGTCGGTTTTTTTTTTTTTGGGGCTATCAATCGTGAAAACCCACTGCAATTCTGCGGAAATGGTGAACAATAAGGGTTCGGGACCCAGATTTCCTCTGCCCCCTTGCCTTGCGCAAAAGATCGCTATATGAGTGTCGCTCCCAAGGGCGGAAACGCTTTTGGCGAGAGGATGTGGGACGTGTGTCCCGCTGCCTAAATGCGCACCGGTAGCTCAGCTGGATAGAGTACTTGACTACGAATCAAGGGGTCGGGAGTTCGAATCTTCCCCGGTGCGCCATTCCTTTTTTGCCCTCGGAAATCATGTCTAAGGCCTTGAATGGAAAGGCCTTTTGGGGTGTTCGAAATCCTTCATTTGGGCAATAGGCTAAGCGCTCGACAAAAGCAAGTTTCAGCAGCCGTCTTCGGTCCTCAAAATTGTCTGAATGCCAGAGTTTTAAAGGGTTTGAGAAAAACGTCATGGCGTGTTCGAACTTTTTTGCAAAGGCATCACGTGGCTGGCCACTTGCGGCCAGTTTTTCCTCCAACACCAATTTGTTTGCTTCAAGCTTGGCGATACGTTTCTCGTAAGTGCTCACCACACTTGCCGTAGGCGCATCGACGATGCGGTCCAGCAATGCTTCCACTTGCTTGTCGATCTGGGCGATGTCGCGGCGGAGTTTGTCATTGCGTTCTTTTACTTGCTGCGCACCTTGATCCCACATCGTGCGGAAAATCGCCTTTAGAACGTCATATAGCTCAGGCTGGGGCTGCATGGATTGCAGCAGCTCCGCGAACTCACTCTCCATCACATCCCGCCGTGTGGACTTACGGTAAGTTGAGCACTTCCGGTTGAAGCAGTAGTAGTAAGGATACTTCCGCCCGTTCTTGCTGGTGGAAAAAGCAGCAGTCAAAGGCTTGTCACATTCAGAGCAGCAGACGAATCCCCGTAACGGGAAATCCTCACTCATATCTTTGCGCACAGGTGCTTTGCCATCCCCGCGGGTGAGGCGGTCTTGTACCTTTTGGTAGGTCTCAAAGCTCACCAGAGGTTCATGGTGGCCTTTACGCATGCTTACACCCCAATCGGCATGGTCCAGATAGCCCGCATAAACTTTCTGGCGCAGCAAGATAAAGACCCGTTCATTGCTCACCAGCCCGTTCTTAGGCTTGGGGAATTCAGGGCGGCTTTGCAAAAAGCGCATGACCTCCGCTTGGGCGTCGAATTTCCCTGATGCGAAGCCCTCAATCGCTTGTTTGACGATAGAAGCGACGGGTTCGTCCGGCACCAGCCAGTTCTTGTGAATCGGGTGGCGTTCGTAACGGTATCCAACCGGACGGGCAAACGGCCAATAGCCATTCATAAGCCGCGCCCGCATTCGGTTCTTGGTTTGCTCCGCGTTTTTCTGGCGATGGTGTTGGGAGACGCTGGCCAGCATGTTCTCAATGAGTTGGCTGTCTGAATCTTCCCCAAACTCGATGGAGGGGGACTCCAGCACACCGCCTGCAGACGCAATAGAGGCGCGAAGCGTTAAGTGTGCTTCCAGCCCTCGAGCCAGCCGTGAGATGTCATCAATGATCACAACATGAGTCTTTGAGCGATGCTTGCGCAGGAAAGCGAGCATTGCACTCATGCCCGGACGGCCCGCCACCTTGCCGGACATGTCATCGGTAAAGACCTCCACGACCTTGTAGCCTTTATAGGCAGCAAATTCGCGGCAACGGGTCTCTTGTGACCCTAAGCCTCCGCCTTTGGCTGATTGCTTGGTATGGGAGACACGGGCATAGATGACCGCTTCTGTTGTCGTGTGTTTTTCCATCCTGACTCATTGCGTCCCGCTGCACGGTGGAAGTCGGCGCGGGCACTTGTTTTGTGTTGTTTGTATACGGAGCATTCTACCATGGAATCGGCTGATTTGGCAGTAATTTCCTCCATCTTAGAGGCTTTTATGTGGGCAAATGCATCATCCTCCCACGCCGCATCAACCAAGGGGGAGAAGAATTCGACTGCCGCCAGAATCCATGACCGTTTTTGCTCAAGCGTGAGATCGTAGTCTTTCATGATGGGCAAGAAGTCATCAGGATCAATATTGTAGCGCATGCGGCGGACTCCACCCACACGCGGCAAGGCGATAAATGCCTTAGCCGCGCCGGGTCAATACAGGTTGGTTGATGCGAAAGAGTTTACGGGGCGTCAGAACGCTAAACGGGGGAAAGGCGGAGCCGTGTTAGTGGCTCCGCCTTCCGTGTTTTCGTTTAGCGGCTTCGTCCAAAGTCAGCCTTTGCGTGTCCAGCTTTGGGTTTGAGAGCGAAATCTGTCTCGAACCCTTCGCGGGCGGCACCGAGGGATTGTCGCAGTTCCTTGATGCGTGTTGTGTGGCTCTCAAAGGACTGCTTGCGAATGGTGTCCATGAGGTCATCGCGCGGTTGCAAGCTCGGTTCCGGCGTCGGTTTGGGCGTATCACGCAAGCGTTGCAGCAGCTCCGCTTGCGTCTTGATCCGCGGATGCGGTGCACGCACCGCATCGAACTCCCTGCTCAACGGTCATGGTCTTGCGATTGGTGCTCTTGTGCACCTTCCTGACCAGTGCGCTTGGCATCAAGGCGCTCCTTGGGAGTGCGAAGCGTGATGCGGCCATTCACTGGGGTCGCGTCAAGCGCAACATCGAAGCCGTTGCCGTCCTTGTGCTGGAAGGCAGAGCCCACGCGGTTAAAGAAGGCCTTGCCTTCGGCGTTCTCACGCACGGAATAGGCGATGTGGCTCGGGCGCTTTTTGGGTGTCGGAGTGTCATTAATGTCTGGGGTGCTTTGATCCTCACGGCCAGCGCTTTGACGCGGCGCTGGCCCGTTCTGTTCCTTGTCTGACATGGGATGTCTCCAGTTTGGGAAAAGTTAGAGGGGATACCCCTCTACACTTAACGCCCGTCCACTCTGGTGTTGGGGGAAGTGTGCCCATTTTGCCGGGACAGGTTCATTGATGACCCGCGCCCATTTGGAGCCAAAGCGCGTCGCAATCCGTACCTTGTCCGGTGGCGGGTGGTAGGGATTGGGAAGATAGCGCCCGGCATTCTCACGTTGGGAATAGTAAGGGGCTTTATTGCCCAAAATGGGATCAAGGTTCTTGCCGGAGATGAAGAGGACTTGTTGGTCTTCGGACAAACGCAACACTTCGTCGTCGTTGAGAAGCTGGCGTGCCTGCTTGCTGCGATGCTCGGCACTCTTGGTGTAATGGCCAAGATCATAGCTTTGCGCTAGCGGATCATTCCCGAACAAGGCCTGCTTGGCCGCCTGCCACTTCTCGCGTTTGGCGGCTTGCTGATACTCAAACCCATCATAAGAAAGCGTCTCTGATCCCAGCATCGCGGAGATGAGCCTTGCGGTCTCATAATCGCGCACCCCGAAGAACTGACGCACTTGCGCTGAGCCCATAAAGGACTGCACGGCGGAAAAATCAAAATTTCGTGCGATCTGACCAGTGTCCTGAAACAGAGCCCAGGTGCGTACTCCGAAGCCCCGCCCATAAGTAAAAGCTGAAAGCAGGGCTTCGAAGCGTCCTAATTGACCCGCTTCATCGACGATCATCGTGATACGGGGTGCATCCAGCGCACGGGATTTATAAAGCATCGTGATGGTGACAAAGGTACGGATCAGCGGCGACCAGAGCTTGAGATATTCCGCAGGCACGTTCATGAACACGCTGGTGGTCACGGTAGGGTCTGAGAGCGCCGCTAGTGAGAAGTCGCTGCCTTCCAGCGAGGCGAGCAAGGCGGGATCGCTCAGGAAACTGAGATGGGCATATATCTCGCCCAGAATTGAGCCGAACTCTTTCTGGCTTTCCTGCTGTTTGGTGAGCATCTCAGCCCCGACGCGGCGCACATCTTCAAAGCGGGATGCCAGCATGTGCTCCAGCATATCCGCCCAGCCCTGCGGATTGCCTTCAATCAGATTGATCGTGCGCCACAGTACGGGGAAGCTGACTGAGCCCAGCCACTCGACAATGGCCTTGAGGATCGTATCCAGCCATTCCCGTGCCCTTAGCTCAAAATACTGACCGTTGGAGCTGCCTGAGAGCGGGATAATGCCCTCGCAGATGAATTTGGAGTCCGCATGAAGCCGGGGACTGCTCAGCGTCAGAATATCCAGTGGGTTGCAGCTATGGCTCGGCAGGTCTGCGATCTTCATCGGATTCCAGCCATAGGCATATTCCCCGGCAGGCGCATAGGTGTGCTGACAGATGGAGAATATCTCGCCGCGTGGATCAAGCCAGAGCATGGGTTGGCCTTTGGCGTTGATGGCGACATTGCCCAGCAAGTCCCGCAGCTTGCCGCTGCCAGCCCCGCCAATGGTGAGCAGGGGCGCATCGCCCTCTAGGTGGATAGCTTTGCGGCCAAAGAAGCCGAGCGGCAGGCCGCGCCCCTCAAACAGGCCAGCTTTGCGCAAATCATGTTCCTCAGCCCAGCGCGCAGAGCCAAAGCGATGGTCTTCATTGAATGTGTGATCACGTGTCATCACGAAATCCCTTTCTTCCAGATGTAAAAGGAAAAAGGGGCACCCGTTTCCGGATGCCCCTTTCAGACGGTGCTCAATGTGAGCCTTAGTAGGTAATGCGGGTCTTGTTCTTGAAGCGGCTGGTGATGGCGAAAATGCCAACACCAATGCCGCCCCAGACAAAGCCCGCAGCGATAGCGCCATTGAAGAACGCGATGGCTGCGAGGAAGCAGGCAAAGCCTCCCACGAACATGAAGAAGCCTTTGATTGGTCCTTCAACGGATTCCTTTTTACCTTTTTTGATCTGCATAACAGTTCTCCTTTGTAAGAGTTTTAGGGGTCAGAGAAAGCGGGCAGCGATAGCGAGCCCACCCATGGTGATCGCGAGACCGAGCGAGGCGCGTGCAACGAAGAAGGTTGTTGCCGCCACGGCGATGAACCAGCCCACAAGAGCGGGGTCCGTTAGGCCGGGGCTGTAGTGACGCGCGACGAAGCTCGCGATCCAGTCTTCAGATGCGCGGTACGCAAGCGGTGTTGCGAAGAAGGTCGCGACAACCGCCGCCGTATTTGCAAGCCCGTTGATCGAGCCCATAAATACGGAACGTCCCGCTTCGTTATGTTGTTTGTTGCCAAACATGGGATGCCTCCAGTCTTTGGAGTTGGGCTTGGGGACCATTCCCCGAGCCGTACATCCTCAATAGAGGGGGTGAGGCGACGGACTGGGGGAATGCCCGGAAAATTTGAAGTTCGTGGCAGAAGCCGGGCGCTTACGCCCCCGGCTCATTGTCATTGGCGGCGCGAATGCCCCACATGGCGGTTCCTGCCGGATCAAGTGCCCGCAGGATAGTGGCGAGCACCCGGACTCGTTCCCATGTGGCCTCGGTAAGGTAAGGGCGCTCATTAGTCTCAGGAACAGGCGTACAGAAGTCCCGGAACCATTCTCGGAAGTGGTCTTCCTCAAACTCGCTTAGGTCAAGGAAGATCGGCTTGCGCGTGACCTCATGCACGATGTCACGCTCTAGGTCGCGATAGCTGTCAATCAGGAAGTCCCGCCAGCTCCAAGAACTGATCTCCATGCCCGCCGCATAGTTGCGTAGATCGCGGACAAATTCCGGGGTCGAAAGCTCCCGATTGCTCACCCGTTTGATCCGTTGATATCGGCAGTAGCCAAGGGTTACACAGTGTCCGCAATCAGGCATATTGAGGCCTCCTTTTACATATCGCCGCCGGATGGATTCCCAGCTTTAAAAAAGCGAATGCATTGCGGTGTGTGTCAGGGAGGGTTTTTGGAAGCTAAGGGCCGGGCAAGACGGAGTAAAATCGCTTAGGGAAGAAGACCAGCTCTAAATCTCAGGCAAGCCATTGAGAAACAAGCGACATTCGAAGCGTGAAATTCGAAAAATGCCCCCGCATACGCCCGTGCGCAACCGCTATTACAAGGGTGCGAAACTCTCCGAATACCGCTTCCTGAAAGTGCTCCGCGCTTTTGCGGATGGAGACAGCGTCCGTCAGGTCTCAGGGCGCACAGGCATATCAGAGCGCGCGATCCGTGATCTGTTTGCCAAGTTCCGGGTGAAGCTTATGGAAGCCACGATCCATGACCGCGAGGCCTTTGGTGGGGCAGGAATGTATCTCTATCGGAATGGCAGGGTGAGTGAGCGGGGGCGGTCCATTCTGGAATCGGTGCGCAATGGCCCCAACTTTGAAGCGCATCGCACCCGCCATGCACTGCGCTTCCGAACCTCGAAGGATGCGGCTCCGCATGTTTTTGAGATGACGGTGCGCATATTTTGTAGCATCCACATACCTAAGACCCCGGAAGTGCTCTACCCGGAAAAGACCCGCGAAGCCCTGAGCCAGCTTACCGAGATCGGAGCCTTTATCCGCACCCATGCGGACAATGAGGTGTTTATGGAGAAATACAGTGACGTAACCGAACGGTTCATGACCCTATCTGCAAACTTCAGGAAGCTGCTCGACAAGGAGGAACTGCTCTCATTGCGGGATAAGTCCGACATGCATAGCCATCCCGACAACCTACTCTACGATCATCTACGGCGCTATCTGCTGCGAAACCCACTCTGAATTGACCCACAATCCTTAACAATATCCTAACCATTCATCTGTATACTGAGTAAATGGAAAACCGCATAACATATCGCGATTATGGACATTTTACGGGTGGGTGGGGTGCCAAAGGGCGTTTGACTATCGCCATTGATGCCATCAATGGCGACCCCGTAGCCACAGCTACGGGCGGATTTGGGTGTGAGGCTGTATGACGGGGCCGGATCACACCACAGACAAAGACGCCGAGATGGTGGGCGCAGTGCATGACCGTGCCAAAGAACTTGACCGACATATTCTCGAACACTCCAGAGGCGCAGAGGCGGGAGACACTGTCGCGGGTGGCTATGCCGCACGGGGCGCGGTGAAACCAGACAGTGGCGGCGGTGCAAACGGCAAGAAGAAGTCCGGCGAGATGGTGCAGGCTGTCATGGATGCCACGGCAGCGATGGAGCGGGATTTGAAGAGGCTCTATGAAGAGCAAGAACGACTCTATGACCGCCTGTCTGATCTTGAGTTGAAGATTGACAAGCTGGATCAAGCGAGGAACGCAGTCGAGAACGGTGACCTGCCGGAAATCGGCCCGGACGGGAGGCTCAAAGATGCCGAGCTTGAAGCCCTAATCTCGGCGCAAGAAAAACGTCTTGGCCGTTCTATCGATCGCTCAGACCCGCAGGCTCTTTTGGTTATCTTTACCGCCGAGCAAGAGCGTTCCATCGTTGAGCGCACTGAAACCATGGAAGCGATTGACCGAAATGAAGCTGAGATCAAAGCCGCCCGAGAGGGTAGAGAGATAGATGAAACTCTCGACACCGGACTGAGTGGTGCGGGTGCGATATTGGAGAACAAGAGCGCTAGTCTTGAGAACCCTGACCAAACACAAGTTGCCCGAGAGTTTGATCAATTCACGTTCTGAGCTGAGATGCGCTTGTGCATTTCATTGGTGAGTACAAACACCTCCCCACGATCAATAAACCTCTGGCGAAATTCCACAGGAGAACCAGATGTCCTGTGTTTGATCACATGGCCTAAGATGACGATGTGAAAGGCATCTTTTGGAACGGTGACACCCGGTACAGCAACAGCAGGGATTGAGACACTACCTTGCTCTGCGCGCATTGCGAATGCAGCCGTATCCACCGATTGTATCCCCTTGCCATAGAGATAAACGACCGTCTCGCGCTTTGAGATGTCTATTGCTTCGTCCAGCGTAACAGGGCGCTCATAGCCCGGTGTGGCGCAGTCATAGCCTCTGGGGACATTGCAGCCCGGATCACGTGCGGCAGTCTCAGTTGCAGTTGAAATCTGTGGATAAAGAAGCAGCAATGCCAATAGAGGGATTGCTGTAAGGCATCGAATATTTTTATTCAGAAGGGGACGCTTATGAATTCAGCGTAGCAAGAGAGGATAAATGAAATGTGTATTTGAGAAAGCGGCAGATTTAGGGGATAGTTGGAGCCTCATTGATCCTACGGAGCCACCCCATGACCCCTGTTCAAAACGGTCCCCTTTTGAACAGCAGGAGATGGTGTGATGAGAGCGATAGAACCCACAGATATAAAGGCCTCCAGAGCTTCTGGACGGCGAGTGGCCTACACTAGAATCAGCACAGATCGGCAGACCACTTATCAAGCGACTGACGCATTGAAGGTTGCTGGGTGCGATCTTATCTTCGTGGATGAAGCTATATCAGCAGTTGCGGAGAATCGCCCAGGCCTTGAACAGGCGCGGGAAGCCCTGCAACCCGGTGATACATTCGTGGTGCTCGCCATTGATCGAGCCTTCCGCTCGACCATTGAGGGGATAGTGTTCCTTGATCAGATTCAGGCCGAAGGCATCGCCTTTGAATCCATCTATCAGCGTATTGACACCAAGACGCCGGAGGGACGGAAGTGGTTCATTGATATGGTCAATAACGCCGAATACGAACGCGCCGTGATCTCAAGGCGGACCAAGGAAAAGATGGCCGCTGCCAAACGCCGGGGCATTCACTGCGGACGGCCTTTTGCTCTCAAGACGCGGGCTGTAAAGCATGCCCACAAACTGATTCATGAGGGCCGCCTGCCATTGCAGGAAGTCGCCCGCCGTAAACACGTCTCCCCCCTCACGCTGAAACGCAGCCTTGCGCGGGAGGGATTGGCGGTATGAGTAAGCCGGACGAAACCGCTGCAACAATAGACCTCATGATCGATACGCTCGCCGAACTTGAGCGCATCGAAGCCGCAGCTCGCCACGCTCGTGAAAATCTCACGCCAATATGCTCGGCGCTTTATCAGGCTTGGTGCACTAGCAATGAATGACAAAGAAGAACAGGCGGGGTAAACCCCGCCCGTTTTGTATGGGAGCTGATCATGAGTTAGTCGTCAATCTTGTACGGCTCCAACAGGCCGCGCCATAATGCGGGGCCTCCCGCCTTTATCACCGCTAGGACCACTCTCAGGCGAAACTTGGTCTGCTTGTTCGGTATCCATTCATCACCCAAAGGCAGCGCAAACAACTGGCGCAACCAGTCGAAGTGCGGCCCACCCAACGCTTCATCGAGATCAGCTATCTCTAGTACCGAGCCATCAGGGTTCAGTAGTACGCCTTCAAAATTGCGCAATACATCAGCCGCAATATCAACAAAAGAACGCCTGCTGATGAATTTTGATCCGTAACGAATGCACCAAAGACAAATGGCCAGAAGCTGTAAGTGTTCTTCGTCTAAGTCTTTGAACCAAGGGATTACGATTTCTTTTGGTACTCGGATGGCGCGCAGACGACGCATTTCATTTTTTTTCATTTCACATTCTCCCATTGCATTGTCGGGTATGGCTAAAACGTGTCATTTGACTAGGCTGTTAGAACACAGGTCGACTCGGAGAAATCCACAACCTCTCCACACGCAGAGGTGATTGCGGAGGTAGATCAGCTATGAAGTTGGGTGCGTTCAGAAAACGTGAGATGAAAAATGCTCTTGAAGACTACAAAGACACACAAGCCGGAGAGATTGGTGTCAAATATGCTTGGGAAGCCGTTGTTCATGACATTGTTGAGCTTACGAACTTCGATATAAGAACCGCATTTGATGGTCCTGATGTTGAAAAGAAGGACGTTAAGGCATGCGGAGAGCGGTTACGTCGGTTCGTCAGAGGTAGCGGGACGATGAATGGGGAGTTTACTAAACACGCTTTTGAGTTTCTGTCGCACCCGGACATAGGCCACCTCGACCCAAATTTTGCTCGCTCCCTGATTTCTGAACTTCGAGTGGCTGTTGCTCTGTCTCGCTACCAACGCACTGAGGGTGAAACAGGTAATCTCTTTGCTCGTTGTTGTTCTCGGGGAATGAGCTTCACAACTGTTGCCAAGTGGCAGAACGATGATGCCTACTTTTACCTCGAACTCCATCCTCACACGCGTGAGGAAATTTTTGGTCTCGATCTGCTGGTTATTCCTGCGGAGCAGTTTGCAGATGAGGAGCAGCCAGAGGCCAAAAACAGGCTGCACTATCGTGGGGCTGCGACGCTTACGTCATCTAGCACGCTTTCATTTTTTACAACGGCAGTCCTTGATAAGCAGATATTGCGCGGGAACATGTCGCTCTCTGTGAATGCTCCTCGCCTTATTACTGAGGCGCATCTAATTCTGGCACCTGACGTTTGTCCCCCAGTGCTTGGTGCCCGCTCCCGCAACGTTCTTGCGCGGGCTTCGAGCTACGCGAAGCAGCGGCGATCTCTTGAGGCAAGTCAGGAATACATAAAGTATTCAAATTTATTGAATAATGTATACTTATTGACCAATGACTCTATACATGATATAGATTATGAAAACGTCCAAACAATACTTAAGGAGCAGACTTCTCATGATGCAGAGACTAGAGACCGTATGGGGCTTCTACCGAGCGATAGAGAGGCAAGAAACGATGAAATGGAAACCGATGATCTAACTACAAAATTCTACCAAGCGATTAGGGCGGCAGATGCAGAAGCATTTGATCGCTATCTTGACGATATTGGCGACATCAATATGCGTCACCCAAAATCTAACTTAACCGTCTGCCAAATGGTGGCCGCCTGTGGTTGGCGGAAAGGGTATCGCATCCTAACTCGTAGAGACGACGAGATTGATTACACGCTCACAGATAACGAGGGTTGGCGTGCATCAAGCCACGCGATGGTTCACGGCTTTGATGATGCGCTTGCGAAGTTGCTAAGAATTAAAGAGAGAAAAGCACTTGATGGGCTCGGGCCAAAGCTCTGAAAACAACGGTTCAAACTAACTAAATTACTGATAGTATGATTGCCTGAACCTTCTTGAGTGGATGGGGAACATACTGACGGATAATCCAGTATTTGACTTTATTGAAGCGGTCCAAGACCAGCCGGTACGTACTTTCGAAGAGCTTGAAACTCCGGTGTGAACGAGAAAGCGACTATGGCGCACGGAACTCGATAAAACAGTCAAAGTGTACATCCTGACGGAGCGCATTAGTCAAAACTCCATTGTGCGCTGCACTCGACAATGGGTTCCGCCGAGGGGCTATTCAGAACGGCGTGGTATGCTTTGCTACTTCTAGGAGTGGCGCTTTGTCGGCGTCTTACATGACAGAGGCTTGCTCGTCCTTTCCAAACGCATCTCACAAATGAGATGGAGGCAAAAGGAGAATTGAATGTCATCTCAAATTCAGGAGTTTTTGTCCGATGTATTCAGATTTTCTTCAAACGATCCAGATGAAGTATTAGTATTCGCCGCGCAAAAAATGGCAGGTATTGATTTACCTGAACTCGAGCTACACAAAGATTCGATTTCTAGGTGCTTGTACGCTTATGCGAATTCCTCAGATGTAAGCTCTAAAGTCGCATCATACGGCCTGCTCGATAATATTGCCGCATGCGCCGCCAATATGGGGAACACTCGCCTTGCCTACAAGCTGTTCAATGAAGTGTATGAAGATGACTGTTTCTTTGAAAATGGCTCATTTGATGAGAGGCTGCACTTAATGTGTCGGCTTGGGATGGTTTGCTATGCCCAAGGGAACTACTCTGAAGCAGCCTCGTGGCAGGCTAACGCTCTAGGTCTTGCTGACGTTCGGCTCGCTCCGCTCCATTATGCGGAGATTTTAAGCCAGTATAGCTGTACCCTTTGGGCACTGTTCAAACGGACTGAAGCCCTAGAGTTTCTAAATAGGTCAATGACAATCCTAAATAGTCGGCTGCCTCAGTTTGATATCAGAGTGACAGAAACTGTTGTTCAAATTGCGACCATTGAAATGGAACTTGGCCATCTGGATGACGCGATTTATCGCCTAATGACGCATGTCCGTATGCTCGCGGAGCACCTCCAAATTAGATCCACTGGGTACGTTCGAATCTGTAGCAGCTTAGCCAAATGTTTCGCTCTTAAAGAAAGCCCAGTTGAGGCTCTTTATTGGCTGGAAAAAGCGCTACCGGTTTTAGAGTTTGTCGGCCCAGCTTTGGTCGGAGACCACCCGGAGATAGATATTGCAAAGCAGTCACTGGAATATCTCATGGAGATAAAAGAGAAGGACCAGATTTTGGGCGAAAAAGAAAAGCAGTTTCTCGAATCCTATTGGGGCACCAATTTTGCAAAATTTTTGTCGAAATCGTAACTTGAGCCCGCTGATGCATGTTCTCTAGTAACCGTCATATATTTGTTCAGAATATCTGGGAATTACAGAATTCTACCGAATCTCGGGAGACTCCGGTCTCAAATCAGGACGCTGTCGCACTGATAAACAACTATGCGGCAGCGTGCAAAAAGGACTGCTACGAAATTTGGCGTTACTGCGATGCGGTCGCCAGCCCCTTTCACTACAGCACCCCTAAAAATTGGCGGTTGTCGGAAGACAGACTGACGATGGCGGCTTCCGTTGGCACTGGTACTGCCGGGGGATTTGAGTACGACTTTCCCCTCGGCCTCTTTTTGGCCTGTGATGATTTTGCGGGCATGATCGCGCCTTACTACAGGAGAGTGCCAGACTTCCTGAATCACGAAGAATTCACTCGAATAAGAACTAGCGACAAGTTTTGGCCGCGCAGATTTTTTGACTACAGGCATATTGGAGAAATTTCTTCTAGTCCTTCCAATTTTTCGCTTTCCCCCCTTTTTGGCCCTCAATCATTTCCTGAATTCGACGAAATCAGAACCTTGATTTCCAACATGATGTTGTTTTGGTTCTTTATGCATGAGGTTGGGCATGTCGTTCTTGGTCACTGCGCACATTTTTTTCAATACTCATATGGAAACATCTTCCTCGAGAACTCTGCCGACTTAGAAATAAAAGAAAATGCGAGTTCACATGACATTTCGGAACTGGCTGATTTGACCAAGGCGAGAGAGTTCGAGGCAGATCAGTTCGCCACGCTTTCGCTTATTGGTTTATTTGGCAACAAGTATAATTCAGAAATGATGTCAGAGAATGGCTTTCCTGGCGGCAGATTGGATTTCGCAGCTATCCTTATGAATATCGCCAGTTACTGTGCAATCATAATGGAATTGGGATCGTCGAGAAATGGGATCAGCAGTACTATCTACCCCTCTCCGTACGCAAGACTTTTCAATATTTGGGCGACTTTCCATTTTTCACGAGGAGCCTTGCTGATAAACTTAGATCTGCTGAGCGAAACGAACGACGACCTTAAAGCTGCAGAGATAGATTCCACATTTGTGGACTTACTATCTGGCTCTCTTATGCATATTGATTACTTGTCAGATGCATTGGAAATCGACTTCTCAACCTCTAGTCCCCACAAGGAAATTGGTCATAAGTACAGAGGTGTACATACGCGTCTGGCGAATTCTCATAAAAAGATAGAAATCTCGAAAATTGTACTATCCATTTTTATGAACTCCTTTGGCATAAACTATTTTACCCAGTGGGAAGATCCATTCACTTATATTAGCGAAAATCATAAGTCAGCCGAAAAGCGTTTCTCTGGTTTGTCCAAAATGTTTCGAGTGAATAGCGGCTACGACTATTCTCAGGATAATCTAGGAGCTGGAATTGTAAGGTCTATGGATGAAATACTTGATATGATATCTGAAGATAGAAGTAGGATCGGACAGGATCCGAACATCCTTAAATACTTGATCGGAAAAACTGCTGCTATCACATCGCTTTTTGATCTCAACCCAAACATCAATCTTGATGGGTACTGATGAATATTTTCTGGAAAAACTGTGCCTCAATAATCGAAAAATGGATGCCTAACCACGAATGCCAGTTGGAGAAAGGCAAGTGGTATACGAGATAGCGTGCCGCGAGATAGCGTGCCGCAAGATGTGTGCTGTCATACAGCACCATCTTGTTTAAGGGAGACGCTGCGCTCTCCCGTTAAAAATCCCTCTCGCTTTTGGCGCTTCTTCAGGCATTGAACCTTCGATGCGCCAGCAAACATTCGCCTGTTTGATCTGCGCTTGGGGGAGCCTCCAAGCTCCACCCAAGACCCCCATGGTAAAGCGTATCGCCGTTTAATCACTCGTTGGAGTAACAGCCCCCATCACCCGCTGGTCAGGACGTTTCGCGTCCCGACACCCACGACAATTTCATTGAGATCAACCGTCCGCCGATTGGATACGCGCCAACGGGGGACGAGCGAGCAGGATTATTGGTTGCTTTGTCGACGCCAGGAACGAACAGCGTTTGCGGTATCTGCGACGGGCTCCGCGTCACGCCACCGATCCCAGAAATCGACCGTAGCGCTGTTTGGCTTGAATCGCGGCTCAGATACAACCACTCGTGTCGGAAGCAGACTGGCATCACCAACAACCAATGCCTCACCAACATCGAGAACCGGAAGCAGATCACCAAAGCCGCCGAGACTGTCCGGTAGCAATCGCTTAATGACGGACTGATCGTCGCCATTCGTCAGTCGCATGGCTATCACGTTGTTGCACTGACTGAGTACGGTACGATTGACCTCAGACGGCCTTTGACTAATCACAACCAGCCCTACGCCATACTTCCGTCCTTCTTTGGCGATGCGCTCGAATATCCCCACCGAAATTTCATCAGCCGATTCCGATGTGGCACGCTCCGGGATGTACAAATGCGCTTCGTCGCAGAACAACGCTATGGGGTGCCGGTTCTCCGGTGGGGTCCATTGGCTCACCGTAAAGATGAGGCGCGCAATCAAACTGACCATGAGGGGCAAGATATCTGATGGCACCTCTGAGAAATTGATGACCTTAATTCCACCCGTGCCATCTTGCTGTGATCCACGACCGCCGATCAGAAAATGCGTAACATCTGAAAGCCAAGCCATGTCCATGCAAGCTTCAGGTGGTTGAAAGATGAAACCGAGACGGCGGTCGTTTCGCTTGGCCTCAAAACGGGCGATCAGGCGGCTAAGCTTGTCGAAATAAGGGCCTTGTTTTTGCCCCCGTGCGCCGTCAACCATCTGCTGATTTAGCTCAGCAAGCTCCGAATAAACACTGTCGATATCGAATGGCACCGGGCTATCTATGGTGAAATTCGCCAATATGTCCGCATGCTGCGTCGGATCGAGTGTCGCTCGCTTGGCATCAGTGATGCAGCGCGTCATTAACATCGCCTGGTTCGGCGCATTCTGATCAGACCGATCCACAAATAGTGAGACGAGCGCCTCGTAACCCAGTAGCCAAAAGGGAAGGTGTAAAACGCCATCCGCCAGTCCGTGGTCTTCACCGATGTCGCTAGGCCCGGCGATGCGCAGATGCCGAAACTCATCGCTATCTAGCGTCTGATATTCGCCGTGGATATCGAATAGTATGACATTGGCTTGTGGAAGTTCTGCTATCTGGTCAAGCAGCCTTGCGGTCGTGTAGGACTTGCCGCTACCAGTGCTGCCAACGACGATAGCATGACGTTGGAAGAGGCGGTTGCCGTTCAGGAATGCCCTCGCATCTTCGTCAAGAGCGTAACGTCCAAGATCAAGCTGCGGACCATCACCGGAAACCTGCGAAATGACCTGCATGAAATCGGTCAGGCGTTGGCCTTCCAGCGAAAAGCAGTCAGCATCAATCTCGGGGACGGTCTCAAGTGTGCGCTTGAAGACGTTCTCTTTGAGGCCTTCCTTGTCCACAAGTGTCCCGATTAGAGCGACGCGAACAAGATTATTTTCTGGCAATGCGGCTTCCGGGTCTTCTTCGGGGCCATCTGCGGCTGTTTCATCGCCAGCTTTGCGCGTAATGCGAGAAACAATCCCAATCAGGTGCTGCCCGGCCTTGGAGCTTCTGATGGCTGTCAGCCGATTAACCTGTATCCGCCTCAGGCGTTCGAGCTCATCGACCCGCACAGTCACGGTCGCGGTGTCCACAGCAATAATTTTGCCAAGGCTCTCATTATCTTTGAAATCAAGAATACCCACCGTTCTCTCCTAAAACCCAATCAATTCGTTCAACGCAGGCAATTCCCAATACTTCCCACCGGGAACAACAACGCCATCAGGGTTCTCACGGTTATAAACCATCGTTCCGTCATCATGATTTTCGAGCGCGAGGTAGTGATGGCCTGCATTGTTCCGTAAGAAGTCCGTCGCTTCAGGTGTTAATGTTTGCGCCGCTACTAGGATCGGTGTGTCATGCACCCGACACCGCGTCATCAACTTTGGATGAATATGGCTATCGCGGAAGCCGTAACCAATGCAGATGAACCCTGTTGCGGCGTTCAACACACGGTCAGCGCCTTGGATCGCACTTCGAAATGGCTCATCGTGCGTTCGTTGATATTTGCTAACCCCAGGCGTAACAATGAGCGGCACCAATCCATCCGGTAGCTCGCTCGTCATTGGTAACGACATCACACCGCCATGCGGGTCCGAGAACCAATCCAGAGACCCGTGAACTTTCCAGACTGTGACCGTCCGCGCAAGATTGTTCCCTTGCTTGAATACCAGATTTTCAGCACCGTCAGCCCGACGCAGGTATCCAGGCAGGAAACCAGTGTTGTGGATGTAACCACCTGAATCGGCGGCGTATTCAGCAACGCGATCATAGTTCGTGGTCACGACATGAAGGTTGCGGTTCGTGCTGCGGAACAGTCCCGTAAGAAGCGAGCGCAGCGGAAAGACGGTCTCCGTCTTGATCGCCGATTTTAGGAGGGCGTAATCGTCTTGAGCAATGAAGTCCCAAGTGCTTCGGACTATCTTCACGACCAAACTGTCGGGCAGGGCTTTATTTTCCAGCGCTGCTTCCAAATGTTCACCATTGGTAAGAGCAGTTTTTACCAAAAGCCATTGGTCGAGTTCATCTCCTTCGGCAGCCTCCACGCTATCACGAAGCCAAACTGCCAGATCCCCCATACCGCGAATGCCATGGGGAATCGAAGCTCCGCTGCCTAGCACAATCACCGGGTTCTTTTGTGCGCAGTTCTGACATTGCTTTGCGAGGTCTTCGAGTTCCATTGGGTTCGAGTATTTCTTTGTTATCGGAGAGTTCGCCAAAGATTATGAGACAGAATACTAGTGGAATAAGCCGTTGTTCCCTACGACGTAAGCACAACATATCGTACATTGATTTCAGTCAGTAAGGACAAAGGTTTGTCTTGGCTTGAGATTTTTGATCATTTGCGTCCGGGCGTGCTCTACGACTGCGCCGCCGAGCCTATGGTCTCGGCCCATTCGGGTGACGATCACTGACGCATTTGGTGAAGCTCGCTTTGCTCGGCATTTCTTTATGCCGGGGACGCCAAGCGGCTTTGCCTCTTTCTCCCCGCAAGCAAATTAGACGCTGACCGTGGCTCCGCGCTGATCGCTTGTGCGCCCGCACCATCAGCATCGAATTGGCTTGTCCCCTCCCATCTCCATCCTCGCCGGAAAGCAGGGTTGCATGTGCAACCCATATCCAAAGGAGAATTTCTTGATGGAACAGACAGAAGGAGAGATCAGACTCTATGTGGCGTGTCTCGCCTCATACAACAGCGGCATACTTCACGGGGTTTGGATCGACGCAACACAGAGCGTCGAAGCCATCCGCGACCAGATCGCCGCCATGCTCAATAGATCACAGATTGAGAACGCTGACGAATACGCCATTCATGACTATGAGGGATTTGGGGGCGTATCAATTGCCGAATATCAGGGCATCGAAAGCGTTGCCCGGATTGCAGAGTTCATCGAAGAACACGGTGCATTGGGCGGAAAGCTAATTTCCCATTTTGGTGATCTGGATGAAGCCCGTGAGGCCATCAGTGACCGCTATGCAGGGCAGTACGCATCGCTTGAAGACTTTGCCCGCGAGCTGACCGAAGAAACAACCAGTATCCCGGAGAACCTTGCCTTCTACGTCGATTACGAACGCATGGCGCGTGATCTTGAGATCAGTGACGTGCTGAGTATTGAGACGGGCTGTGAGCAAGTCCATGTGTTCTGGAGTCACTGACATGGTACAGAAAAAGACACTCACACCTGATGACTACAGCCCCGGCCACCCTTGGTACTACTTGCTGGGAGGCACGCCGCCCTTACCAAAGCAGATCATGCGTAAGGTCAAAGAACGCGGATATCGGGGCTACAGGCAACATTGCATCGAAGAAGCGGCGGCCAAGACAGAACCCGCCCGCTCAGCGGCTTTACGGGCAATCCGGGAGGAAGCGCGCAAAAGCCTGTTTGATAATCTGAGCAGATACCGGCAAGTCGCCCGTGAATTGCGGTTTCATCGTGAGGCTGGCGGCATTCGCCAAGGCGTTTGTTCCGATGTGCATCAGTCAGTCTGTCTCAAACACAACCATATCTATAACGATTTTGCGCATCTGATCTGGCTGGATGAGTTGCTGAGTGAGCAGCGCGATCTGTTCGGGTTCTGACCTCAGCGATCATGTGACGGTGTGCGATCCGGGGGGGGCGCCTTCCGGCCACGCTCGCGCATCCGCTCAAGACGATCTTTCGGCGACAAAGCGGATTGTCGCATGGGTGCGTCCCCAGACCCAGTGCGACTATCCCACGCTTGCCGCAAGTCTGAAGCTTTGGCGTGGCGTTCGGGTTGCCTTGCTACTGGACGTTTCCGCACTTCCGGCAGCTCACTCCGCCGCAATAACGCCGCGTCACGGTGTAGATCGGTCATGGCTTTGGTGTGGGCTGTGCGTTGCGCCTGTATCCGGCTTTGCAGCTCGCGGCGTTCGGCAAGCTGGTCGAAGATTAGCCTTTCGCGTTGCTCCCGATCACGTTTGAGGGCGTCCATGGCCTCTAGCAGGTTCTGTTTGACGATTTTGGCGTGCTCGCCAGTCATGCGTTGCCACAGGCCTTTCATGCCTTTGTTCAGCCGTTCGGAGCGTGCGCAGGTTTCTGTGTGCCAGCGATCCTTTTGTGAGGCTTCCAACCTTTGCCGCTCGCTGCGGTGATCGGTGGTCATCTGCGTGCGTTGTCTGGCCAACGGTGAGACTTGATTAGCCGATTTAGTATCCGCCTCTTGCATGAACATTTGAACGGCATGGCTCAGGTCGTTGGCGATCTGCACTTTGGTGTCATCCACCGATTTGAGGCCATCCGGCTCGCCCAGCCTCGCCCGCACGTCTTTGGCCTTCTGGCCGATGCTGCGGGCAATAGAGAAGACTTCGCCGCTGGTGGTGACAGCCACATGGCCGCGCCGATCACCCTTGGCCAGACGCAAACCTCGTTCTTCCAAGGCATTGGCGAAACTCTGATTTGAATCCGAAACCGCCCAGCATTCATGGATGGCCTGTTTGAGGTCACGGGCATTGTGGCCAGCGCGTTTGGCTTGCTGCCATTCCTGCAAGTTGAAGTTGCGTGGATCGGCTTCGCGGCTATCCATCAGCCCGCGCGGCATCTTCCAGTTGTTCTCCAGATAGAGCTCTCGCGATATGTCCCGCAATTTGATCGTAAAGTGGGGCAGGTTCCGCGCTGTCATGGTCTCAACATCAGTGCGGCTCCACACCGCATGAGCGTGTCTGCGCCCTTCCTTCTCATGGAAGACGACAATGCGTGGCTGGCCTGACAGGCCGTTGCGTTCCTCAATCCGCTCTATGGCATTTTCGAAGGTGTCTATGGGCACGTCTTCTTGCTGAGGCGGACTGAGAGAGACTGAAAACAGGAACTGTTTGGCTTTTGTGCCTTTGCTTACCGCATAGGCTTCTTTCATCGCCCCGATGACATCATCAGAGACAAAGCCGCGAATCTCGTGGACTTCCACATGTTCGTTTTCATCTGTGCGCAGGAGATGCAAACCCAACTGCTTGGCTCCGCCGCGTTGGGAGGCTTTCAGGATCATGGTTTAGTCCTCCTTGATCCCGAGTGCCCCCATCAGCAGCGATTTGATCTTGGCAATGTCAGCGCAGGCGCGCAGCAATGCCGTCTCTGCGTCTTCCGTCACAGGCATTGCTCCGGATTGGGCAGCTTTAGCGAGGTTTGCCAAAGAGGCTGAAAGCCCAGAACGCCCAAGCGTCCCCAGAATTTGCGCCAGCAAAGCTTTTTCCGGCTTAGGTGCGTGGCTTGCACGGGGTTTGGCAGCCGCATTGCCCAAAAGCTTTGTCCTCGCATAAGCGCTTACCGTCAGACTTCCCGCCGCTTCTTTCAGTGCCGTATGTTCTTCTGGCGTCATGCGCACGGACAGCACGTAAGAATTAGAGCGGAGTTTTGAGGTCATAGGCAATCAGGGAAACACAAATAGTCGCAAATCAGGTGCGGCGGGTTCCGCACAAGATTGCAGCAATCAAGGGTCCAGGTTGGGGGAAAGAGGGCGTTAGGCGCGCCAACCATCCACAAAAGTGGGCACCATTGAAGGTGCTAGTGGAGCATCATTGCTCAGGGCGTGAGCAAGCACCGCTTTAGGCCCAGATATGTGGATTTCGTCATTGCTGATGATTACGTCTTTGCGCTTGGTTCGCATGTAAGCGTACGGGGCGAGGCGGTCTCGTGTCTCGATAAACCTCAGCATGGCTTTAGGCCTTCTTACGGTCTTAACAGCCGTCTACCTAGTCAGGCAATTACACAAAACAAAATCGGAAGTTTGCGTTAGCTGCATGCATCTGTATCTTTTGCATTAGCTTTCTCATGCCACACGTATCTTGCGCCAGAGTGGCAGGACTGATGAGTAACTTAAAATTTGGTCCAAAACGCAAGAGCCAAGCGCGAATGTGAGGTGTTTTACAAATGTCAAAATCAAAAACCTATTCGCTTTACCTTGTTAAGTTGGGCACCACCAAGTTTAAGGATGTATTTACCGAGACCTCGCGGGCCAGAATTGAGTCTGGCGAAGTTACCGTCATTCAATCCAAACGCCTGGGAGATCGCGCAACAGCTTACATTTTCGAAAACACGCCAAGACCTGCGCCGTGGCTCAAAGAGCTGCACGCCGCTTTTCAGAATGTTCCAAATATCAATAACAGGTCTTCGTCATCAGTTGTCGTTTTCAAACAAGCTGGGCGCTTGTTTGCGACGTCATTCGCACATGGGTGGCAGTACATAGATGACACTAAAATTGAGTCTGATTTCGGGCTCCGAGTGACCATCAATTCTATCAACGATAGCAATGTCAAACGAGTGGACAGCAATCACCTCGGCGAAGCCATGAAGGGCGTATCGCAATCTGCCTTTCAACGTGATCTACAATCCTTTGGCATTGATGAAGCCCTTGAACTTGTTCGAAAGATATCTGGTCGTACCGATAACGACGCGTTCGCTAGCAGCTTGGCTGGAGCTACCGCTCTTAAAATCACCAAAGAGATGGAGCTCACTGACTTGGCCGATATCGCCAACGAGGCACTCCAAAGGTTTGTATCAAACGACTACGCAAAGACCGGCTTTGCGATTATAGACAAGGTTCGTCCGACCCTTGATCGTCTGATGATTGCGGCGCTGGACGCTCAAGCGGTCGAGGCGATCAAGACTGGAAAAGATGATTTCGAGCTTTCAATGCCGGGTTGGTCTGAGGATGACGTGGTTTATTTCGGTTTCAAGGGGCCGCGGCTAGCTGGCCGATTTCCTGATTTGCTCATGTCCAACTATCGCGACGCACTAGGCGACAAAATCGAGGAGCTGGACGTCGACGTGATAGCGTCAAAGCATGGCGTAATTGCGGAGTTCAACAATGATGCAGCGGTAAAAAAGATCTGGAGCATAAAGAAAGCATTGATAGGTTCGGTGTTCTACAAGGGCGGTCTATATGCAATCAGCGAAGGCGACTGGTTTAGACTAGACACAAATTTTAAGGCTGATGTCGATTCTTCGTTCAAAGACTTGATCCGAGACTGGAAGCAGAAGCCGCTGAAGATCATCGAAAAGGCAAAACCCGGAGGCAAAGGAAAAAGTAAAAAAATGTCCGGTTTTGAAAGTGAGCTGTCTTACAATCAACGGTGTGCAGCAGAATATGGACAAATCTGCCTTGATCAACAAATTCTGATGGTCCCATCAGTCCCATACGGCAAGTTTGAAGCATGTGATCTCCTCGATATCGACAACAAAAAACTTATTCACGTGAAGAAAAGTTCTCGTCAATCGAGCGTCTTAAGTCACTTTTTCAAACAGGGGGCAAATTCCGCGAAATTACTGAAGCTCTACCCTGAAGCGGCAATGGGGCTGGTTAAATTGGTAGGAAAACGGGGCGGCGGTTCGGCAGCGAAAAAACTCAAAGCGGCTCTAGGGCCAAACCTTTCTGGCTGGACCGTTGAATACCATATTGTTGATGCGCCTCGCAACGATGGCTCGTTCAATATCCCATTCTTTAGTCGCATAACGCTGCGGGATGAGGCGCGGGCTTTGAAGGGAATGGAATTCAATGTTTGTGTCAAATTTATCGCGACATAGACGGCTCGTGAGGCACATTTATTTGCCGCTTATCGAGCGTTTTTGCGCTGTGCTGTTAATGAATCTACGCTAAACCAAACTCACCAGCATCAGCTTTTGCATGGGCTCATTTGGGCTTTGCCTCCTTCCAGCCTAGAGACCGATTACTCTGTTCCAATCGTTGATGTACATGTAGATGCGGTGAAGCACTCCCCTGATCCAGACACGATTGAGGGCGAGTTGGACCCGGAGACGCGGCGAGGCGACTGAGTCAGCTTTCGCGACCATCCGGGTTAGATTGAGACTTTGAATGAGTCGTAAATAGACGACTTACGTGCCGAACGTCATCCGTCCATGTAGCTATGGCTTCTGGACAATCGGACGCACGGGCTTGGTTTACTTGGCTGTTAACTTCATCGGCAATTGGTATCAGCACTGCGTTCATCCAAGTGAAGGCATCGCTAGTTGCAGCGACCAACTCGCTCATGTCCACAGACTTGTTCCGTTCTGCCTGCGCCAACCGCCTTGCCCAACCTTTAACAACTTCAAAATGCTGGTGCCAATTTAGTTCTTGTTCCATTTCCCCAACATCCTCGCCCTCAACTCCGGGGAACCAAAAACCTCGCGCAAATGCGCACTTGTAGTTCGGGTCCGCATTCATTCGCGCAAGTATTTTCCCGAGTGCTATGCGGTGAACCAGAAACTCGCGGCCCAACATCTCATCAATGAACGACTGGGTAAGCCTGCGCCTATTTTCCTGACGATTAATTGAGATAGCAAACCACATAGCGAGCCCCGAGCCCACAGCCGCGCCGATAAGAGAGCTGGGTATTGCTTCCGCCGCCCCAAGAATGTATTCGGTCCAGCTAAATTTGCTCACGTTGACCTCCACATCTTACTAAGTGATCGCAGTTTGACAGCGATTCAACAAGTCTTTCCGATCGCTTCGCGCCCAAAGCGACCGGTATCCTGTCCTCAGGATTGGCCGCCCGCCGGAGGGCGGTTTAGCACTGGCGGCCCTGAGCATAGGAGCCTTGTCCAGTGAACCAATCCGCCCCGACAACCACGATCCCCTTTTACCGCCCAGCCAGCAGAGCCGAAGCGATGGTCTTCATTGCATGATTGATCTCGTGTCATGGGTAGTTCCTTTGTTCAAAAAGAAGAAAGGGGGAAATTGCGAACTAGGTGTGTGCGCTCTGACAACCTCAAGAGCGGTAACTTGGTGTTATTCATTGATCATCTGAAGGTCATTGTAGCTGAGGAAAAGGAAGAGGACTACTTCGCCTTCAAGACTCTGGAAAAGCGCCTGAGTGATATGATTTCCCTTCTTGGAGAACGAATTCGTGACCCGCACCCATTACGGGAAAAAGTAGGTACCACATTGTCCGACATGTTCCGTTGGTTCCAGTAGCCTTGTCTGGTTTCGGTGAAATGGCGCTATTCGCCGCGACCAAAGCCTGCAACAGCAGAAAAAATTAGGGCGTAGACGGGGCATGCGACCCTACGGGAACCTTCGTATCTCTATTTTCTGGGTCCAAAAGGGCCTCCCATTGCGCCAAAGTGTTGAACAAAGTGTTCGAACTTTCTTCGTTTAGGCGCGCCACTTTCCATAATCAATAGACTCCGCAAGACCATTCTACATCAACCCAAGTCTCTTTCCGGGGGAAACGGCTTCCAGGCAGGGTCCGTGTGGATGGACTGGATCAACGTACGGTTCCTTTTTCGGATAGGGCGAGTTGGTAAGCATCCATCACACTGCGTTGGATCTGGGTGCGCAGCCATTGATGACCAGCATCTGCGTCATATCGTTTGTGCCAGATCATGTGAAACTTTTGATTGCTGACCTCCACAGGCCATTCCTGGACCTGTAGGTTCAGTGTCTTCGCGGCATGGCTTTCTAGCTGCAGGTCCTCAATCGTCACTGGGCCTTGAAGGCGCGGATGGTCTTTATGTGCGAGCAAAACATGATCCAACGGGCAAGGGGGTCGATGTGAAGATCAGGAACGGGTTTAGGCATTAAAAAGAGAGCGAGTTCGAACGCGCCTGTTTGAAGGGCCTCCTCAATGTTGTGGGCCTGAGGAGGTTGAAGCACATAGGTAATCTTCGTGTGCCTATCGGATTGCTCCGAACAAACGCCCAGCCGTGACCTCACTGCGGTGTCAGGTGGCATCGATGCTCATCTTCAATACGTTGGGCGAGTTTGCAGTGGTGCTCGGCATTGAGGCGAGCCCAATAGAGAAAGCCTGGCGTGTCGGCCAGCCGGATATCACTCAGGACGAGCTCGCATCCGTTATCGGGTATTCCCGGCAAAGGTGAATAACGTCATGAGGGGCATGGAAGCGGAGGGCATTCTTCGCCGTCACGGCCGCCTGACCGAGATCACAAACTATTTGCTGTTGGCGGATGTGCTTGATGAAGAGGGCCCGTTGAACCCTCTTTGGCGAGAGTTGGCTTGAGACTGGCAGAAGCAGCTGGAAGCCTCCGCCGGTTAACCCTGTTTCCAGGTTTTCATGCTCTCAAGGCTCTAAGTCTCCCAAAGGAAGCAAGGGATTTTCCGTGTTGGGAGGATCATATTTCCAGATACCACCCAATTGGGTGAAGAAGCTCAAATGGCAGACTGATACCCAAACCCTATCGACGGTTTTTTTGATTTGGGGTGTTGGAATGTCCACTATCGTTTTTGTTGCGAAAAGTGTGTCTCAATTTGTTCTGGTACAAAGAATTCTGATACGCAGAGCGGTTCGAAAATTCGCGCAAAGCCCCACCCTCATATCCCGTCTTTTGCTGAGCACTGCATTGGTCTCCGTACCAACGGTCGCCTTCGCAGACAATTTTGTCTGGGACAGTTCTCAAAACGGATCAAGCTTGGGTGGGACTGGCGACTGGGACGCAAATGGGGGCGCACCTAACTTTCGGCCAAACAATGGGGCGGATGCCAACACATCCTGGGTAGACGGCAATACAGCGATCTTCGGGACGTCATCCGGAAACGTTGCGGTTAAGGGGCATGTGACCATTGGCGGGTTGGTTTTTGCCGCTGACGGGTATGTCCTCTCAGATAATGTGAATGGGTCCCTCAACCTTGCAAACGGCACAACGGTTGATGCTGTGGTGCAGTCAGCTGGTCATACAGCGACGATTTCCGCGCCGATTGTCGGCGCGGGCGGGTTACGCGCGTCGGGTGCAGGCACGTTGAACCTGACCGGTGCAAATACGTTCACCGGTGCCTTTGCCCAAACGGCGGGTACAACGACTTTGTCTGCCGGGTCAATGGCGACCGACGCCCTCAACATCTCAGGGGGTATATTCAACTTATCGCGGGTGGACTCCGTTGCTAACGGGGCAACAATCACGGTCTCTGACTCTGGTCAGCTTAATGTGAACGCAAATGACACGATCAACTCGCTACGTATGACGGGCGCTATGGCGGCTACAACCATCGCAAACGGATTCACGCTGAGTGCCATTGGCACTGATGCGGCAGGCACGTCACTATTGAATGCGGGTACCATTGGCGGCGCAGGCACATTCGGTGTGGGCCAAGGGGCGTTCGTGCAGAACGGCGGCACACTGAGTGTCGGCAATGTCAATGTGGCCCTTTATGCTTTGACCGGTGGCGAAATTGCTGCCAGCACGACGCTTCAAACAACTGGCAATGATGTTGATCTGAGGGCTGGAACGATCAACGGCGTGATCGCGGGAGCTCGGGGTGTCGCCAAGAGTGGTACCGGACTGGCAGTGATGAATGGGGTCAACACCTACACAGGCATGACAACGGTTACTGATGGCACTTTGCGACTTGCAGCATTTAAGGCTTTATCATCGGCAACTGATGTAGTTGTGAATGGCGGGTTGCTGGATATTGACCAGACCCAGGCAATTAACTCCCTTACAGGATCAGGTGGCCAGGTAGATATTGCAAACACCATGACCGTAAGTCTTGGAACTCACGGTTCGGGGGCATATGCGGGTAGCCTCACTGGGGCCGGACGTCTTAGCAAAAATGGTGCCGGAACTCTTACGCTGTCGGGAAATAATACCCTTGCAACAGTAACGCTGGGCCGCGGAGGGCTAAGCCTCACCGGTGGTCAGGCTGTTGGTGACCAGTCTTTTGTCGACGTAAAGCAATTTGCCACTCTTAATATCCTGACGTCAGAGACCATTGGCGCATTGGCCGTTGAAAATAATGGTAAGGTTGTGCTCTCCCCTGGTGCGACCCTCTCGGCAGGCGCAGACAATTCTGACCGCACCATTAACGGTGTGATCAGTGGTGCGGGTGGCCTGACGAAAGTTGGGACGGGCGTTCTCACACTCAATGCAACAAACACCTATACCGGCGGAACGACTGTTGAGACAGGGACACTGCGCGTCACAGCCAATGGAGCGCTGCCGGGCGCGACAGACTTGAATGTCAATGGCGGCATCTTGGACATCGATACAGGGTCCGTTGCTGTGAATTCTTTTGGTGGGACCGGCGGCGAGGTGTCTTTCGAAAATGGAAACCGCCTGCAAATAAACGGCACGTCTAATACGACCTATGAAGGTAATTTGACCGGCGATGGGCAGTTGCGCCTCAACCAAACCAGCGGCGGCTTGACGCTCTCTGGCAACAACACCGTGTCGGCCGTCACGATTTTAGACGGCACGTTGCGCCTGACCGGCGGGCAGGCTGTGGGGGACATGGCCGAGTTCACGTCGGGGCTCAACACAGCTGTGGTCGTTCAACAATCAGAATCCATCGGCACCTTCGATGCTTCCGGTAGCGTTGTCCTTTCCTCTGGTGCAACCTTGTCCATTGGGGCGAGCAATAATGATATGGACATCGGCGGTGTCATTAGTGGTGAAGGGTCACTCCTGAAAGAGGGGGCGGGACTTCTTCAGTTGACAGGAGCGAATACGCATACGGGCAACACGGTTGTGGAGGCAGGTACATTGCGGCTTGGCTCGGCTGAGCGGCTTGCAGACACGAGCAATGTTGTTGTGAATGGCGGCACGCTGGAATTGGCAACCAATGGCGATGAGACCGTCGCGACCCTTTCTGGGACAGGCGGCATCGTCAATATTCGCGACGGTATGGGGCTTCTGTTCGTTGGTGACAAGGGAACGGATTTTGCCTACGCAGGTCAGATCACGGGGCCCGGTGGGCTGGTGAAGACCGACACGGGAACTTTTACGGTCACAGGAGCAAACGACTTTACCGGAGGCACGTCCATCCAGGGCGGGGCGATCCATGTTCGCAATGGCGGGCGCTTGGGCTCCAACAATAACGCGCTGACTTTGAGCAATAACGGGCAGCTCATTTTGGATGGCAATCTGAATGTCGGCTTAACGCGCCTGTTGAATTCGTCATCTATTGATCTCGCATCAAACAACAATGTGACAGATCGGTTGACGATCAATGGCAATCTCTCCATGGACCCTGGCGCGTCGCTCAGCGTCAATGTGGATGCGAACCAGGCTTCAGACAAGCTGACCGTGAATGGAATGGTGAACTTGGATGGTACGTTGAATGTCGTCGCGACTGGGACAGAAGGGTCTTACGTCATTCCCGAATTCGTCTATACGATCATTGAAAATGATGGTGTGGACGCTGTGGTTGGGGCATTTACGAACCTGGTAACAAATTTTGCCTTCCTCGCGCCAACGGTCACCACAAACGGTGGCGATGGAAATGACGTTGTTCTCACGCTGCGGAACACGAGTGCGGTGACCGGTGCGTCTTCAACGCCCACTCTCAATTTTAGGCCGCTTGCGACAACACGTAATCAGGCAGTTGCGGCAACGGCTTTGGACAGTTTCGACTATGGCTCAGAAGACGGTGCCACAATTTTCCGCAACCTTATCGGGCTGAGCAATGGCCAGGCGACGCAGGCGCTGAATCAGATTGGAGGCCAGGAGCATTCCTCCGGACAGGTTCTCGGTGGTCACTCCAGCGGACAATTCCTGTCCACAGTTTTGGGCCGAACGCAAGGAAGCTCAATGGGTGTTGGTGGTGGAGCTCAAACTTTTGCTTTTGCTGCAGATGATCTGGATCGCCATGTGAGCGAACTATTCAACACGTTCGGGACACATAATGCACGGCAGGTATTGTCAGATGCGGGCAGGCCAGGAGACGACATTGTATTAGGCGCGGTTGAAACGACCACCACATATACAGGCTGGAGCCAGGTGTTTGGTGAATATGCGGAAGTTGATGGCGATACGAGTTCGCCTGATCTCTCCAGTCGGACGTGGGGGCTGGCGCTTGGGACAGAAATCCAAGGGCTTGTGGCAGACCCGACTGTCACTGTGGGAGTGAGCGTCGGATATTCTCATACAAATTTCTCTTCTGATAGCAATTCAACCTCAAGCTCAGACAATTATCATGTGGGCGCATATGGGGGGTGGGGAGCGACAAGTGCTTATGAAGAAGGTCTGGGGGTGTCTGGCGCGTTCGGATACACATTTCATCAGTTTGAAGCGGATCGTCGGATCGCATTTGGAGGTCTCAGCCGAGTTGCTGAGTCAGAATATGATGGCCACAGTTTTGGCGGTGAGGCGCGTGCTCGATATGGTTTCGCAGCGGAGATAGACGATTCAGAATTGGTCTTCGCGCCGATTGTGGGGGTGCAGGCATCTTACTCGAGAAGCGACAGCTTCAGTGAAACAGGTGCCGGAGCTCTCAACCTCTCTTCGTCAAGCACCTCAATGAGTGGCCTGACAACCTTGCTCGGCGGCGAGGTTTCTGCGTATCTCTCTGGTTCATCTATGGACATTGCACCCCGGCTCTCATTGGCTTGGAAACATAAGCTTGGTGACGTTGACTCGACGAGAACTTATTCCCTGAGTGGATCACCTTCATCCTTCACATCTCTCTCGCCAGAGTTAGAGCGCGACTCGCTCGCCGTCGGTGCGGGGGCCGACATCATCGCCTCAGACAGGTTTGCTTTGTCACTCGATACCGGCGCAGACATTGCCGCGGACTCCGCCAGTTACTTTACAGCGCTTCGTGCACGTCTTAGGTTCTGAGTGCATGATTGGTCGGGCGCAGTGAGTAGTGTTGGGGGGGGCGTATGAACGCGGAGGATGAGCGCAGCAATTCAGACAAAGACCTCATTTCCGCCTGGTATGAAGACAGTCTCAGTCTCGTTAATCCGTCCATAGACGTTGCAAAAAAATGGAAGATCCCCTTTCCCCCTGACATTGATGTGGGGTTGGAGATTCTCTATGTGGCCCCAAACGGCAATGAACTGCTGGTTCACGGGAACCCGATCAATTGCAGATCCTATTTGGATGAGATTGACTTAGAAAACCATTTTGACGACGACTTTGGCGTCGTGCGACATGAAGAAGGTATTCTTCTTTTCTCCAAGTCCCACCAGGCCTACCGCCTTGTTTACGTCAGCCGACCTAACTTCTCGGTCATTCTGGAGAAGGCTTTTTCGCAAACACGTTTCACCAATGCGGAGTTGCAACTCCTTATTCAGCTCTTGTGCGGGCTGTCCGTGCGCGCGGCGGCAGAAGAAGACGGTGTGGCCTATGAGACCAAGCGGTGGCAGTTCAAGTCGCTCGCGACCCGGGCAGGGTTCAGCAATCAAAACGAGGCAATACGCAAAACATTGCTGGCGCTGACGTCTCATTCTTTGGACGCAGTTGGCATTGTCCTTGGAAATGCGGTCGACCACTCTGATCCGACGCTTCAATTCTTGAGAACCTATTATCAGGAACGGTTCAGGTTCCTAAAGGTGACAGGCCGATCAAACAGGATCATTCGCGTCATCGAGACTGGGCCGGTCTCGGGGACGCCAGTTGTTTGGATGCACAGCCAAACCCTTCCGCCGCCAGGGCAGTTTGCCGATGACTGGTGTGAGAAGCAGAACATTCGGTTGATTATTCCGTTGCGAGAAGGCTTTCTGTCCGGCCTGAGAAATGGCCCCGCGCCTACGGACCAGTTGGATCGCACAGCAGAAGATGTTGCTGACATCATTCACATGTTTGCTGGCGGGCAGGCAAAAATTGTGGCGCAGTCCACAGGGACCGCCTATGCGCTACAGCTCGCGCACGATTATCCTGAAGTGGTCAGTGAGCTGATATTCGCGGCTGCGGCATTTGTCGGCGATTATCAGAATTGGCGTATTCAAAAATTTGTGGATGGATTTCGGAACCTGCTAGGGCGCAATTCCTTTATTCTTGCCAAATCCTATGACCGCTATATGAAGCGCATCAGTACAAGGGAAGGCCTGTGGGCGGTTTTATCCTCAACTTATGAAACCTCTCCGCGTGACATGTCCATTTTTGAGGATATTCTCTCTGATCCTCTTGGGCATACAATGATGTACGACTCCTACCGCCTGTCGCGTCACTCCATGTTGAGTGATGTCGGATTGAAAGCATTGAATGTTTGGCAAAAGGCGAAGAATTTGGCCAACATTCCGATCCTCTTTGTTCACGGCGTGTCGGATCCTATCAATGCGATTGCGGATGCGAAATATGTTCAGCAAGAAATCCCTGGCGCACAGTTCAAAGAGCTGGAGGGAGAGGGCCAGTCCCTGTTCCTAAATCGTCTGCGCGATGTCGTCACCATGTCTGTAGCGTAAGACGCACAGCTTGGGCAGTGCGGCATCCGCCCCACCCTACATTTGGATCTTGATATTGTTACCTGTGACCTGCGCATTCTTGTTTTTGTCCCCCACCTGTTTGTTTGAGACGTTGATTTCCTGTTGCAGGCTTTCCAGCATCTTGGTGAGTTCCTGCGCGAAACCTTTGTCGCTTTCCATGCGCGCCATCAGGGCCTCTTTTAGCTGCGCTTCACCTTCAATGGCCTCAGGGTCTGCCTCAAGCTGTTGAAGGGCTTGGGCTTCAGGGCCCTCGCCAAGTTTTGTTTTGAGATAGGTTAAGAGTTTCTCAGCACCTGTCTTGGCGACGCCTTCCAGCACCTTGCTTCCGGCTTTGCCCAGCACGCCCATCACAAATCCAAGTGTTTCTCCCGCAATCACTTCTATCGCCATTCAATCGTCCTCCTCAGGGTTTCTCAATCTCAGAACGGAACGCAACGATCTCAGCGAAAAACTCCACACCACTTTGGACCAGTTTCGAAAGTGTTGTCTCGCCTGTGGCATGTCCTGTTCTGCTTCAGGCATTGCATCGCGTTCGGATTTCGCAATAGAATCTCTTCGACTATTCAATGCTTCAACATAGTCCCATTCAACTCTCTGCGCTTCCTTGAAGAGGGCATACCCATCCTCCCAACGGTCAGTGTTTTTCCATTTGGCGGCTAGGTTTTTGAGCGATCGTATTAGGTCCGGACTGAACACTTCCGGCGATTTGTCGACTAGCTTTCGATAGACGGCAATTGCTTCTTCATCTGCTGCAGCTGCTTCTTCGATACGCTTAAGATACCAGAAGCTGTTCGCCAGATTGTTGAGGGATTTTCCGAGGTTTGGGAGAAAAGCGTCTGGCCTGTCGTTGGATAGTGTGCGGTGAAGCGCGACTGCTTCCTTACAGATGGATAGTGCCTCGGAATGTTTGTGTAGGGCGTTAAGACGATTTGGTAGATTTATCAGAGAGCAGGCCAGGTCAGGTAGATAAGCGTCAGGGTGAGCCGCAGCGAGGTTGCGGCGGATGCTCACTGCCTCTTCGCAAGCTGCAAGTGCCTCCGAAAGCCTAGACACTGTACTCAAGCAATGTGCCAAGTTATCCAGAACAACTGCAAGGTTCGGGCGAAAAACATCGGGTCTCTCTGCCGCTAGACCGCGATAGATTGCCTCAGCCTCTACTGCGGACGCGAGCGCGTCTTCAGACCGGCCAGCTATGTTCTGTAAAATCGACAAACCATTGAGCGACGCAGCTAGCTCGGAATTGATCGTTGTGTGGCCTTTGCGGACTAATTCTCGACTCAGCTCGACGACTTCCTCAATTGACACAAGAGCTGCGGTATGTTGACCAACGGTCGCCTGTGCATTTGATAAAGTAAAGAGAAGCAAGGCAAAGTCTGCTTTCCGATGCCTACCCTCCGTTCGATGTGCGGCGAAAGCGTCTGCCAAGATGTCGCCGCTTACTGCATGGTCAGTATTCAGAGGAGTGGATTTCGCGCGAAGTATGACTACGGCTTCTTCAATGGCGGTAAGTGCTTCCTCATGGCGACCCAGAGCGGTTAACCGAAGTGATAGTGCATTGAGCAATAGGAGAAGCTGCGTAGGGTGTGCTTCTGCACCCTCGACAGGTAACTGGCGTATCGCGGTGAGAGCCCTCTCCGTCAGAGATAGAGCGCGTTCGCGTAGCTCCAGCGTCGCGGACGGCAGTGCATCCACCAACTCCAACAATTCTTCTAAGTCTAACGCTGCGGCGTTGCTCAATGCGTCCAGCCAATAAAGCGGTGTAGTGTGGCCATGTAGGGCGTAGTCCTGACAGGTTCGGATCACTGACCCAATAACAACAGATCTGCAAGCCTCTTGTGCCGCCGCACGGTTAATTAGCTGGGACATTTCTTCGTCATCAAGAGATTCCCAGACCCGCAACATGACAGCCTCTCCGATCATGTCGGGCTCAATCGGCGCAAGGCGGCCCTCTATCATGGGTAATACTTGTCGCAAGACATCCAGGCATCCAGCCGGGCCGCTCGGCAACCGATGACGGAGCGCTTTTTCTTCATCCATGATCATGTCGAGTGCCGATGCTTGATCCAGCCCCCCACAGAGTGTCACGATGGCCACCATATGATGTACAAACGCTCTTGGCTCATCGGTGGACGAGAGGGTCCGATCAATACGGGCCAATTCATCATCAGCAATGCGCAAGGCCATATCATCCCGCGCCAGTGCCAGAACAGAGGCGAAACTCTCCTGCGCGGCGAGGCTTGCCGCCATCATGAGGAATAAAGGTTCTCCTCCCCAGGAGAGCTCAGCAAGACGCTGATCAAACCATGCATCCTCGCCCGCAGCCGGGGGGAGCAGGTCTGACCCCTGGGCAGCCAGCATCTGTATCAGGAGCTGTCGACGGTCCTCCATGTCCTCAATGGGTGGCAGCGCGTATGGTTCAGGTCGGTCAAGAAGGCGATCAATAGAATCTCGGTCACCGCCGCCGCGACCATAAACCGTCTGCAACCACCCGCCGGTCGCGTCAGCGGTGCGGTCCAGCAACAGAATGCGCAGGGGTGGAGTATCATTGTCGGAGCCGGCCAGACCTTGGTTCTGCGCCAACTCAGCCAGCCAGTCATGCAACTCTTGCGAGACCGAGGACGCATAGTCGACGACCAGAAGGACAGGCTTGGACCATCCCCATCCCGCAAGGTTTTGCTGAGCGCGGAAGCGACGGATCTCAGCAGAAGTCGCAAACCCTGCCTGCCAACTGGTTTCCACCGCGCGGTCACACAGGTCCAGTCCGAACCGCGTTTTGCCACGTCCGGCGCTGCCCACCAGAACCCGTACCGAAATCGCGGCATCACTGTTTAGCCAGACTTCATACTCATCCAACAAGGGGCCGCGCCCAATGGTTGGGATGGTGCGCTGCCGCGCTGCGAGAAGCTGGGTGGGTTCTCTCTTTGCGATGTCATCTGCTGAGAGACGATCAGCTTCATAGCGCGTGAGCAGCAGGTGTGGATGGTCCGCGACGACAGTGTTGCCGTCGCCAACAATCTGAACAGCAATATTCCCGTGACCAATTTGCGTGTTGCTCGGCAAAACTCCGCGCCCTCAATATGAACGTGAGGGTTTATCAAAGCATGGATGGTTCAGAATGCACAGGAAATCCGACTATTTAAATCAAACTCACCAGCATCAGCGCCACCGAGCCGAGTGCACCGAGCGCAGGGATCGCGATGATTTGGACCGAGGGCACGCGGGCAAGCTTCCATCCTGCTTCCCGCAAGGTGATCGCAATGAGAGCGCCATTGACCAATGCAAACACAACGAACGTGATCTGAGACGTTGTCTCTGCAAGCCGCGCCAATGGAAAGGCGAGCGCAAGCACCAGTGTCACCGCGGCAACAATCACTGTCGCGGTGACAGGCGTGTGCGTTCGCGGATGCACGTAAGAAAGGAACTGTGGCATCTCTGCTTGTCGTGAAAGTCCATAGAGCACACGCGATGCCATAATGATCTGAATGAGAATGCCATTGAGCGCTGCCAGCACTCCGATGCCGGACAGAAGGTCAGGCGAAATCAGGCCCGTCCGTTCCGCAACAAGCGAGATGGGCGCACCTGCATTGCCGAGTTCGTCTTGCCCAACCAGCGAGATGGAAATCGTACTCACCAGAAAATAGAGCACCATGGTGACAAGAAGGGTGATCGCAATGGCCGGTGGGAAGATCCGCTCTGGCTCTTTTACTTCCTCGGCGACATTCACCATGTCCTCAAAGCCGATAAAGGCATAGAAGGCAAGCACAGCTGAGGCGCTGACGAGGCCGATGGCATGAAACTCAAATGTCGCAAAGGGCGCTTTCATGCCGGCCCAGATGGCCGGCGCGTCGGAGATAAATCCCCCACCGACAATGAGAAGCAGCCCGCCCACTTCGATGAGCGTGAGGACTGCAGCCGTGATGGCAGAGGCCTGAATGCCGAGAATGGCAAGCCCCGTAAAAGTCACGATGATGATCGTGACCAGTAGGGGGGACGGGATGGAGACGAATTCCTGCACATAGCCAATACTGCCCACAGAGATCGTTGCCGATGAGACAATGCCCGCCGACGCCACCAGAAGACCGATAACGATGGCCAGCCACTTCTGACGGTAGCCTTCTTCCACATAGCGGGCTTCGCCCGCACTCACCGGAAATCGCACAACGAGCTTTGCGAAAGAATAAGTTGTGGGGGCGATGAGAAGGGCGGCGAGCAAAAAGGCATAAGGCGAAAACACGCCCGCTGTATGGCCGATCTCACCGATAAGGACGTAAATGCCTGCGCCGACAGTAACACCGAGCCCATAGAGTACGAGCAACGGCAGATTGAGACGCCGCGCGAGCTGCGGGCGCGCATGCCCAGCACTTGATTGTTCTGTCACTCAAATCCCCTGAAGAAAGACCACCCCGTTTGGTGCGCAGTTTGGGAGCCTTAGCCGGTCCTGTCAAAAAAAGGGGCAGGTGAATGCAAACCAACATGGCAGCCAATAGTATATTCTTGAATGAAATGTGTATTTCAGATCAAATCCCCCATGGGGAACATTGGCTCGCCCTAGGGTCAGTAACGAAAAGGGGGACGGAAGCATGTATGGAAAGATTATTGATACGCCTGCCAATACGACGCCACACCTTAAAAAGCTGAAAGCTGCTGGCGTCCAGACTGTTATTCGATACTACAATCACCGAGACTCAACCAGCCTGCCGGAAAAAGGCATCAAAAAATCGGAAGCTGCTGCGCTCGATAATGCAAATCTTTCGATTGCTGTCGTGTTTCAACAAGGCAACAACAAGATTGCACATTTCACAAAAGAGGCAGGTATCCGCGATGGTCAGCAGGCAATCAAGCGGGCAAAAAAAATAGGCCAGCCTAGTGGAAGTGGAATCTATTTCGCGGTGGATAAAGACTTCTACCGAAACTCAGAACTGAAAGCTGTAAAATCCTATTTCGAGGGTGTTCAAGTTGGTCTCGCTGGAGGTGATCGTACCTATCGCATGGGCGCGTATGGATCAGGCACTGTTCTGCGAACTTTGTTGGAAGCAGATCTTGTTGAATTGGCTTGGTTGGCTGGCGCAAGAAAATGGTCTGGCTCCCAGGCGTTTCTAAAATCAGAAAAGTGGCACATCTTTCAAAATGGTCTGGACCTTAGGGACGGAAAAATCCCTCACGACACGAATATCACGTCGCCGGGCACAACGGACTTCGGTCAGTTTTCTCTCTCTGCCGCTGCTGCAGACTTTGAGATGCTGAATGTGGCTGACAAGCCGCTGACGATGTTTGAAGTATCTGTAAGTAGTTCTCTCTGGCTACGAGGTGGTCCTGGTACACAGTTCAAGAAACTTCGAGGGTTGAATCCGGGGCTTCAGGTCTATGGACTGGAACGGAAAGGTGATTGGATCGCGGTTGACCTCTCCGGTGACGGGATCGTGGATGGTTTTGCCCATGGATCATATCTCACGCCGCTTGTGGGCGGCCTCCATACGCTACCCCATGACGGAACAAGAGCTGTCGATATTGCCTATCAGGAACTTGAACGGGGTGTGCGCGAAATTGATGGCCCGGAAACCAATAGCCATATTGCACTCTACTACCGGGACATGGATGGCGTGTCCTACGATGACAGTGAGCAGGCTTGGTGTTCGTATTTTGTAAACTTTTGCGTCACCCAGACTGGGAATGAAGGTACGAATAAACCAAATGCAAGGTCCTGGCTCAGGTGGGGGAAAACTGTAGAAGGCAAGCCCCGTCACGGCGATATCGTCGTCTTCTGGCGTGGCCGAAGAGATGGCTGGAAAGGCCATGTCGGTTTTTATGTCGGTGAAGACAGTGACAATATTCTGACTCTAAGCGGCAATCAGGACGATGCTGTTTCAATCAAAAAATACAGCAAGTCGCGCCTCCTCTCCGTCAGGCGTGTTTAGGAGGCGCCGTCGATCACAGGCGCCCTAGCACGAAACAATTTCTTGTCTCTGTATGCGAACGGCTGGATTAAGCGGTGGATCAATCGCGGACATGCTATAAAATGTCTCCCAAACAGACGCCGCTAAAGGTGCTTTCATGCCCAGAATTCTCCGTGATCCTCTTTTCCATTTCGCCATTGTCGGCCTTGCGCTCTTCTTCCTGTTTTCCGCTTTGGGTCAGGCTGAGAGTGACGCCGACAGCAATGAGATAAGGGTTGACCGTGAAACCGTTCTGACCTTTATCCAGTATCGGACGCGTAGTTTTGATCGCAACATGGCGGAGCAGCGCCTTAATGCCTTGGGCGAGGAAGAGCTCAATCGCCTGGTGGACGAATATCTGCGCGAAGAAGTGCTCTACCGGGAAGGGCTGGGCCTCGGGCTTGATGCGGATGACTATGTGATCCGGCGGCGCCTCATCCAAAAGGTGGAGTTCCTAGCCGAAGGGTTTGCAAGTGCAGCAGTCGACCTGACCGATGAAGATCTGCAGGCGCATTTTGATGCAAACAAGCAGGACTATTTCGTCGCGCCCTCCATTACCTTTACCCACGTCTATTTTGACAAGGCGAAGCATGGAGACGCCGCGCTGACGCTGGCGGCAGATGCTTTGGAGCGACTGAATGGTGAGCAGGTGCCTTTCTCAGGGGCGCCAGGGCAGGGCGACCGCTTTCCTTTCCATGTGAACTATGTGGAGCGCACCTACGATTTTGTTGCGAGCCACTTCGGACCTGACATGACTGCCAACCTGTTCGCCCTCGCTGCCGACGACGGCGTCTGGCAGGGCGTTTTCAAATCTCCCTATGGCGCGCACCTCGTCATGGTGACGTCGGTATCTCTAGGGAAGGATGCAGTTTTTGAAGACGTCAAAGCCCGCGTCACCGAAGACGCACGCCGTGTCCGTCTTGAGGCCGACAAAGAAGCTGCAATCGCCCAGATCGCGGCGGAATATGACATCGAGATTGACCTGAGCGCAGGGGCGACCGAATGAGCCGGTTTCTCTTTATCCTCCTGGGGTTTTTTGTTTTGTTGAGTGTCCCGGCAACTGCCCATGAAGGCAGACCACTCTTCATTGAGATTGAGGAGAAAGAGACTGGCGCTGTCTTTCTGAAATGGCGTGTTCCCTCCACCATTGATCGAAACAATGCCCCTCGAATTACGCTGCCAGACGGCTGTGAGCGTGTTCAATCGCCAGAGACGGCGGCAAGCCCCGCGCTCAATATCGGCCAGGGGCTTTATGATTGCCGCGCACTCAAGACACCACTGACTGTGTCCATCGCCTATCCGCGTGGAAATCCGGCAGTGTCGTCTCTGGTGCGGGTCATCCGTCCGTCCGGGGAGGTGCAGGTTATTCGCAATGGACCCGATGCCATACTAATTGACATACCAAATGCAGAAGATGCAGGCAGCATCGTCATCGAATATTTGGTTCTGGGTGTGGAGCATATTCTCACCGGCTATGACCACCTTCTGTTCGTCGCGTGTCTTTTGATGTTGGCGGGCACGACGAGACGGGTTCTGCTCATTGTGACCGGGTTCACGCTCGCTCACTCGGTAACGTTGGCGCTTGCTGCCCTTGATATTGTAAGTGTACCAGTGGCACCGCTGGAGGCAGTGATCGCTCTCTCAATCGTTTTTGTCGCCGCAGAGCTCGCGCGTCCGGCGCGGGACACACTTACCTGGCGCTACCCCATTCTGATCTCTAGTGGCTTCGGGCTGCTCCATGGGTTTGGTTTCGCCGCCGTGCTGGGGGAAATTGGCCTGCCCCAAACAGAAGTGCCGCTTGCGCTGCTCTTCTTTAACTTAGGTGTAGAGGTGGGGCAGATCGCTTTCATCCTCTTTCTTGTTGCAATCACCTTTGTGGGCCTGCGCGCTGTGGCGTTTGTCAAAGAAGATGCAAAGACATGGGGCTTAAGCGAAGTGACACTGCCCACCGCCTATCTCGTGGGAAGTCTCGCGGCGTTATGGAGTGTTGAACGTTTTATCGCTGTGGTCGCCTAGAGCATTTTCAGGAAAAGTGTGAGCGGTTTTCCGTCCGAAAATGCGAGAAAAAAATAAGGGCAGCCGCAGCTGCCCCTAAATGTTCCACGCTGATCAATCAAGCATTTTCAGAAAAAGTGCTGAGCGGTATTCCGCCAGGACTTGTGGGCGGAAATGCGCTGACAAACTTAAGGCTTGTACCAGATCGCTGACGAGTACGCCCGTTCCTGAATGATGGCTGGGTGGTTGGTTTCTTCCACGTCAATACCGAGCGCCAAGGCATCAAACAAAGAGTGGCGAGGTGTTGGGATTTCAAGAACACGGGCGTAGTAAAATGCGTTCTGCGAAGCGTCGAACTCCGGGTCTTCCCAAACCGCCGATAGTTCAGCTGCACCAATACTGTTCTCATAGCGACCGGTGGTGATGTCGACCGTGTTGCCAACGGGCGGAATTTTTCCGTTCACGTCTGCCACACGATCATCAGACCAGACAACGTTGTAGACACGTTCCTGCGCTTCGCCGTCGGCACCAAGCCAGCCTTTCACGATCTGTACCCGGTCCAGGTTGCCGGATTTGGGATCCTTCGTTGCGCGGATAAGGAACTTCGGTGCCTGACCTTCTGGTGCACCGGTAAGGTCACCGCCCATGGGCACGCCACCAGCATAGCCAATATCGGCAAGGTCACCGGCTTCTGCTGCTGCTCCGTCATAGTCCCAGCCGCCGAAGAAACGCACGGCAATGCGTGGGCCCGTGGTGCCATAGACTTCGCGGCGCTTAAAGGCGGCGAAAATGGACTCTCTCGTATTTTCTTCAGCCCAGACAGCGGCAAGGCCAGACGCCGACATGGACCAACCATTGGGCCCAAGGCTGCCGCCGGCGCCTGTGCGCCAGCCGCCTGTTTTGCCGAACGGTGTTGTGTCACGCGGGAACTTGCCCCAGAAATTGGGCTCCTCCGCAGAAGCAAGACCTGTATGACTGTCGGTCGATCCGATGACACCAAAGGCAAATGGGTTCGCGCCGATCTTGTTTTCAATCTCAAGGCCGCTCAGAAGAGCGGAGCGCACATAGTCACCTGCGACAGGCGCATATTCTGGCGCATTTTGCTGGATGTAATGCCGGTAGGTTTCGAAGTCCGCAAACTCATCATCCGGTGAAAGGGATGGATGGGTTTCGCTATCTCCTTTGAATTGCGTGATTTCTACGACTGGTTCCCATTCCATGCGGATCGCCGCCATCTCCGCAGTGATGGGCTCGCTGCGAAGGTTTGTTTCAGAGAACATGTAGCCTTTGGAAATATTTGAGTTGTGAGGAATGGCCACAAACTCAGCACCCGTTCGTTCTGACGTATCCTCAAGCCAGTTCCAGAGGTCTTCCGGATAATTGCTGTCAGACGTCGAGAAGGGCTGGAATTGACCGGCAACATCGGCACCGTTCGGCGTGAAAACCACCCGGTGCATATTCGCGCCGGCCGGAATGGAGCTCCACTCCCAGCCAATAAAGGATGAGAACTTGCCTGGCTCGTAGTGACTGTCGGTAACTGCGATGGTTTCCTGCCAGCTTGTGCGTGCCATGGTGCGCCAACCGGGAATACCCGCACCTAACGGCGCTGCAGCAGCTTCTTCAACTGACATGGGCTGAGGCAGGAAAGACGCGAAGGCCGACATGCCTTCGTCATCAGCGACCACGCCACGCAACCAGCGTTGTGCATACCAGGCCCGGGCCCGGTCAATGAGCCCCATATCATCTGTCGGAATGCCTTTGTCAACAATGTGGCGCATGCCACCCAGCATCACAGCATGGTCGGCGATGACCAGGAAATCGAGCGGTGTGTCAATTTGCACGCGACCCTGATGCCCCGGGTTCACAACCGGGAGGCCCTTGGCGTAGCGATAGGCGGTGTCTGGGTCCGCAGTCTGGTTGCGGTTGAGATAGGCATCAAATGAGTAGGACGTATGAAGGTGGGTGTCTCCCCACAGCAATTCGGTGTCAGCGGCGTGTGCGGCCAGGCTTGTGAGAGCCAGTGTGACCGCCGTCGCAGTACCCAGCAGGTATGTCTTAAAGTCTTTCGTGCCCATTATGCGTCCCCTCCCGTTCGCTGCGCTGATCGCACAGAACCTTAGCTTTAGGTTTTAAGGGAATGAGCACAAGCCATCAGCGGCAGATTTGATGAGTTCCGTTCTGCGGAATAAGACCTAGGCTCCGCGAATAATCGCCAAAATACCCGCCAATTGCGCCTCTATGGCATCCGCGGCGCCCAACTTCTGAACATTTTTCATGCGCGTCCAGGAATCGTAAGAAGCAACCTGGTCTGCTGCGTGCTGAAGCGCGGGAGACAGCTCCTGCAACTCAGGCAGATTCTTGAAAAGAAAATTGCGTTGAAGGTCGGCGAAGGCGTCATAGGAGCGCGCCAAATACGGCGACCTCCACTTCCGCGAGATCGTACACATCATAAATGGGTGAATTGTTTCGAAGAAATGGGCGCGCCGCTCGATCAGTGTGCGGGCGCGCTCTTCCAAAGGACCCGTGAGCGTTTTTGGATCAAATTCGGGAAACACCCGGGCTTTGACGACCTGATCCATCTCCTGGTAGAGCGTCTCCATATCCTCGAAATGGCGGAATACAGTGCGAAGGCCGACATTTGCCTGTTCGGCCACCTCTTCGCTGGTCGGAGAGGCGTTCCCTTCGCCGACCAGCGCGACCATTGCCTCGACAATTGCCGCACGGGTGCGCGTGCTTCGGTTCAGCCGACCATCAACTTGCTGTGTTGTCTTATCTTCCGCGATGGACACCTGAGGACCTCCTGTCTTCAATCTACCTAAGCGCTTCCAGGATAAGTGCCAAGTCAGACTTGGGGGTATCCGTCCGGAAACGCGCAAAACTATGGCCAGAACGGTTTTTTGCAGCAGTGCAGACAAAACCGCTCTGGACGAGAATAACTAATGGCACCTATAGTGTCAAAATTGGGTATTCTCACAATGCTGTTGATAGCAGAAGGAGCGGGAAAATGGATGTCGTAAATGCAACGCGCCCAAATGAAGCACAGATCAAGGAATGGACCAGCGGTTCGGTTGAGGGGCCGATTGTTATGGTCAATCTGCTGAAGTTCTACGATAAGGCGCAATATGCCGATGGCCGTGACCCGGATATTAGCGGCGCAGAGGCCTATGCCCGCTACGGCGCTGAAGTTTCCAAGATCATAGATGGCCTGGGCGGCAAGATGATCTATGGCGGGGCCGTTACGCTCACCTTGATTGGGGAGGTTGGGGAAGATTGGGACATGATCGCGTGCGTTCAGTACCCGTCACGAAAAGCCATGCTCGAAATGACCATGTCTCCAGAATATCAGGCGATCGAAGTCCACCGGGATGCTGGTCTTGCAGGCCAACTAAATATTGAAACGGTCCCCGGGGGTTTTTAACGCTGCGCCACCCCGCTAGTTCGAGATAGAATTACTGAATTGAAAATGAGACCGCCAACAGGCGGCAATTGGGAGGCTGCAATGGCCCTTACTTTCTACGACTACACACCCGCACCCAGTCCGCGACGCGCCCGCATTTTTATGGCGGAGAAAGGCGTGAAGGCTGAGAACATCCAGATCGATATGGCAAAGGCAGAACAGCTGACGGATGAATTCAAAGCGATCAACCCGGCCTGCACCATTCCCGTTCTGAAGTTGGAAGATGGAACGACCTTTACCGAGAATGATGGCATCGCGGCTTATCTAGAAGCCGCTTATCCCGAACCACCACTCCTCGGCGTTACGCCGGAAGAAAAAGGCCTGGTTGCAAACTGGCAGTCACGTATGTTGATGGAAGGCCTGTCAGCTGTGGCGGAAACACTTCGCAATTCATCGCCGGGTATGAAGGATCGCGCGACGACCGGGCCGAATAATTACGCTCAGATTCCAGAACTTGCAGAACGGGGCCGTGCTCGATTGACCGTCTTTATGGACACGCTCAATACCCGTCTCAAAGACCGCGAGTTCGTGGCGATTGATACCTATAGCTATGCCGATATTACCGCTCAGGTGGTGGTCGATTTTGCAAGATGGGTGAAGGTGACGCCAACCGACGAGCACACAGACCTTGCCCGCTGGCACGCAGCGGTTTCAGCAAGGCCCAGTGCGTCTGCCTAAAGCGCTTCATTAAGAGGCGTCGGTTTCCTCTGGTCGCTTGCCGTCCAGAAACCAATCAAGGATGCGGGCATTTTCCTCGCGGGGATAGGTGTGACTGAGGTCGCCTATTTCCCGATAGACAATGTCCGCACCACCGCCACCCAGGGCCCGGTTAGCTGTACGGGCAATATCAATGGGGAACATCCAGTCCTTCGCACCATGGGTCAGATAGACCGGCAGGCCTTTCAGGCGTTCACCCTCCACGACTTCCAGCAAAAACGGATGGAAGCTCGCCGAGATGGGGGCGAGGTGCGTAAATTTGGAGTCTGTTTGCAGGCCTTGCACATAGGTGAAGGTCCCGCCGTCACTCATGCCAGTGAGCAGTAGCTTGTTTGTGTCGACAGGCCAGTTTTCGGTGACGTGTGCGAGCATGCGCTCGAGGTTCGGGCTGTCCACATCTTCACCCATGAGCGACCATGTTCCCTCCGATGAACTTGGACTTAGAAGGATTACACCTCGGCTGCGTGCGGTTCGGATCCACGACCAGAGGAAATCACGCCCATGCCCGCTGCCGCCATGCATGGCAACCATTAGGGGATAGGACTTCGAAGGGTCGTAGTTTTCCGGGACATAGAGAGAAAAGCCGCCGCGTTCTTTCTTTTCATTGCCGAAATGATGCACACCGACGCTTGCCCCGTCTGTGCGTTCAGCGGCGAGGGCCTCCAGAAGGTTTGCATCGTCCCGTTGCTCTTCTTCCAGAAAGAAGCGGCTCACCGGTGGCAAAACCGCCGCCACAGGGTAGAGCGCTTCTAGGGCACGCGAAGAATGCCGCAAGGCACGGTAAGCAGCCATGATCCCGTTTTCAGGATCGTCCAGCGCACCGCGCAGTTCTTCGTAAGCCCGCAAAACGGAGGTCGCTGATGCGACAATGCGGTCTCGAAAGGGGTGAAAGTCTTCGGGCCAGTCCGCGGCTTGGAAAGCGACAAGCGCCTCCTCAACACCCTTATCCAGTGCACCCACATGTTTGACAACTTCTTCGAGGCGCGGCGGATGCAGATGCCGTCCGATAAACAGAAGCCCCTCCAATGAATGAAGCAGGGGCGGGACCAGCGCGGTGATCGCGTCAGACAATTGATCGGTATTATCGTTCATCGAAAGTGCTCAACATAGATTTGGAAGCGCGCAGTGTGTCACTCCAAGCGCGCGCCGTCCATGAGCGGTCACCCTTCAGGTTTGAACAGAACGCATTGTGCACAACTCTTAGGTGTTGATCTGCAAATATCTGAGCATGGTCCGGTGTGCAAATAAGCCAAAAGCGCCTGCTGTCGCGACGGCAAGGGACACGCCCCCAATAGAAAACGAAGAGAAGTCACCCAGCCACCATCCTCGCAGGAGACCATAAGCGGGATAGAGAATGAAAAGGATATAAGCGGATAAACCTGCCGCGATGCGCCTTACCTGGGCACTGCTGTAGGTAAACGGGCGAACCATTGTGTCGTCGGGAAGAGGCATGTTGGTCATGGGCGCATCTCTCCTCAGAAGGGTTTCACAATGGCGAGGTAAAAGGTGAAGGTGATGGATACGATCACGATGGGTGTGGTGACGATGAGAAACCACCAATGTGTGTGGATTGCTTGTTCATAAGCTGCGCCATCTCCGGCCTGACGCAGTCGCTCCTTGTTGCCCCCAAAATGGGCGAGATGAAAGTCGGCTACTTCTATAGGCAGGAACACAAGCACAATCAGCACGAGCTTCATGGCAAACCATCCACTATCAGGCGTCCAGCCGCCTGCTAGCATCAGCAGCGGACCGGTGATGAGCAACATCGGGAAGGCGAAGTGCTCAAGCTTGGCACCATCGTCGAAGCGTTCCATGGCCCAATTTCGCAGACGAATACGGTCGGGGTCATGCGGTGCCCGCTGCCAGTCGCGGAATAGGGGAACCAGATAGTTTCCATAAGCAACAGACGTGCTCCATGCCCACATAGCTGCAAATACCACGTGCACAAATTTGAGGGTCACATAGTGATCGCTCAGGAAATCGTTCGCGGTGCTCAATAGTGTGTCCATGATCGATCACTTCCCCCTTTAGGTGATCGTGTTTGCATTGCTTATGAAGCGGCGTCCTCGATTTCAGTGGCTACGTTTGGCACATCGCCCCACTCTTTGGTTAGTCCATTGAGTAAAGCATCGATGGTCGTTTCCCCCAGGCGCTCGATCAGTGCCGATTCTAGGTTCGACATGATGTTTGCGGCAGCCATGTGCACGGGGCGTCCCTCCCGCGAAAACCGGATCAGTTTGCAGCGCTTGTCAGCAGGATCGGGCGTCAGTTCAATCAGCCCTTTCTCTTCAAGCTCTCGCACCGCTGAGTTGATCGACTGGCGTGTGACACCAAGTGTGCGTGCAAGGCCGCTAGGACGTTGGATGCCTGACGCAACGTAGACCAGTACCATCGACTCTAGACGGCGTACGCTCGGCAGCCCATGCGCTTGCAGGTTTTGCTGCAATCCGCGGTCGAGCCACATAAAGCCTTCGAGCAGGTTGGTCATCAGGCCTCGTCCGACGGGAACATTCTGTTTTGGCCGCTGCGTCATCTCTCTCCCCGCGTGGATAGCTTGAATATATTGTAAGTTTATCTTACAAATAGCAAAGACAATTGTGAGGGAGGAAGCCATGCCCAGACTGGCGCAGGTGGCAAAGGCCGACGCAGGTCCGTTCATCGATCAGATCTACCAACTCCTGTTTCAAGATCGCGATCCGGTCGAGTCACCAGGCACAGCAACCGGCACCCCCGGCAACTGGTGGACTGTCTTCGCACTTGTGCCCGATTGCTTCAAGCACGCGGTGGAAGGCTTTCAGTTTTACCGTGATCCCAATCGCAAACTGAGCCCGAAATTGCGCGAGCTGGGACAAACCCGGGCGGGTTATGTACGCGGCTCCCAGTTTGTCTTTTCGCAACACTGCAAGTCCTGCCGCGATGTGGGCTTCTCAGAAGAGCAAATTGACGCGCTGCCTCACTGGCATGTCGCAGATTGTTTCTCCGATGCGGAACGAGCGGTGCTCGCTTACACCGACGAGATGGTGATGGACAATGGTCGTGTGTCAGATGGCACCTTCGCCGCCCTGAAGAAACATCTAAGTGACGTCGAAATCCTGGAGCTCACCTACATCACGGCCATGTATGAGATGCACGCGATCATGAGCCGCGCGCTCAGGCTGGAATATGACGATGTCGACGAACGCGTTGTCGAGGTGCCGATGCCTGACGGCGATGGCTCCTCCGACGTGATGAGCATGGTCGACACAGACAAATAGACGGAGGAGAGAGAAAATGGGCTACCACCATCTGGCGCTTGCCGCCAAAGACATGAAAGCCATTCATGACTTCTATGAAAGGGTGATGGGTTTTGATCTGGTAAAGGTAGAAGTGGCGCCTGTCCCCGAAGGCGGCTGGGCGAAGCACTTTTTCTATCGCATGGAAGACGACAGCAAGTTCATCGCCTTCTGGGAAATGCATGACGTGCCCGGGACAGAAGGATTTGAAACCAACCTGTCCAAAGCGGCAGGCGTGCCGGATCAGATCAATCACATTTCCTTTGATGTGCCGGACATGGATGCCTTCAATATGCGCATGCAGCAATGGTTGGACGCCGGATATGACGTTTTGGAGCTGGACCATGAATGGTGCCGGTCCATCTACACCAAAGATCCGAACGACAATTTCGTCGAATTTTGCCTTACGACTGGCGAATTTACCGCTGCAGACAGGGAGCATGCCCTCGGACAGCTGACGGCAACAGAGCCATCCTTCTCAAAACCGCCAGTTAAAATGGAGATCCACAAGGCGGCGGCGTCATCCGCAGCAGAATAAAAGCCTACTCCTCATTCTTGATCTCTGCATGCGACACCGTCACACTCTGAGGAGTTGGGTGCGGTCGAGCTAAAGAGGTCTTGGGGGAGAACTATGTCTGACGCATCTGTGCGCGAGCCGTTTCGGCTGGCCATTCCAATTCTGTTGATCCTGCTTGTGCCACTCGCCCACTTTACCGTGGCCGGAGTGAGCTTGCTTGAAACAGGCTGGGTTCTAGTAGGGCTGGGCGGTGCGGCCTTTGCCATTTTCATGATCTTTTCAGGCGTGAGCGTAAGCGCAGGGGGCGTGCGAGACCCGCTCGCAACCGCAGCATGGCTGTTGCTGATTGCCTATCTCCTGCACCAGTTTGAAGAGCACGGCATCGATCTCTACGGACGATCCTACTATTTCATTGAATATGGTAACGCGCAGCTTGCAGCTCGCTATGGGGAAGGCGGTCCACGTCTCACTGATTTGGCGATCTATCGCATCAATACGCTTGGTGTGTGGGTGCCATTCCTGCTTGCGATCTGGGCTGGGCGGCGATTGCCATGGGTAGGGCTAGCCGCTGCGGGGCTCATGCTAACCAATGGCTTGTTTCATATACTGATCGCACTGACAAACGGGGAGTACAATCCCGGTCTCGCAACCGCGTTGGTTCTGTTCTTGCCCATCTCGATTGCCTATTTCCGAAATGCTCGCAGAGAAGCAAATATCGGATTGCTTGCGATTGTTGGTGGCATTGGGTTTGGTGTGGTGGCGCACCTATTGCTCCCAACCATTATAGCTGCTGCGGGCGTGCCCGATTGGTCGCCACAGCTTCTCGTGACCTTTGGCCTTCTTATTTTCGCACCATTAGTGGCAAACATAATATTCCGTCTGTTTCGACGGACTTAAGGTAAGGCACAAACATGCTGGCTGGCTTCATTCTCTTTCTTACCCTCTTTCTTCTCGTGGGTTTTCTCTCCAGCCGCAGGAGCGATGGGTCTACCGGCGACTACTATCTTGCAGGGCGCTCGGTCTCCCCCATGCTTGTCGGCCTGTCTGCTGTTGCGACCAACAATAGCGGCTACATGTTTATCGGCATTATGGGGTTCACCTATGTTTCGGGCCTAAGCGTCGTCTGGCTGGGTGTGGGCTTGATCCTGGGGGATTATCTGACGTCCCTGTTTGTGCATCGCCGCCTGCGTGAGGTTTCGCAGACACGAGATGCGCTCACCTTCTCTGGAGCCCTGGCTACATGGCAGGGCAAGGAAATGAGGTGGCTGCGCATTGCCGCATCGGTGATGACACTCATCTTCTTAGGCGCCTATGCCGCAGCCCAACTGAGCGCGGGGGGGAAGGCTCTGGAAGTTCTACTCGACTGGCCGGTGGAGTGGGGCGCTGTTATCGCGGCAGTTATGGTGGCAAGCTACTGCATGGTTGGCGGGTTCCGCGCTTCTATCTGGACAGATGCCGCGCAGTCGACCGTCATGTATGTGGCCATGGTGCTGCTCATGGTGGTAGCGCTGGTGTCTTTCGGCGGTGTCGGCGCGTCCTACCAGGCATTGAGCGAAATACCCGGTTACCTCAACTGGTTTGCGGCTGGAGATCTGTTGGTACCCGGCGCCTTCGGTGCGCTTCTCTTTGTCGTTGGTTGGATGTTCGCCGGCGCATGCGTGATCGGGCAGCCGCACATCATGATCCGTTTCATGGCGCTGGAAAATGAAAGCAGGATGGGCACAGCACGGGCCTGGTATTATGGCTTCTATGCAAGTTTCTTTGCGATTGCCATCATTGTCGGGCTGATGACGCGTCTGCATTTGGGCGATATTGGCTCAATGGACCCGGAGCTCGTGCTGCCGGTCATGGCAGTTGATTTGCTCCCGGCATTTCTGGTTGGCCTTATTTTGGCGGGCATCTTTGCAGCCACCATGTCGACAGCGGACTCATTACTGTTGAGCTGTGCAGCAACCTTGACCCATGACCTGCTGCCATCCAGCCTTGAGCGCCCGACACTGCTGCGCGGTGCAACGGTTGCGATGACAGCCTTTGCCCTCGCCATTGCCTTGTCTGGCAGCCAGAGTGTGTTCTCTCTTGTTATTCTGGCGTGGTCGGTTTTGGGCGCGAGCTTTGGCCCGCTTCTCATTCTGCTGGCACTGAGACGTCCTGTTGCCGAGTGGCAGGCGATTGCCATGATCATCGCCGGCTGTGCCGCAGTGCTCATCTGGCGGCACCACGGATTGCAGGGGGCTGTCTTTGAAGGCCTGCCCGGCATGGTCGCCGCTTTCACTACTTACTTTCTCTCCAAACCGTTTGTCAGTGGTGCTGAGGCAGCAGTACCCACCGCCACCGACTGATCAGTCTGAGAACAGAAGGGCGTCAATCAGCGCCTTGGCAGAGGTGATAGATGCTTCAGATGTGGCGCTTTCGCCGCTCAGCGCTTCATATTCGCGGGCGAGCGTTGCGAGCGTGCCCGCAATCCCGATGGCACCATAGTAGAGCTGCGCGGGGCTTCCCTGACGAATGCGACCGTCAGCTTGGCCTGTGCGAATGCGCGAACTGACAGACGCGAAATTGCCTTTCAAATAGGTGTCGAGCAACCATGATAGACGGTCGCTGCTCATGCGACCTTCTATCGTCATGATCCGATGCAACTCGGGATGTTCAGCGCAGAAGGTGACAAAGGCGTGCAAGTCAGCACGCAAAGTTTCAACCGGGTCGTCACTGGATGCGCAATGCTCAGCTGCATGTGCGGCGGCGATTGCAAATAGATCTTCCATTACGGCCTTCCAGAGACCGTCCTTATTTTTGAAGTGATAAACAATGAGCGAATGATTGATCCCGGCTTCCGTCGCGATGCGCCGGGTCGATGTGCCTTCAAACCCGACAGATGAAAAGTGCTGGCAGGCAACATCAAGGATGCCACGCTTCGTCGCTTCTGATCGATTGGGGGACGCTCGGACCATCATCTTCTCCGCAGTAATCCTTATCTTTTTGCACATATTTGACCATATGGTCAAACTCCATTACAAATTGACCAACTGGTCAAATTTAGCCTTGGGAGAAGAGGTGCATGAAACAAATTCCAGTCCTGATATCAGGCGGCGGCCCGGTGGGCATGATGCTGGCGCGCGAACTGAGCACGCGGGGAATCCCCTGCATGGTGGTAGAGCGAAACAAATCCACGACCAGGCATCCCAAGATGGACATCACCAACGGCCGCACCATGGAGCACTTTCGGCGCTTGGGGATGATTAACAGAATGAGGGACGCAGCCGTTCCCACCTCCCACGTCTTCGATGTATCTTGGGTTACTGATCTCTCAGGACATGAGCTGGCGCGCTTTTCCTATCCGAACGTGGATGAGGCCCATGACATCATTCGCTATGTAAATGATGGATCACTCCCGTTGGAACCGGACATGCGTGTTTCCCAGGTGGTTCTGGAGCCTGTCTTGAAGAGCTTTCTTGATGAAGACCCGTTGGTGGATGTCCGTTTCGGATGGGCATTTGTCTCCTTTGTAGAAGATGCAGACGGCGTGGCAGTCACACTGCGGAATTCCGAAACGGAGGAAGAAGAGCAGATCCAGTGTCAGTACCTGGCCGGGTGCGATGGTGGCAACTCCAAGGTCCGGAAACAGTTGGGTATTGGTCTTGCCGGAACACCAGATGTTGCAAACATGTACATGGTGCACTTCCGCTCAGAGGCATTGGATGTGCTACAGCGCTGGGGTGTGGCCTGGCACTACCAGTCCGATAAAGGCACACTCATCGCTCAAAACGACAAAGACATCTGGACGCTTCACGTGCCGCTGCCAGGTGATGCGAATGCCGAAGGCATTGAGCCTGAGGAGCTTGTTCGTGACTTTGCCGGAACGGATTTTGAATTCGACGTGCTGGTTCACAATGCCTGGGCGCCTCAGCTCTTGTTGGCCGATAGCTATAGCCAGGGGCGTGTTTTTCTCGCTGGCGATGCGGCCCACCAATATGTACCCACAGGCGGTTATGGCATGAACACAGGTATGGGCGACGCAGTTGATCTAGGCTGGAAGCTCGCGGCGACGTTGCAAGGATGGGGTGGCGACAGACTGCTTGCATCTTACGAAGTTGAACGTCGCCATGTAGGCGAGCGAAACCGGCAAGGGTCTGAGCGTCACGTGGGTGTGCGGTTCGAAATCGCCATGGCTTACCTGGATGGTGTCGACGATGACACATCGAGGAAAGCGACGGGCGCAAAAATCCTGGAGCTTGGCAATGCGGAAAATGAAGCGCTGGGCGTTGAAATCGGATACCGGTATGACGCCTCGCCCATCATTAGCCAGGAACCGGGGACTGCCCCTGCATACGATCTCATAAACTACATACCCACAACCTGGCCGGGAGGGAGACTGCCGAGTGTGTTCCTGGAAGACGGGTGTGCCGTCTTTGACCTGCTGGGTGCGGGATACACGCTCCTCTCTTTTGGTGAGGCTGATTTGTCTGGATGGGAAAATACGGCATCAAAAAAACAGATCCCGCTTGATCTTCTGCAACTCAATGAGCCTGCAATTCGGGCAATCTATGAGCGTGACTATCTACTCGTTCGACCGGATCAACATGTATGCTGGCGAGGAAATGAGCTGCCGGATGATCCCGGGAAGATACTAGACAAGGTGACAGGACACTAAACATGTCAGAGCCAACAGATATCCTGATTGCTGGAGCCGGAATTGGGGGGCTGACGGCAGGGCTTGCTTGCGCCCAACAGGGCATGAAGGTCGCTGTCATCGAACGTGCATCGGAATTGGGCGAGGTGGGCGCCGGGCTTCAAATCGCTGCTAACGGCACACACGTCCTTGAGCAGCTGGGACTTGGAAGAGAGCTGGAGAATATTGGGTTCCGGCCGGAAGCAGCAACCCTGCGCTTAGGGCAGTTGGGTCGAACGATCTTCTCAAACCCTCTAGGGGCGGTGGCGCGCGAGCGCTATGGTGCCTGGTACTATCATGTCCATCGCGCGGACCTGCACCGGATATTGGCAGAGGCTGCCGACGCCGACCCCAACATCAATCTGCAATTGGGTAAGGCAGTCGCGGGGTTTGTGGAGAACGCGGGATCGGTGTCGGCGGCTTTGTCGGATGGAACCTCAGTGAACGCCGCCGCGCTTATCGGCGCAGACGGCATCCACTCGAGCGTCCGTGAAGGCTTGTTTGGCAAAGACGCTCCGCGTTTTACCGGGAATGTAGCCTGGCGCCTTCTTGTGCCGACCGAAAGCCTCCCCTCCGACCTCATTCCCCCTCATGCCACCGTGTGGACCGGGCCGAAAGGTCATGCCGTGACCTATTATGTGCGCGGCGGTGAACTGGTGAACTTCGTCGGCGTTATCGAGCGGGAAGACTGGCAGGTAGAAGGCTGGCTCGAGAGTGGTGATATCAGCGAGCTAAAACAGGACTTCGCACCCTGGTGTTCAACCATACATCAATTGATTGATGCGGCCGATGCAACCACCTGCTTTAAGTGGGCGCTGTTTGATCGCGATCCCCTGCCGTCTTGGTCGAAAGGTCGGGTGACCCTGCTGGGGGACGCCTGCCATCCCATGCTCCCTTTTATGGCTCAGGGTGCTTGTATGGCGATTGAAGATGCCTGGGTGCTTGCGGCGGAGCTGAGGAAGACAAACGACCCCGCTCAAGCCTTCCTTACCTATGAAGAGCTGCGCAAAAAGAGAACGGCCCGTGTGCAGATGGCAGCAAGGGCAAATGCAAAGCGCTTTCATAAAGGAGATCCGGTGGGCCAGCTCGCAACCTATGGTCCCATGTGGCTCGCAGCACAGGTGAAACCAGACGTGCTCAACAAGCCCTTTGATTGGATTTATGGGGCGAATGTCACCCAAATCTAGTTGAACCAGAAATGAAGCCCTGCTCTGAGCGTCAGGGCGTCTTCCGCCTCTCCATCCTGCCGCAGAAGACTGCGTGTGCCGCCAAGGCCGGTCTCATAGTTCAGCTCTATATAAGGCGCGATCTCACGTTTAACTTCATAGGCCAGTTGCAGGCCTGTTTCGAGTGTTGCCAGACCCTGCGCCCGGTGACGCTCATCGATATCCTGAAAAAACAGATCAGTTTCTACAAATGGTGTCAGACGCATGCGTTGGGTGAGGTGAATATCCAGGTCCCCTTCCAATCGAAGGTGGGCGTCGCCGTCCTCACTCAAGAAGAGCGCGATGTCTGTCTCAATGAATTGGGGGGCTAGCCCGTGGACTCCGACAACACCATAGACAAGCGACGTGGGTTGTGCGTCAAAGCGGATGCCGGCCTGCGCATTCCAGAAGGCGTCAAGCATCTGAGAGATAAGTAGTTGAAACTCAGCATTTTCAAGCTTCCCATCATCCCATTCGCCTTCGCTTTTTAACCAGACTTTGTGTGTGTCGCCGCCATACCACGCCTCTGCGTCCCAGGTCACCAGCCGGTCCGCTTCCCCCCAGTTGCTGGCATCAATATCGGCTTCCACATGTTTGAATAGCCTGTCCATATCGGCAGCTGTCCCCGGTGTCGCAGGAAGGCAAAAGAGAAGGGTGCATAAAATCCGACAGTTCATAGGCTGAGCTCCGCATTTACGCGTGATACAACCATTTTCGACATCATGCCCGACGCCATGTGATAGAGCAGGTGGCAATGGAAAGCCCATTCACCAGCCTCATCGGCGGTAAACGTGACCGAGTAGCGTCGCCCGGGGCCAACATTGACAATATGCTTGCGGGGACGTGTCTCCGGCGGCTGCCCGTTCTCCAGCTCCACAAACATGCCATGAAGATGCATGGGGTGGTTCATCATCGTTTCGTTGACATAAGTGATGCGAACCCGCTGGCCATATTCCAGATAGATGGGCGTGGCTTCAGAAAATTTGTCGCCATTGAGCGTCCAGATGTAGCGTTCCATGTTGCCCCCAAGCGTCATGGTAAGTTCCTCATCTGGCTCACGCAGATCGTCATTTGGGATAAGCGCTACAAGGTCCTGGTAGGTAAGGACCCGGGCACCTTCCGGCGCATAGACCGGTGGCACATGCTCGTTATCGCGGGTAACGACTGGCGCAGCCATCGCCATAGGCATGGCGTGTCCCATGGCCGCATGGTCCATCATCGAATGGTCCGTCTTGGGCGTGCTTTCACTCGCACCACTGTGAGTTTGCCCGTGATCCATACGCCCATGGTCGCCGCCCATATCATCCATCGACAAAAGGCTGCGAGATCGGGACGCGGGTAAATCCATTCGCTCATTTTGATCCCCACCCAGTTGACCGATGGCAAAGCCGGATCGGTCCATTGCCTCAGCGATGATTTGATGAGAGGTGTCGTCTTGAGGTTCAACGATCACGTCATAGGTCTCCGCGACAGCAATGCGAAATTCGTCAACAGGCACGGGAACAACGGCCTGACCATCAGCCTCAACGACTGTCATTTTGAGACCGGGAATCCGCACATCGAAATAGCTCATAGCGCCAGCATTGATAAAGCGAAGCCGCACGCATTCACCCGGCTTCATCTCGCCAAACCAGGGCTGATCCGTGGTCAGCCCATTTAGCAAAAACGTATACCCGCTGACATCTGACAAGTCGGTGGGGGTCATGCGCATATTGCCCCAGGCGAGTCGCTCATTGGCGGCAGCGCTCAGACCTTCGTCAGAAACAAAATCAAAAAAGTCACCAACTGTGCGTTGCGCATAGTTGTAATAGTCGCTCATCGATTTGAGGTTGGCGTGGACATCGGCAGGGTCTGTATCGAGCCAGTCTGACAAAACAATCGTGTGCTCGCGGTCAAAAGGCGCCGGCTCGGCTCCGCGTGGTTCAATAATGAGGGACCCGTAGACACCCTGCTGTTCCTGATAGGCGGAATGGGAGTGGTACCAGTAGGTGCCGGTCTGGCGGATGGGAAAGCGATAGGTGAAGGTTTCACCCGGAGAGATTCCCTTAAAGCTAACACCAGGAACGCCGTCCATCTCCGGCGGAACCAATAGCCCGTGCCAATGAATGGATGACATAACATCCAGGTTGTTGGTGACGTGAATCACAGCGTCATCACCATCCCTGAACCGAAGAGCCGGGCCAGGCACCTGCCCATTCACCGCCAGCGCACGCGCCAGCTTGCCGGTGAAGTTGACGTCAATCTCGTCGATTGAAAGGGCGTATTCCTTAGTCCGGCCATTGGAAAGTAAATTCTCCCCCGCGAAGCTCGGGCGCGCGGTAGACAGAGCGGCCATACTAGCGAGGAATTGACGACGACCAATCATGAGAGCTCCGATACGGGTCAGCAGGGCAGAGGATCATCTTGAGGCTTCCCCTTAGGGGAAGGTCAAGAACGAGGTGGCCAGAAAACGCTTGAGCTTGCCCTAAGGGGAAGGTGGAGAATGTCAGAAGTCAAATCACCTGGTGCCACTTCTAATGTCTCATTCCCAAATAACTGAAACGCCTGCAACGACGGCCGTCGACCCTGTCTGCGGCATGGAGGTCAGGTGCGAAAACGCGCGCCATACACACGAGCACGCTGGACAAGACTATTTTTTCTGTGGCGCGTCGTGCCGTGAGAAGTTTGCGGGCGACCCTGATGGCTATCTGAGTGGAGAGGTTCAAAAAGCGGCAGCAGTGGCTGCTCAAGAGGCCGCGTCCGCAGGCGCGCTCTTTACATGCCCCATGCATCCCGAGATTGTGACGAAAGGGCCCGATAGCTGCCCACTCTGCGGTATGGCGCTGGAGCCGCAGACCGTCTCTCTCGACGACGGGCCCAATCCGGAGCTCACCGACTTTAGTCGCCGTTTCTGGGTTGGAATGGTTTTTGCTCTTCCGTTATTGATCTTCGAGATGGGCGGGCATGTCTTCGGGCTTCGGGCACCGCTCAGTCATGAAGCATGGGCTTGGGCGCAACTCTGCCTCGCGACGCCTGTTGTCCTTTGGTGCGGCTTTCCCTTTTTTGAGCGTGGTCTCCAGTCGGTCAAGACCGGCAATCTCAATATGTTCACACTGATTGCTCTAGGGACCGGTGCCGCTTATGCCTATTCCGTCGTAGCGACAATCGCACCCGGCTTCTTCCCCGTGGGTTTCCGAGAGGAGGGGCAAGTGGCGGTCTATTTTGAGGCGGCGGCGACGATTATTGTCCTGGTGCTCCTGGGGCAGGTGTTAGAGCTGAGGGCGCGCGAAGCGACAGGACAAGCGTTGAAGGCGCTGTTGGATATGACTCCGCCGACCGCACTCCGCTTGGCAAATGAGGGCCCCCGCGAAACCGCAGCGGAGGTTGCCCTGGAAGAGGTCGTCATCGGTGACAGGTTGCGTGTCCTGCCGGGCGCGAAAGTACCTGTTGATGGATGTGTAGAGAGGGGCGACAGCCATATTGATGAAGCGATGATCACCGGAGAGGCGCACCTGATCGCGAAACATCCAGGTGACACCCTGATCGCTGGAACAGTGAATGGTGCTGGATCGCTCATCATGCGCGCTGAAAAAATCGGTGCAGAGACACTCCTGTCCCGCATCGTCCAGCGTGTTGCTGAGGCTCAACGAAGCAGAGCGCCCATCCAATCGCTCGTCGACAAGGTCGCTGCCTGGTTTGTACCGCTGGTTGCTATGGTCGCAGCGCTCTCATTTGCGCTGTGGGCAACCATGGGACCTGAACCAGCCTTTGCGCACGCCCTGATTGCTGCCGTGTCCGTTCTGATCATTGCCTGCCCGTGCGCGCTGGGCCTTGCAACGCCCATGTCGATCATGGTGGCGACAGGGCGCGCGGCATCTAACGGCATTTTGGTCCGGGATGCCGCCGCACTGGAAGAGCTGTCCAAGGTGGATGTGTTGGTGTTCGACAAAACAGGCACGCTGACGGAAGGAAAACCACGGGTGGTGGACCTGAAACTTTTCAGTGACGCGCCAGAAGCCCGGGTCCTCACGCTAATCGCCAGTCTTGAACAAGCCAGCGAACACCCCTTGGCCGCAGCAATTGTTGATAAAGCTGAACAAGCTGGATACCCATTGCGCGCCCCGGAAAATGTGGAGGTGATGCCCGGTTTGGGAATTTTGGGCGATGTTCAGGGGCAAAGACTTGTCGTGGGAAATCGCGCTCTAATGGATCTGCAGGGTATCGAAATGCCTTTGGTAGAGGCCGTGGACACGACGCGGATTTATTGCGCAGTTGATGGCAGTGCTGTTGGATGTGTGGTCATCGAAGACCCGGTAAAGCCCACAGCACAAGAAACTCTCGCCGCCCTCCGAAGCCAGGGGCTGGAACTGGTCATGTTAACGGGGGACGCCAGCGGCCCTGCGAAAAAGGTCGCAGAAGCGCTCGACATCGAACACGTTATTGCCGGCGTCCTGCCTAACGGTAAGGCACTGGAAATAGAGAGATTGGCCAGAACGAGACATGTTGCCATGGTGGGGGATGGAATCAATGACGGTCCGGCCCTTGCACTCGCCCATGTTGGTATTGCGATGGGCACGGGCACTGACCTCGCCATGGAGACCGCGGGTATTACATTGGTTGGCGGAGATCTGTCGGCCCTCGTGAGGGCCCGGAAGCTCGCGAGGCAGACAGCACGCAATATTCGCCAGAATATTACCTTCGCATTTGGATACAATGCGACGGGCGTCCCCCTCGCAGCAGGCGCGCTCTACCCCGTTCTGGGCATGCAGCTCAGTCCTATGCTGGCAGCGGCGGCGATGTCCTTGAGTTCGGTCAGCGTAATCGTTAATGCCCTCAGACTTAGGGCAACGAAGCTATAGTGCAATAGGCCCCGCGCGGCGGACAACCCGTTGGAACTTCATACTTTCTTAGCCATGATTTAACCAATCAGACCTCACTATGATGACCAAGTTGTGTTAGGCGAGACCCAACATGGTTTTTGATGAGCTCCGCGGATTAGATGGCATCTGAATCTCAAATGACTGACTCAGAGTTTCTGTGCCGATTTCGGTCCGGACTGGTGGCAGCGTGGATTATGCCGCTCGCGATCACTTTTGTAGTCGTCAGTTTTCTAGGTGGTTATTCCCTTGGGCAATTGATGCAGACTCTACAGCATCTGGTGAGTGTTTATGCGGTAATCGGCGTCGCGCTCTGCTATTCGGCGCATGACAGGTTTATGCGGAAGACGGTGGAATTGGCCGGCGCTGCAGATGACCGCTCCCGTGAAGAAGCGGAACATCGTGTTGCTCGTTTCCCCTACATTTTTGCTGGCCTGTATTTGCCCTATGCCGCCGCCGCTCCGATCGTTGTGAACTTCAGTTTGGGCGAACAGTTGGGGCGCAGCATTGCTCTTGGTGACCATCTGTTTGCAATTATGGGGGTGGCCGCACCTGCATCGATTATGATGCTCATCGCTCTATACGTCTTCGCGGATCTTGTCGGCCAATTTTTCGGCCCTCGGGGCTTCAAGACTCACTTCCTCTCACTTCGGGTAAAAGTATTTGCACTCGGCGTCGTGCTGCCCATGACGGCGAGTTCTGTGCTGATCCTTTATGTGGAACAAGCACATGGTGGTGCCGGCGTGGGCATTTTCCTCGTCTGGCTTGCTTTGGTAGCTGCGACCTTGCCTGTGGCCTATTTCGCTTTGAAGAACTTCAAAAAAGGCATTGATCCCCTGTGGGATCTGCGCTCGCAAGCGCTCACCGTTTTTGATGACCTGGACACCATTATTGAGCCTGTTCCAGTCTCTTTGGATGAGTTCGGCGATGTGACGCGGGATTGGGTATCACTTACACGGCGCATGACTGGCTACTGGCGTGAATTGCACCGAACGACAGAGCATTTTCAAACCCTTATCAATGCGATTGAAGAAGCAATTGCCATTGTCGATTTGGAAATGAACGCTGTCTTTCTGGGACCAGGTTTTGGCGAATGGTTTGATGACCGTCCCTCTGAATTCATTGGATACAAGATAACTGATCTTGTACACGATGAAGATGTGGATCGATTTCTGGCGATGGCGAAAGAAGCCATTGATGCACCCGATCACAGGCCAGAGGGGCAATTCCGCTTGCGCCATCCCGACGGTACCTACCACCGGGCGCTGTGTTCCTGGCGGCATATTCATTTGATCTCTGGTGAACCCTCTCTCTTCCTCAGTCTTCGTGATGTATCGCAGCAACTGACAGCGCAGGAGCGTCTGAGAGCTGGCGAGATCAGGTTGCGGACGATGATGCAGAGCGTAGCCGACGGGATCTTGTCCACAGACGAAATCGGCGTCATTCAATCTGTTAATCCGGCAGCCTCGAGGCTATTTGGCTATGAAGGCGAGGAACTAATTGGGTCGAGTGTTGGCATTCTCTTGCCATCCTATTTGACCCTTGCACTACAGCATGCGTCTCCTGCGCGAGGTGCCGCTGCCGGGTTGGGCCGTTTGGTTGGCCAGGGTGGCCAGGAGATGCGCGGCCAGCGCAAAAATGGTGAAACGTTCCCCATCGAGCTTTCCGTATCGGAGATGCGCATTGGGGATGAGCACTATTATGTCAGCGTTGTGCGCGACATTACCGAACAAAAAGCCTCTGAGGCTGACCTCAGGACGGCGTTGCACGATGCAGAATCTGCCAACAGAACCAAGTCCCTATTCCTGGCTAATATGAGTCATGAGCTTAGGACACCGCTAAATGCCGTGATCGGATTCTCTGAAGTGATGCAGCAGGAGATGTTTGGACCGCTCGATAATGAGCGGTACATGGACTACGTCGGCAGCATCCATGATTCTAGCCGACACCTTCTTTCGGTCATCAACGATATTCTGGACATTTCGAGGATCGAATCCGGCGAAATGGAGTTAGATGACGAATGGCTTGAGCTTGATGAGGTGCTTGGGTGGGCAAAAGACCGAGCAGCACCTGCCGGAACATCGGCGCAACACGCGCCAATCTATCTAGGCGATCTGGATGGTCTGCCCGAAATCAGTGTAGACCGTCGCGCTCTAAGGCAGGTTGTTCTCAACCTCCTCTCCAACGCGACTAAATTTACCCCCGCTGACGGGCGCATCGACCTCTCAGCCCGTGTGAACGATGCGGCAGGCATTTCGATCGTCGTGCAGGACACGGGGATCGGGATCCCGGCGGACCAGGTCGACAAAATGACCCAGCCGTTCACCCAGTCCGACAATTCACTTGCTCGGCGTTTTGAAGGCACCGGTCTCGGCCTTGCCATCACCAAATCGCTGGTCGAGGCACATCAAGGCCATCTCGATATTGAAAGCACTGAAGGCGAAGGGACAACGATTACAGTGCGCCTACCCGCTGACAGAGTGTCGGAACTGGTACCATCTCACTTTGAGGCCGGGCGCGCTTAATCTTTAAGGAAGCCGTCCACCAGTTCTAGGAATTCACTCAACTGGTCATGATGAACCCAATGTCCCGCATTCTCAATGTTGACGACTTTGGCATTTTGGAAGTGCTCAGCACGCCCATCTTCTAATGGATCGCTCGCCCAGCTTTCCGTTCCACGAATGAGTAGGGTGGGACAGGTAATGCGGGACCAGAAGTGCTGGGATTCCGCTGGTGTGAATCCAGCTGGCGAAAAAGCGCGCACATAGTTGTCAAACTTCCAGCTATAGGTGCCGTCTTCATTTTGGCTGACCCCATGGACCGTCAAATGGCGGGCATGCTCCGGTGACAGGTGAGGGTTTTCCTCTTGCATCCGAGTGAACGCATCAAGGATGCTTTCATATCTCCGTGGTTGCCGGCTCGACAGTTTGCGCATCTGCTCCACCCATTGAGCTGTGCGCTCATGAATCGGGGTCTTCTCTCGTTCCTCAATCATCTTTGGAGACGGGCCAAGGCCTTCAATGACCACCAGCTTCTTCACGGTTTCAGGGTAAAGCCCCGCATAGCGCAGAGCGACCGCCCCGCCCATGGAATGGGCGATGATGGTGACGGGATTGAGCTTCTTCTGATGTATGAGCTGAGCGATGTCGTAGACAAAGTCCGTGAGGTCGTATGTGCCACCGATCATCCATTGGCTGTCGCCATGACCTCGGAGGTCAGGCGCGATGATGTGATGTGTGTCACGAAACGCTTGTGCGACCCAGTCCCAGTTTCGGCAGTGGTCGCGGCCCCCATGCACCATGAGCAGAGGTTCAGCCTCTTCGTTTCCCCAATCGACATAATGCAGGCGAAGCCGCTGCGAAAAATAAGTGTGAGAGGTTGGGCCGGGGCCATTAAGCGCGTGGGTCGCTGCCATTCGAGCATGTCCTTGAGATTTCGATTTGGCTGTTAGTTTACGTGATCCACCGCGCGGCAGCAAAGCCGCATATCGCTAGCTCGCTGGCAGTGTCAGCGTGACGATCAATCCGCCCTCTGGCGCATTTTTGAGCTTGACGTCACCGCCATGGCGCCGCGCAATGGTTCGGGCGATGGCAAGGCCGAGCCCTGTGCCGCCTGTTTCCCGGTTTCGCGAGTCTTCGACACGGAAAAAGGGCTGGAACACTTGTTCGTGCAGTTCTGCAGAGATGCCGGGCCCTTTGTCCGTGATCGTGAGGATAACGCCCTGCGGTCCGGAGGAGAGATGAACATCCGCCTCTGAGCCATAGGCGATCGCATTGCGGATAATATTGGAAATTGAGCGCCGCATCTCGTTTGGGCCACATCGATAGGGTAGTGATGTTGGGCCGGTGTAGCGTGCTGGCCCATCCGTCTGTGTCAGGTCTTCGGTGAGACTTCTGGTGAGCTCCGCAAGATCAATGATCCGTCGTTCTTCAACCTCGGTTTCTCCTCTCGCGAAGGCGAGGCCAGCATCAAGCATGGCTTGCATCTCTTCAATGTCTGCTTCCGCCTTAGCCTGTTGCTCGGGATCTTCAATGAACTCTGCTCTCAGGCGCAGACGAGTGAGGACGGTGCGCAGGTCATGGGCAATCGCTGCAAGCATGAGCGAGCGATCGTCGATCATGCGTTGCACACGTGTCTGCATTTTATTGAACGCTTTAGACGCGCGTCTGAGTTCCCGCGATCCGGTTACCGGCAGGGGGTCGACATGAATGTCACGGCCAAGACTCTCGGCAGCGGCTGCAAAGGTGCGCAAAGGCCGGACAAGACGGTTGGAGAACCAGATAACGGCACCGGCGACCAGCAACCAGAAAATCCAGGGGCCGATACCGGAGGATGGTTGTTGGAACATGCCAAAGGCCCGGATCGGGAATTCATAAACCGCCCAGTTTCCGTCCAGCAGCTGCACGGACAGTGTGATGATCCCATCCCAGTCCCATTCGCCACGATAGCCAATACGGACGTCGCGGTTCTTCAGGGGACCAAGCAGCTCCCGCGCTTCTTCCTCGAAGTTTCCGCCGCGGCCCGGCCGCAGCTGGTGCCCAGTGTCAGGTACGCTGCGTTGAACATGAACGCGGAGAAAGATGCCCGTAAGCGCATCTGTCAGAGCTTCACGTTCCTCCTCACTGGCACGGTCCAGAAGCTGTGTTGCGGCGATGACCTGCTCAGCAGCCACCTCCTCTGGTTCATCGAACTCCCAACGGTCATTGTCGCCAAAGATCCAGCCGACCAATTGCACCACAAAGAGTATGCCGACCACCATGAGGATGATGCGACCAGCGAGTCCGCCGGGCAAAAACCGGTTTGCCTTCCGCCGAAATTTTCTGCGGAACTCTCGAGCCTCGCGGTAGCGCTCCCGCCTGCAATTGTGTTGGGAGCGCCGATTTCTGTGACGGGGGCGGGTCATGCGCGGGTGACCCCAGCGGTGAACATATAGCCGCCGCCGCGAATGGTTTTGATGGTCCGTGGCGTCTTGTGATCTTCCTCAATCTTGCGGCGCAGTCGCGAGAGTTGCACATCAATGCTTCGATCAAAGGGCATGGCTTCACGACCTTTGGTAATGTCCAGCAACTGATCGCGGGAGAGAACTCTGTTCGGGCGTTCGACAAAAGCGATCAACAGGTCGAACTCACCTGACGTCAGCTCAACATCTTTGCCATCGGGACTGGTCAAAGCCCGTGAACGTGGATCGAGTTGCCATCCGTCAAACTGAAAATGGTTGTCGGTGATTGGTTCGTCCCGCTGCGGTTCAGCGCGCCGGAGGATCGCTTTGATACGGGCAAGCAACTCTCGCGGGTTGAATGGTTTGGGCAGATAATCGTCCGCGCCAATCTCCAGCCCGATAATCCTGTCTGTCTCTTCTCCCATCGCCGTTAGCATAATTACCGGCAGGTCTGAGGTGGCTCGGATCCGCCGACACACACTCAGGCCATCTTCGCCCGGCATCATCACATCAAGCACCACCAGATCGAACTTGCCGGCCTCAATAGTAGCCATGCAGGAAATCGCATCCTCCGCCAGGGTCACGCGGAAGCCGTGCTTGGTCAGGAAACGCCTGACGAGATCGCGAATTTCCCGGTCATCATCGACGACCAGAAGGTGGGGTAAACTGCTCATGCTCTATATTTAGTCCATTATCGGCAGAACCGCGCCAGATTTTTGTAACGACCGATAACAGCCTTCAGGCCCGTTACAATCCGTTACAATTCGATACGCCCCAGAGAGGATAAACGGGCCGGAAATCACCAGATTGAAGTGGCAGACAACAAGCCCCTGATCCTGGAGAAAATCAATGTCCCACAGACCCGCCCCGCTCAGTCAAAGCATGACAGTTAATACATTTGCAGCAGGCATATTTGCTGTTGTTGTTTCCGTTCTGGCGGTCGTCGCCCCGGCTAACGCTGAGGATGTGCCCATTCAAGCAGAAGTGCAGAATGCCTCCTGGTTTGGTTGGGGTGAGCGGACCGCTGCTGCCCGGTGTGAGCGAGGCGTCGACCATTTTGTCGAAGAGATGATGGAACGCGCTGAAGAAGAGGTGGAATTCACGTCAACACAGCAGACCGCATGGGATGATCTGATCGCGGCTGTGCGGCAGGGTGGCAGCGAAGTGACCGCTTTTTGCGGAAAAGTAGATGCAGCACGTGCCGCAGACGCAGCCCCCGCACCTGATCGCCTGGCCATGGCAGAAGAAGCTGTGGCGGTTGGACTGAAAACCATTCAGACCATCCGGCCTGCCTTTGATGCGTTTTACAACACACTTGATGCAGAGCAGAAAGAACTGCTGGACGGTGCTGCCAATCACCGTCGTCGCGGTTGGTGGCACTAAAGCGTTTTCAACAAAAGTTGCAGATTTTTGTGGTTCGAAAACGCGACGAAACAAAGTCCTGGCGATTGAAAAGTCACCGATGGCCGGCGGGGCTGATCCTCCGCCGGCTTTTTTGTGGCCTATGCAGAGGCACGCAAGTGTCGGACGAGCCCAAGCACAACGACGGCGAAGAGAATGTGGACAGCAACGACCGGCGGCCAACCAAAGAGATAGATAATGTCATTGGCAAGGCCCGGTTTGAACGGCCCGCCCCCAAAGGCGAGGCCGCGTGTCTCATAAAAGGCGTTGGCCATGGCGGGCAGGGTGAAAAGCCACCCATTGATGAGCGCGGACCAGAAGAAGACGGTGTATTCTTTTTGACTGAGCCGCATGAACTGACCTGCGAAGGCAAAGGCCATAAGGAGAAGCCCATGAGTGATGGCTTCCATATGGCCCATGCGAAACCCGCGTGAGTCGCCCGGAATATCCACCTCAATCTGAATAGGAAGCGGCCAGAGCACAATCTCTCCAAGCAAATGAAAGAACCAGGCCCACCCAAAGAAGATACCGGCAATGAAAAGTCCCACCCCGTTCAGCAGCAGTAATGTCTGCATACGCGGCGTGATGGTTGAATGGTCTGATTGTGACATGGGTCCCCCAATTCGTTCTGTTAGTTAGCTTGTTTTTAAGTAGCGCCACAGGCCGAGAGCCGCGAGTACCAGAAGGACATGGACGGCTACCGCTGGCGGCAATCCAAAAAAGTAGACAATGTCGTTCACGATCGATTCTTTGAACGGCCCGCCCCCAAAGGCGAGGCCTCGCGTCCCCGCAAACGCATTGACCATGGCGGTCAACGTGAAGAACCAGCCATTAATGAGCGCCGACCAGAAGAAGACGGCATATTCTTTTTGGCTCAAGCGAATGAACTGTCCGCCAAACGCCAATGCCATGAGCAATAGGCCATGGGTGATGGCCTCCATATGCCCCATGCGGAAGCCACGGGAATCGCCGGGAATATCAACTTCGACCTGAATGGGAAGCGGCCAGAGTACAATTTCGCCCAGAAGGTGAAAGAACCAGGCCCACCCAAACAGGATGCCGATAATGAAGAGGCTCACACCATTGAGAAGCAGAAGGGCTTGCATGCGCGGTAGAATGGCCACGCGATCTGGCTGTGACATCAACTGTCCTTAACTCTGTGGAATGGCGACGGGCTGTGGCTCGTGAAGCCGTGTCGTATCGAGATTGGCGGCACCTTCGGGAGAGGCGTCAAAAAGCTTTGCCCAATCAAGGCCCCACGTTGGGTCAGGAACCTGTGAGGGGTGATAGCTTGGCCGCCAGATGCGGAACCATTTCGGCAGGATATTTTTCATGATCCGACCCAGCAACTTCAACATGCGCCACCGGCTTTTGAAGTTTGACCAGAGACCATCTTCCCGGAGCAGGTCGCGATAACCCTGACCCATGCGCCAGAAAATGTGGCCGGTGGCATAAACCAGGCCCAGCAACCGCCAGAAATAGCTGGCATGGAGATGTTGGAACACATCGAACGTCACATTCTTATGCTCAATCTCTTCCACAAAATGCCAGAGGATGAGGGAGGCAACGGCCGGGTCGCTGTCCCCGAATAGATATTCTCGGTCCTCGATCAGCATTTCGCCGATGGCGAGCGCCATGGACTCAAACCCTTCAGCGTAGGCGAGATTGAACCGCAATGACTTCTTATCGCCGAGGTCTTTGTAGTCTTTGGCAAGACGCGCCTCGATTTTTGCTGTCGCGGCATAGCCGGCTTCGGTGAGCGTGTCATTGAATTTCTTATGTTGGCGAAAGTGAGTTGCTTCCTGAGCGACATAAAAGTCGAGCTCTTTCTGCAGCTGAGGATCAGTGATCTTGTCCCGCGCCGCGCGCATGGTCTTGATGAGATAGGGCTCAAGATAAGGCATGGCGAGCGACCCGGAATTCACAATCTGCGAAAACTCTGGGCTGCCCGGGTTCCAGTGCCCAGCGCGTTCTTTGGGGCTCCGCTGTTCATAGGAAAAGGGAACCCGTCTTACTTCCATACGCTCGCGTGGCGCGCTGCCACTGTCTATCGACATGTCGGCCATGATGTGCCCCTGGCATTCGAGATTAGAGGAAAAACTCTAATTAGAGTATTTCCTCTAAATGCGACATTGTCAACCCTGTTTCGACCTCCCCTCATCTGGTATGAGGGAGCATGAGCAATAGAGAGCGGATACTTGAGGAAACAAGGGCCCTAATGAACGAGCATGGGGCGGGCGCCATTGGCACAACGCAGATTGCAGAGGCACTCAAAATCAGCCCCGGCAACCTCTATTATCACTTCAAAAACAAGGAAGAGATCATCCGGATTCTCTTCGATGATGTGGAAAAGGGACTGCGTGATCTCGTGACCGCAGACATAGAAATTCCCATCAGCCCGACACGGTTTGCGGGCTTCTATCTACGCAGCCTGGACGTGGTCTGGGAGTATCGGTTTTTCTATGGCGGACTACTGCAGATCCTGCGTAACGATGAGGAGCTGGCAGAGCGATACCGCAAAATTCAGGCAGAAATCGTGGATGCGCTGGAAGGTCTTGCACGGCAGTTCTACAAAGATGGGAACATGGCAAAGCCAAAAGGCCGGAACGGTTTTCGCTCGGTGGGGCTCAATACCTGGCTCGTCTGGACCAATTGGATCAGGTACAAGCAAACCATGTCCCCCACCCAACTGGTGACAAGGGAAGATCTTGTTGAAGGCGTCGGGCAGATATTTGATGTGCTGACACCTTACCTAAAGCCCGACTTTGAACGCGCCGCCCGGCGGGTGTTGATGCGGGAGCTCAACGCAGGATCACCCCACAGGTGACGTCTCGCCCCGCTCGAACTTCACCACATTCATGGACTTGACCGTCAATTTGCCAAGCCCTTCGCCAAAGACGGCCATGTGGGGTGTCGCGAAATGGGCATCAAGCGCGGCCTGATCTTCCCACTCTTCATAGATGCGAATGCGGGTTGGGTCTTCGAGATCCTGATAAAATGCGTAAGCATGACAGCCAGGTTCCGCGCGGCTTGCAGTCCCCATGGGGCCAGCAAGCTCTTTTGCAGCGGCAACGCTGCCCTCATCAATCTCGATAATTCCGGTGACAACAAGCATGGCTCTCTCCCTCGGTGTCAGACATTGCCGCGCCAAGCGCTCGACCTCCCTGTCTGCTCCAAGAACATAGGCACGTGGAGCACGGTTTCAAAGACGGGCACCTGAAGGTAACCGAGCTTCAGGCGGGAGGTATCAGTCTGCGTCCTGCCTGTTAAACAGAAAACCGTACCGCGTCGGCAGGAGGCGCTGGATCCAATCAACCATGCGGGCATCAAAACCAATCAGGATACGCGGCTTGTTCTTTTTAATGCCATTGACGATGGTCTGCGCTGCTTTTTCAGGCGTCGTTTTGGCAAGCTGATCAAACCCATCCTGCGCTTCTTCTTGTTCGGCAACCGTGGTGCTCTGCAGGAAGCGCGCATTACGAAGGATGTTCGTTTTGATGCCGCCAGGATGAACGCAGGAGACACCGATATTTGTGTCTTTCATTTCAAGGCGCAGTGCTTCGGTAAAGCCGCGGATGGCAAATTTGGCGGAATTATATGCCGCCTGCGTGCGCACGGAGATCAGACCGAAAATGCTGGAGACATTGACGATGTGCCCGCTGCCCTTTGCCTGCATCTGTGGCAGGAAGGCTTTCGAGCCATAGACCATGCCCCAGAAGTCGATATTCATGACCCACTCAAAATCTTCGTAGGTGAGTTCTTCAACAAGGGCGACCTGGGCGACACCTGCATTGTTGATGACAATGTCGGCGCCGCCGTGGGCTCCGGCTATTTCATCAGCAAACGCATAGATCGCATCCTTGTCGGACACGTCAATGATGTGCGTGGAGACGTCGCCGCCGCTCGCGCGAATGTTCTCAGCGGTCTTCTCAAGTCCGGCGCGATCGACGTCAGTGATCGCGACATGGCTGGCGCCTTCACGGGAAAGAAGTTCTGCAGTTGCTCGGCCAATGCCACTGGCGGCTCCTGTTACGACGGCAACTTTTCCGGCAATCTCAGTCATAGATTCTCTCCCCATTATCTCTCGAACGTGAGTGACAAATTGTCATTTTGGCTTCTTATAATGCCTTTCTGCAGATATGTCGCCCTTTGCGCCCGATCGCATGTGGGTCTCTATTGGAAATGGCAGAAAACGGCGGAAATGCCCACGATGATTGAGATTGTCGTATTAGTTTCATATGAACACCGCACAAGGAGCGATTCTGTCACGCGGATGCGCGTGTGAAGAATTGGTTGGAGTGAAGCATGGCGGCGACAGACCAGGGCAAGAGTGTGGGTAAGGACGCGACGTCGCGCAATACGCCGGACATTGTCGCGGTTGCAATCGTTCAGGCACGCCTCCTTATTATTGTGGCGGGCGCGATCTTTGGCTTCCTCTATGTTTCCGGCCTGACATCTGTCGAGATTTCCATCATCGGATTTTTTGCTCTGGCCTGTGGCGCCGTCGGCCAGACTTATTTTGCTGAAGACCGTCGCCGCCGCGATGTGGCGCGCGCAGTCACAGATAGTCAGGCGGCGCAATCCCGTGAGGGCATAGGGAGCGTCGTGCTGGAGCAAATGCAGGATGCCGTCGTGCTTTTGGACGGTGATGGCCGCATCATCTATCACAATAGCTCTGCGGAACGGTTCGTTGGACTGTCTGCGTCAGGCAAGCTCGTGCCGTCCGTATTGCGCGAACCAATTCTGCTGGATGCCATTGAGCGTGTGCGGACTGGCGGCGACGCGGAAGAAATTGAGTATATTCGCCCGGTCCCAGTCGAGCATCACTATCAGGTGGTGATTACACCGGCGGAGACAGCGGAAAATGATGGCTCAGGGACGCCGACGCTGCTCGCGCTACATGATGTGACGGATATGAAAAGGGTTGAGCAGATGCGCGTCGATTTCGTTGCCAATGCCAGCCACGAACTGAAAACACCCCTTGCTTCGCTCTCTGGGTTCATCGAAACGCTGCAAGGTCCGGCGAAGGATGATGCGGACGCCCATGAGAGATTTCTTGGCATTATGGGTGAGCAGACACAACGGATGCAGCGCCTTATTGAGGACTTGATGTCACTGAGCCGCATTGAACTGCGCGAACACATGCCCCCACGGGGAACGGTCAGCGTGTCTGGTCTTGTGAAAGATGTTGTCGATGCAATCGGACCAATCGCTGAGCGCGACCAGGTAACGATTGATGTGGCCATGCCCGACGATCTGCCCATGATCAGGGGCGACTGGGATGAGCTGCTGCAGGTTGTTCAGAACCTGGTGGACAATGCGGTGAAATATGGACAAAGCGGCGGGCGCGTCGAGATTTCGGCAGAGCGTATAGATGGCTTGCCTGATTCTTCGGTTGGCACTGGGGTGGAGTTGAAGGTGCGGGACTTTGGCCCGGGCATTCCCAGGGAACAGATTCCCAGGCTTACCGAGCGTTTCTACCGGATCGATGTGGCGACAAGCCGAGAGCGCGGTGGCACGGGGCTTGGCCTTGCCATCGTCAAACACATCCTGAATCGCCACGACGCCGAGCTCCGGTGTGACAGCGTCGTCGGTGAAGGAGCCACATTTTCCGTCCGTTTTCCGGCTGCATAAGAAATAGCCATTTAAAATCAACGGACTAGACTGTCACACAACTGTTATAATTTTGTCGTATTCCCTTCGTGGACCGGCCATAGCGTGCGCCACGGATCAGGAAGAACGACTGGTAGAACCGGCAACTTCCTGGCTTCGAGGGGGCAGGCGAGGTGGCTTAAACACTCACGCGGCCCGGCTTGCCAAATATCCGGCTTGATAGGCAGGGATATCCAACGGATTGGAGAATAAACGTGAACTTTAAAAACCTGGCCCAGAACGTGGCTGTAGCAGCATCAGTTGCTGTTGCGTCTTTCACCATGGCGGGCGTCGCTGAAGCCCGCGATCAAATTCAGATTGTCGGCTCATCGACGGTCTTCCCATTCTCAACGGCAGTGGCTGAGCGTTTCGGTCAGACAACGTCGTTTAACACACCAGTTGTTGAATCAACCGGCTCCGGCGGCGGCATGAAGCTGTTTTGCGCAGGTGTTGGTCTTGAGCACCCAGACGTCACCAACGCATCACGCCGGATCAAAGATTCTGAGTTTGGCAAGTGCACAGACAATGGCATCACGATCACCGAAGTGAAGATCGGCTTTGACGGCATCGTTCTTGCGAACGCCAAAGAAGGCGCTGAGTTCTTCCTCACGACACGTGACATATTCCTGGCCCTTGCTAAGGAGATTCCAGATGGCAATGGCGGCATGATTGAAAACCCGCACACCAACTGGTCTGACGTTAACGCTCAGCTGCCTGACCTCCGCATCGAGGTTCTTGGCCCTCCTCCAACCTCCGGCACGCGTGACGCATTCGTTGAGCTTGCTATGGAAGCTGGCGCGAAGACTTTCCCTGAGTTGAAAGCACTGCGTAAGGAAGACAAGAAAGCCTTTAAGGCAATCGCACATTCGATTCGTGAAGATGGTGCCTTCGTTGAAGCTGGTGAGAACGACAACCTGATCGTTCAAAAGCTGACGGCTAATCCAGATGCTCTCGGCATCTTCGGCTTCTCTTTCCTGGACCAGAACTCTGATCGTCTGAAGGGTTCGATTGTTGACGGCAACGCGCCAACTTTCGACAATATTGCAGGCGGCGAATATCCGATCTCTCGCTCACTCTTCTTCTATGTGAAGCAGGAGCATGTCGGAACAGTTCCTGGCATCGAAGAGTTTGTTGCTGAGTTCACAAGCGAAGGTGCTTGGGGCCCAGATGGCTACCTCATCGACAAGGGTCTCATCCCACTTCCAGATGCAGACCGTGAAGCAATCCGCGGTTCCGCAACAAGCTTGGCACCACTTGCCATGTAATTCCTGTCAGGCGGGCCTTTGGGCCCGCCTGATACCCTCTTAATAACAATCACAAAAGTTTTCTGGCGGGCGAGATGGACACCTCAGTATTGGTTGTGACGATCCTTATCCTGACACTGTTCGGGTATTGGATGGGACGGTCTCGGGCGCGACTCCTGGCGGGGAACGATCACCTCTCCGTCTTGCATTCACTTCCTAGCTATCACGGGTCGTATGTGGCTCTATGGTGCGGACTGCCAGCGCTTCTGCTCGTTGCCGCCTGGCTGGCCTTCGAACCGGCTATCATTGAATACATCGTCATCGAAGCCATTCCCGGTGCCCGCGCTCTTGAATCCGCGCAATTGAGCCTGCTGGTCGCTGATATTCGAAACCTCACCTCTGGCAACATTGTCAGTCGCGAAATTGATCCGGCGCTCGCCGCAGCAGGCGAGCACTATCTGTCGCTGCAACGCACGAGCCATGCCGCTCTCATCGTTTTGGCCTTGTCAGGTGCCGTTTACGGCCTCTATTTGGCGCGCAAAAGTCAGACCCGCGATTTCCGGGCGCGCAACCGAGTCGAGCAGATTGTCCGCATCATCATGGTTGTGGCCTCGACGATTGCGATCCTCACTACGGTGGGCATCATTCTGTCGCTTATTTTTGAGACGCTTCGCTTCTTCGAAAAAGTAAGTGTTAGCGAATTCTTGTTTGGCCTGAACTGGAGCCCTCAGACGGCGCTGCGCGCTGAGCAGGTCGGATCCTCAGGAGCCTTCGGTGCCGTGCCGATTTTCGCAGGCACTTTCATGATCACTGGTCTCGCCATGCTGGTTGCAGTACCAGTCGGGCTCTTGTCTGCGATCTATATGTCTGAATACGCCGGACCAAAACTGCGCTCTGTCGCGAAGCCTGTTCTTGAAGTGCTCGCAGGCATCCCAACTGTTGTGTATGGCTTCTTTGCCGCCCTCACAGTTGCGCCCTTCTTTAGGCAAACAGGTGAAGCGGCAGGCCTCATGGTGTCGTCTGAGTCTGCACTTGCGGCGGGCATGGTCATGGGCGTCATGATCATCCCCTTCGTGTCATCGCTCTCAGACGATGTCATGAATGCCGTGCCACAGTCTCTTCGCGACGGCGCTTATGCGCTTGGCGCGACGCAGTCTGAAACGATTAAACAGGTCATCCTGCCCGCAGCTCTTCCGGGCATTGTGGGTGCCGTGCTGCTCGCCATTTCGCGGGCCATCGGAGAGACCATGATCGTGGTGATGGCAGCGGGACTTGCCGCAAACCTTACAGCTAATCCACTGGAAGCGGTTACGACTGTGACTGTGCAAATTGTCACCCTGCTTGTAGGTGACCAGGAATTCGACAGCGCCAAAACTCTGGCGGCCTTTGCTCTAGGGCTGGTGCTCTTCATCATCACTCTTGGGCTGAACATGATCGCGCTAAGTGTCGTCCGGAGGTACCGCGAGAAATATGACTGATATGGCCATCTCCACCGCTGCTGATAAACAGCAAACTGAGTTCTCTGCGCGTCTGCAGAAGCGCTATGCCGCTGAGCGTCGTTTCAGGGCCTATGGTTTGGGCGCGATAGCAATCGCGGTGTCCATTTTGGGCATCCTGCTGGGCACGATTTCCTTCCAGGGTGCACCGGCATTTTTCCAGACTTACATGAAGATCGACGTCTATTTTGATGAGGCAATTGTTGATCCGGCCGGCACGCGGGAAGAGCGGACCCTGAGAACCGCCAACTATCAGACTTTGGCGAAGCGTGGCATGTATGAGCTATTCCCAGAAGTCACAGAGCGCCGGGAGAAGCGAACACTCAGCCGACTTCTCTCAAGCGGTGCATACCGTCCGCTAAGCGCAATGGTTCTCGCGGATCCGTCCATCATAGGGACGACACAGTCTGTTTGGCTGGTGACGTCGGATGATATCGATACCTTCTACAAAGGTCAGATTGATCGTGAGACGGTCGAGGCAGATCGCCGCGTCAAAGACAATGAGATTGCGTGGGTGGATGCACTTGAGGCGGACGGCCGCGTCGACCTGCAATTCAATACAGCCTTCTTCGCAACGGGCGACAGCCGCGAGCCAGAACTCGCAGGCATCTGGGGTGCCGTTGTCGGCTCCTTCCTGACACTGATTGTGACGCTCGCGGTGAGCTTCCCGCTTGGCGTGTCAGCTGCTGTATATCTTGAGGAGTTCGCGCCTAAGAACCGCTGGACCGACTTGATTGAAGTGAACATCAACAACCTCGCAGCCGTTCCCTCAATCGTGTTTGGTCTCTTGGGGCTTGCGGTCTTCTTGAGTTTCTTCGGCATGCCGCGATCCGCGCCCTTGGTGGGGGGGCTGGTGCTCGCACTTATGACACTGCCAACCATCATCATTGCGACCCGGGCGGCCCTCAAAGCTGTACCCCCCTCAATCCGCGAAGCCGCTCTGGGTGTCGGCGCATCGGACTTGCAGGTGGTGACCCATCACGTGCTGCCACTGGCAATGCCGGGCATCCTGACCGGGACAATTATCGGGATGGCACAGGCTCTCGGTGAAACAGCACCGCTGCTTATGATCGGCATGGTGGCCTTCATTGTGGATGTGCCCTCGACAGTAACAGACCCGTCGACTGTGCTTCCGGTTCAAATCTATATCTGGGCAGACAGCCCGGAGCGTGCCTTTGTTGCTAAGACGAGTGCTGCCATTATGGTGCTCCTTGGCTTTCTCATCACCATGAACGCCATCGCGGTAATGTTGCGTAAGCGTTTCGAACGCCGCTGGTAAAGGATCAGGTCATGTCGGTCGCTGAAGCCGTTAAATCTGAAACGCCTGCTGAAAAGCCGGAACAGATAAACCATAAGATCACAGGCAGGGATGTTTCCGTCTTCTACGGCGACAAACAGGCTTTGTTTGATGTCAATCTCGACATCCGTGAGCAACAGGTCACCTCGCTTATTGGACCCTCAGGTTGCGGTAAATCGACCTTCCTGCGTTGCATCAATCGAATGAATGATGTGATTGACGGGTGCCGCGTTGAGGGTGAAATCAAAGTAGACGGAACCGACATTTACCGGTCTGGCCTGGATGTTGTGGAACTGCGAGCCCGTGTCGGCATGGTGTTCCAGAAGCCGAACCCTTTTCCAAAGTCTATCTACGACAATATCGCCTATGGCCCACGTATTCACGGGCAGGCAGGCGATTCAGCTGAGCTGGATGAAATTGTTGAGACCAGCCTTCGTAAGGCAGGCCTTTGGGAAGAGGTAAAGGACCGTCTGGATAACCCCGGCACGGGTCTTTCCGGTGGTCAGCAACAACGTCTCTGTATTGCACGTGCGATTGCGGTCAATCCGGAAGTCATCTTGATGGATGAGCCCTGTTCGGCACTGGACCCAATCGCGACAGCGCGTATTGAAGAATTGATTGATGAGTTAAGGGAAAAGTTCACGATCGTGATCGTGACCCATTCCATGCAGCAAGCAGCCCGCGTCTCTCAGCGGACTGCTTTCTTCCATATGGGTGTGCTGGTTGAAGAAGGTGCCACAAGCGACATTTTCACCAAACCGCGTGATGAACGCACACTTGATTATATTACTGGCCGGTTTGGCTAAAAGCCCATCAGGGCCCAAGGAGACAGGATCTTGACAGATCACATCGTTACGTCATTTTCAGAGGAGCTCGAACAGCTCTCTACCAATGTATCGAAGATGGGCGGTCTTGCTGAAGCTCAACTGCAGAGCGCAATTGATGCCATAACCCGGCGGGATATGAAGCTTGCGGACCGCACCGTTGTCCAGGACCAACAGTTGGACGACCTGGAGATTCTGATTGAAGAGAATGCAGTTGAGCTGATTGCCCTTCGTCAGCCCATGGCGCTCGACCTGCGTGAAGCGATGACGGCGATCAAGATCGCTGCGGACCTTGAGCGTATCGGCGACCTGGCTAAAAACATCTCGAAACGGTCTCTGGTCATATTTCAGGATTACGAAACACCCAACCGGCTGGTGCAGGGACTAAGCCGGATGGGAAAACTGGCGCTTGGACAGTTGAAACTTGTTCTGGATGCCTACACCAATCGTGATGTGGAAATGGCCAACAAAGTTTGGCTTTCCGATGAAGAGATCGATGAAATGTACAATTCGGTCTTTCGCGAGCTTTTGACCTACATGATGGAAGATCCTCGAACCATCGGCATGTGTACGCACCTGCTGTTTGTTGCAAAGAACATTGAGCGAATTGGGGATCACGCGACGAATATTGCCGAGACGGTCAGTTATTTGGTGACAGGAGACCGGATCGAAGGAGAGCGTCCGAAGGGCGACAAAACCAGTACCACATCAGTGGCGACTGGAACGTAAGGAACTGCGCGAATGCGAGCGTGCATCAGTTGGTGAGTGATCGCCAAGAAGTTGCCAGAGGTATAAGATGGCCCTTGAAATGGAAATGGATGCAAAACCGTCAGCCGCTACCGGCTCAACAACACGGCGTACGACAATGAAGCCAACAGTTCTGGTTGTCGAAGACGAAGAAGCGCTTTCAATGCTCCTTCAGTACAACCTGGAGAAGGAAGGGTATGATGTCGTGGCAACAGCAGACGGCGAAGAGGCCGCCATGCTGGTGCGCGAGATAGAACCGGACCTCGTTCTTCTCGATTGGATGCTGCCAAGCCTGTCAGGCATAGAGCTCTGTCGACGTCTGCGCTCAAGGTCTGAGACGCGCAATCTGCCGATTGTGATGATTACGGCGCGGGGTGAAGAAGCAGATCGCATTCGCGGACTCGATACAGGAGCGGATGACTACATCACAAAGCCTTTTTCCACTACGGAACTGATGGCCCGCATTCGAGCTGTCTTGAGACGTATTCGCCCGGCCCTCGCCGAAGACATTGTGACCTTCGGGGATGTGGTGATGGACCGCTCCTCTCATAGAGTGCGTCGCGGAGAGCGCGAACTTCACTTAGGCCCGACAGAATACCGCCTTCTGGAGCATCTCATGCAGCACCCGGGCCGCGTTTTCAGTCGTGCACAGCTTCTGGATGCCGTCTGGGGGTCAGATGTATATGTCGAAGCACGGACCGTGGATGTACATATCGGACGTCTTCGCAAAGCCCTCAATCAAAAAGGCCAGCGTGATCCCATCCGAACTGTTCGCGCGGCAGGCTATGCCCTTGATGAGCAGTTCATGAACTGACCTGTTTTTCAACAGCCCACAAAAAAAGCCAGCGTCATGCGCTGGCTTTTCCGTGTCAGGTATTCGCCTAAATCAGCTGGCGAAACCGGTCTTCGCTCGCGGACGATCAGCCCGACGGCGAGGTTGTACCGGCTGGTAGGCCAGTTTGGCGTGGGTTGCACAATAAGGCATGGACGGGTCGGCCTTGTGTCCACAGAAGTGGAAGCCATCCGTCCCCGGGTCGCCAATGGGCCATTTGCAGGTGTGTTCAGTCAGCGTCAGAACAGTTGCTAGCTGACCGGGTGTGACTTCGACCGGTACCAGCGGCTGTGGCTCCGGCTCCGGCATCGCCGGTTCTTCTTTGATCTCAACGGGACGCGGTGCTGAGGGCTGTTGTGGCCGTGGCGCCGTCGCCCGCGGCGCGGATGGCCGTGCCCTTGGTGCCCGGTTGGTCGTTGCGCGACCTGATAGGCCCAGACGATGGATTTTCCCGATCACTGCATTGCGGGTCACACCACCGAGCTGCTTAGCAACTTGGCTGGCACTTAGACCCTCTGCCCAAAGTTTTTTCAGAAGCTCAACGCGTTCTTCTGTCCACATGGCTCGCTATCCCCTTGAAATGGCGCCGAAAACGGCCGCCGGCCCCTCAGAAAGCATCTGAGCTCGATCTGCAAAACCCGGATCTGGAACCCCGGAAAGGGTTAACGTCCGCCGCTTGATCGCACTAGATGTCGTGTACTTGAGGTGAGAATATACAAAATGAGGGGTGTCGGACGCAAGATTTGGTTAAGAAATGAATCTGCTTATCCACAGGAAATCGTCTGATCAGCGCCAGATGCGTCGATGTTCGGGGAAAACCTGTCATCAATGTGGAAAAACCCGGCTCATTATGGAAAAAGCTCCTTCCGGTCATTGCGGTTAAGCGTTCAATCGCCTATCTCCGGAGCCGGGGCGGTTTATCTGGATCGTATGAGATAGGTGAGACGTTCAAAGCACTCCCAGCAAAAGTTTTAGACTTTCGTGGTTCGGAAGTGCGACGAAACAAAGAAACAGGAGCCCGGTTTTGAGTTCATCAAAACCTCAAAGGCTCTAAAAGCAGTGGCGGCGGTGACGTCTGCAAAGTGGGGCCGAAATCATGAGCCAGGATAATTATCTGCCAGAAGGCGCACGGCATTTCGGGTCGTTCAATTGGCTGGGCCTATGGACGCTTTACCTGAAAGAGGTGAAGCGTTTCGTCAAAGTCATCACGCAGACTGTGCTGGCGCCCGTCATCACAACACTTCTTTTCCTTGCGATTTTCTCCTTGGCATTGGGACGCTTGCGCCCGGACGTGAACGGGGTGCCATTCACTGAGTTCCTGGCGCCAGGTCTCATTATGATGACCATGCTTCAAAACGCTTTTGCCAACACGTCGTCTTCAATCCTGATTTCCAAGGTTCAAGGTAATATTGTTGATGTGTTGATGCCGCCTTTGTCTGCTGGAGAACTCAACATAGGCTTTGCCATGGCAGGAGTAACCCGCGGCGTCTTGGTCGGCTTTGTAACCGCCCTTGGCATGCTGCCGTTCGTGGGTTTGTCGATTGAGCATCTTTGGGCTGTGGTTTTCTACGCAATCGGCGCCTCTCTCATGTTGTCATTGCTTGGCATGCTGGGGGGCATTTGGGCGGAGAAGTTCGACCATCTCCAAGCGGTCACGAATTTCATCATCACGCCGTTGGCCTTTCTCTCAGGCACGTTTTATTCCGTAAAACAGCTGCCGGAGTTCGCCTACATCTTCACTCAATACAACCCGTTCTTCTATCTGATCGATGGCTTCCGTTACGCCTTCACCGGCGTGTCAGACGGCAACATCATGACAGGTGTTCTTGTTACCATTGGCTGCAATGCGGTGCTTTGGATCATCTCTGATCGGGTTCTCCGGCGAGGCTATCGTCTCAAGGCCTAACCTATTGAGAAACCACACCTAATTGGCGTGGCTTGCCATTTCAGCCAATTGACAAAAGCCCTCACTTTGAGGATACTCCGGCGCTTCTTGAACAGCCGCCGGCCTCTGGCGGCTTTTTTCATTGGCGTTCGGGAGCGAACCGATGATCACACCCATATTGCCGACCTACGGTCGGGCCGACCTCGAATTTGAGAGCGGTGAAGGACCATTTCTAATTACGCCCACCGGCGATCGTTACCTCGATTTTGGGGCTGGGGTCGCCGTGGCTTCACTTGGCCACGCGCATCCGCACTTGGTGGAAGCGCTGGAAACCCAAGCAAAGAAGCTATGGCACACATCAAACCTGTACCGCATTCCGGGGCAGGAACGGCTTGCTGAACGTCTCGTTGCTGCGACATTTGCCGACACGGTCTTCTTCACGAATTCAGGCGCTGAAGCGTTGGAATGCTCTATCAAGATGGCGCGCAAATTCCACGCGGAGAACGGCGCACCGGAACGAGACGAACTTATTACCTTTGAAGGCGCCTTTCACGGCCGGACATTAGCGACGATTGCCGCTGGAGGTCAGGAGAAATATCTAGAAGGTTTCGGACGGCGCATGCCTGGCTTTGTCCAGGTCCCAATGGGCGACCTTAAAGCGCTGAAGGAGGCGATTGGTCCCAACACGGCCGGCGTTTTGCTAGAACCTATTGAAGGGGAAGGTGGGATCCGTCCATGGGAGCTCACAGCCCTTCAGTCTATCCGCACCATCTGCGACGACGCGGGCATTTTACTGGTGCTCGACGAAGTTCAAACCGGTGTCGGTCGGACTGGAAAACTTTATGCTCATGAACTCGCTGGGGTAACGCCAGACATTATGGCCTCTGCCAAAGGCCTTGGGGGCGGGTTCCCGGTGGGGGCCTGTCTGGCGACAGAAGACGCTGCCAAGGGAATGACGGCTGGAACCCATGGATCAACCTTTGGGGGAAATCCCCTGGCCATGGCCGTCGCCAACGGTGTGCTGGATGTTGTGCTCGACGAGGACTTCCTGGATGCCGTGCGGCAAAAAGGTCTCAAGCTGAAACAGAAGCTGGCAATGCTGGCAGACGAAAACAGCGATATCATTGAGACCGTGCGTGGTGAGGGTCTGATGTTGGGCCTGAAATGCAAAATCCCGAACACTGAACTTGTCGGGGCGCTTATCGACCGCAAGTTATTGACTGTCGGGGCGGGCGACAATGTTGTTCGTCTCCTCCCGCCGCTCATCATTGACGACACTCATATTGATCAAGCGATTGAAACCATCGCTGAAGCCTGCGGTGCCCTAAGGGCAGCAAAGGCCCAGAAGGAGGCCGCAAAATGACCAGCGCGCCGAAGCACTTTCTCGATCTGGACGAAGTTAGCAAAGGAAATCTGCGGAGCATTATTGATGATGCTCGCGCGCGTAAAGAAGCACGCGCAGGACTTCCTCATGGCATCACAGACAAAGACAAACCCTTAGAAGGGCGTCTTCTGGCGATGATCTTCGAAAAGCCGTCCACCCGCACTCGCGTATCGTTTGATGTAGCAATGCGTCAGCTTGGCGGAGAAACACTCCTGCTAAACGGTACAGAAATGCAGCTGGGCCGAGGCGAAAGCGTGGCTGATACTGCCCGCGTTCTGTCACGCTATGTCGATGCAATCATGATCCGCACAACAAGCCACGACAAACTTGGAACTTGCAGAGCACGCGACAGTGCCTGTCATTAATGGTCTGACCGACAAGACCCATCCCTGTCAGTTGATGGCCGATGTCCTGACCTTTGAAGAGCATAAAGGGCCGATCAAGGATCGTTCCGTCGCCTGGTCTGGAGATGGAAACAATGTCGCCGTGTCCTGGGTTCATGCCGCCGCTCAGTTTGATTTCGATCTGCGCGTTGCCTGCCCGCCAGAGTTGGCTCTGCCAGCTGAAACGGTTGCCTGGGCGGAAAAACAGGGTGCTCGGGTGAAAGTCACGACAGATCCTTACGAGGCTGTAGACGGTGTCGATTGTGTTGTCGCTGACACTTGGGTTTCCATGGGAGACCCAGAAGATCTAATCGCAAGTCGGCATAACTCTTTGGCACCATACCAGGTAGACGAGCGCCTCATGGCGGCTGCCCACAAAGAGGCAATCTTCATGCACTGTCTTCCGGCCCATCGAGGCGAGGAAATGACGGCAGAAGTGATTGATGGGCCTCAATCTGTTGTGTTCGATGGGGCGGAGAACCGTTTGCATGCCCAAAAGAGCATCCTTGCGTGGTGCCTGGCGTGACGACGGGCGATCAACCTCTCACGACTGAGAATCTGCACCTTGATGACATCGTTGTGCCCTTCCAGATTGAGGGCATCGGCGTACGCGGACGCGCAACACGTCTATCCGGCCTCATCACTGACGTCATGTCGCGCCATGATTATCCTGAGCCGGTGTCTATCCTGCTTGGGGAGGCGCTGACGCTTGTTGCAATGTTGGGAACTGCGCTCAAGTTTGATGGCAAGCTCACCCTGCAAACGAAGACCGATGGGCCTGTCTCTATGTTGGTCGCGGATTTTGAGACGCCGGGGAACATCAGAGGTTACGCCCACCTAGATAGCGACCGACTTAATGCTGCCCTGGAAAAGGGCGTCGATACGCCGACTGAATTGCTCGGAACCGGATACCTGGCTTTGACCATAGACCAGGGCGCTGATATGGATCGGTATCAAGGCATTGTTCAGTTGGACGCACGTGGCCTCACAGAGGCTGCACATGAATACTTCGCACAATCTGAACAGATCGCGACGCGCATTCGCATGGCGGTCGGCCCTTTATATGAAAGAGGGGAAGTCGGCGAAGCCTCGAAGGTCACCTGGCGCGCTGGTGCGGTCATGGTCCAGCATCTGGCGGAAGATGGAGGCCTTACCGGCTATCGTGAACCTGATGACGAACGACTCCTGAGCGATGAAGAAAAGAACTGGGAACACGCAGCGATTTTGCTCGATTCCGTCACCGACAGTGAATTACTCGACCCGGATGTGACCGCCGACCGTCTTCTATTCCGTCTCTACCATGAAGATGGAGTACGAGTGTTTAGCCCCGCAAGTGTCCAGTTCGGCTGCCCCTGCTCTCGCGAACGGATTGAAGGTGTTTTGAAGACTTTCGGGGCTGACGATTTGGATCACATGGTGGAGAATGGTCGGATTGAAGCCAAATGCGAGTTTTGCGCCGATCAGTATGAATTTGATCCGGCAGACCTGAGAGGATAGGAGCGCGATGCGCGGTTTTTTGGGTGCACTTGGAACCGCTTTTTTCAGCATGTCCGTGCTAAGCGCGTGTACGAGCGCTCCGCCCGCTCCACCAACCGAAATTTCGATCACATTTCAACATCGCGCGCCGATTGACCTCAATGTTGCAAAAGTCGAACTTGTCGATCGTTACCAGCCGACGCTTCGCAGCCCCCATGTTGAACATCTCCACAAAGTCACGCCCTCTACAGTAACCAGAACTTGGGTTGGTGAGCGGCTGCGCGCTATCGGCACTCGCGGATTGATCACCCTTATTGTGGAAGAAGCTGGTGTGATTGAGGAACCTGTCGGCGTGTCCGACGGTTTTGAAGGCCTGTTTCGCGATGAAGTGGACACCCGCTTGATCGGGGTGATCCGTGCTCGCTTTGATCATATAGATGTAGGGCCGCCAGGGGCGTCGCACTCAGTGGAGGTTGTTGCCGAAGCGAGTGCTGAGGTGCTTGAAAGCGCCACGCTGAATGAGCGCGATCTGGCCTATTTCCGCTTGGTTGAAAGATTGGCAGGTGAATTTGACCGGGTTCTCACAGCTGAGATCCAACAGTCACTCCCCTCCCTGATCGTCCACTAAGTCTAGGCGGCGACATGGTCCATAAGCCGACGCATAAAGCGCTCGCAGGCATCCACCTGTGAGAGAAGCACAAATTCATCCGGCTTATGCGCCTGCAGAATGTTGCCGGGGCCACAGATGACGGTGGGTATGTCGGCAAGCTGGAAGAGACCCGCTTCAGTACCATAAGAAACAGCATGTGTTGCGTTCTGTTCTGCGAGTTTCAAAACCAGCGTCTCCCCTGGCGACCCATCTTCCGGCGTCAGAGGTGGAACATGGGCTCCCGGCACTGTTTCGATACTGGCGCCCGCGTGTACTGCCTGCATTTTCTGGAGCAATTCTGTTTCAGCGAACCCGTTGACCTTGCCGACAATCTCTTGCGGGTCTTGGCCTGGCAGGGCGCGGAACTCCCATTCGAAGGAGCATTCCTTTGGAATGATGTTGAGCGCAGTGCCGCCTTGAATGGTACCTACATGCACGCTGGTGTAAGGCGGCTCAAAGCGGCCGGTCGGGTCGCCTTTGATCTTCATATCTTCGGCGATCTGCGAAATGAAATGGATCATCTCAGCTGCGATCATAACAGCGTTCACACCCTCATTGGTTGCACTTGAATGCGCTTCAAGCCCTCGTACCGTCGTTGTAAAAGCATCAATGCTCTTGTGCGCATTCACGACCAACATGTCTGTAGGTTCCCCCACGATCACAATCTGAGGACGGGGCAGATGCCGCACCGCCTCATCAATCAGCGGTCGCACGCCCAGACAGCCAATTTCCTCGTCATAAGAGAGCGCAAAATGGATCGGCACAGAGAGGCCGCGTTCAAGGAAGTCCGGCACCAGGGCAAGGGCGATGGCGAAGAAACTTTTCATGTCGCATGTGCCACGCCCATAGAGACGGTCATGCGTCTCGCGAAGCGAAAATGGGTCTGAGGTCCAGTCCTGACCATCTATCGGAACCACATCTGTATGGCCTGACAAAACTATCCCGCCCGGTACATCCGCTGGACCAACGGTCGCTAAAAGATTGGCTTTGGTGCCATCGGTGTTTTCAACGCGGGAATGGGGAACACTCCAGCCGTCCAGATAGTCCTCTAGAAAGGTAATCAGGTTGAGGTTTGAATGACGGCTCACCGTATCGAAGCTGATGAGCTTCGCGATCATTTCTTTTGGAGTGTATCGCGTGCCCATAGCAAGGAACCTCTCTCTTAGCCGCGCCAAAACGTTGGCGTTAAGATGACCAGTACGGTGAAGATTTCAAGGCGTCCGATCAGCATCGTGAAGGACAAAGTCCATTTTGCAAGATCTGGAAGAGTGGAGAAGTTGCCGGATGGACCTACGATGGGCCCAAGGCCTGGGCCTACATTCGCAATGGCAGTACCCGCCGATGACACAGCGGTGACAAGGTCAAGACCCATCAACGTCAGCGCCATAGAGACAATGCCGAACGTAAGAGCAAACAGAAACATGAAGCTCATCACCGAGGCGGTCACACTGTCCTGGATGGGCTTGCGGTTATAGTGCGGAACAAAGACCCCATTGGGGTGGATGAGGCGCCGCACCTGAACAACGGCAGCTTCATAAACAACCTGGAACCGAAATATTTTAATGCCACAGGACGTTGACCCGGCACAGCCGCCGATGAACATGATGAAGAAAAACAATGTTGTCGCAAAAGGTCCCCAGAGCGAATAATCCTGTGTGGCGTAGCCGGTACCCGTCATGATCGAAATGACATTAAAGGCCGCATAGCGCAGATCCGTCAGTGCGTCTGGCTCTACCAGAGTCGCTTTGTCATAAAAGGTCATCAGAGCGACGAAGACGAGCAGCACACCAAAAAAAACCTGTACCTGGGTGTCTTTCCAGAGCGTCTGCGGGCGGCCTCTGATTGCTTGCAAGTAAAGTGCGAAAGGCAGACTGCCAACGATCATGGCGCCGATGATGATCCAGTCAATTTGAGCGCTGGCGAAAAAGCCAACGGAACCGTCTTTGGTGGAGAAGCCTCCTGTTGCGATAGAAGTCATCGCATGGTTGATGGCATCGAATGCAGGCATATCAGCAACCCACAAAAGAAGTGCCGTCAGACCGGTTGCGAAGGCGTAAAACGAAATAAGGGAAACAGCGAGTTGTGCTGCGCTCGGCAAGACCTTCTCGGCAGTATCAAAAGCTTCCACTTTAAACAGCTGCATGCCGCCAATTTGAAGGATCGGTAGGATGGCGATGGCCATCACGATAATGCCGAGACCGCCAAGCCATTGTAGCAAGCTACGCCAAAGCAGGATGCCTGGAGGGGCGCTGTCGAGCCCGGAAATCACCGTAGAGCCGGTGGTCGTAAGGCCAGACATCGCTTCAAAAAAGGCGTCGGCATAGGAGAGTTCGAGGCCTGAAAAGGCAAAGGGAAGAGCAGCAAAGGCTGGCAAGATGGTCCAGGCGGCGACCACCAGGACAAAGGCTTCCCGGATGCTCAGGCTGCCTGCATGGCCCCAGGTCATGAGCGCAAAGGAGACACCGGTGAAAAGCGTCAGCATGGCAGAGCTGGCAAAGACGACCCAGTCATCATTGCCGACGGCCACATCCACCAGCGCGGGCAGAAACATAGCAGCGCCGATCATCGCCAGGAAGATGCCGTTGACGAGAAATATTGGCCGTGTGTCGAACAATGTGAAGCCGTTGCCCCGGTTGGTGCATCTCGTCAGAACTTAAAGAGCCTCAGGCTAAGTCCATCAGAAACACTGGATGCCCTAAATTAGAGCAATTCCGAGATACAGCGAAGCTCTGAATGGAGGGTCTATTCAGCTTAGTGAACCATTCGGTCTGCATGAGGGCAGTCAAGCGGGAAGGGTGGGACTGCGGCATCGAACGTTTCGCCATGGCGGGTCTCCATCCGGTAGGTCCCAACCATAATCCCGGAGGGCGCCGCAAGCGGTGTACCGCTCGTATATTCATAGACCTCGCCAGGGAGGATCACTGGCTGTTCGCCGACAACACCGGTCCCTTTGACCTCATGGACCTGGCCATGACTGTCGGAAATCTGCCAATGGCGCGCGCGAAGCTGCACGGCCTCTCTGCTCTCATTGTAAATGAGAACCGTATAGGCCCAGACATAGTAGCCCTGATCCGGATCGGACTGATCAGCCAGATAAATCGGCTCCACTTCGATGCGGATAGACCGGGTCGTCTGCTTATAGAGTCCAACCGTTTCCGGGGACTGCGTGCCTGCGCTATTTACAAAATCGGATCTCATTGACGCTCTCCTGAGGGGACCCCCAGACTAGACGGAGGCAACCTAACCAGGTGTTACTGAGACGTTGCGTTTCGTTCATATGCCTAACGAATTCGAAACAAACAAGAGCCGATTGATTAACTATGAGACACTCAGTGCTCGGTTGATGTCATCCACAAGATCAGCAGGGTCTTCCAGACCAACCGAAAGTCGCAGAAGTCCTTCAGTTATTCCCAATTCCGCCCGTGCTGAATCATCCAGCCTTTGATGAGTTGTCGTTGCGGGATGAGTGATCAAGCTCTTCGAATCACCGAGATTATTGGAGATCGAAACGATTTTCAGGGCATTCGCGAATCTAAAGGCAGCCTCTTTCCCTCCCGCCAGTTCCAAAGCGACAATGTTCCCGCCAAGCTCCATCTGGTCCATGGCGAGCTTGTATTGAGGGTGGCTCTTCAGTCCTGGATATATGGTCCGCCGAACTTTTGAACTCCCCTCCACGGCCTGCGCAACACACCGCGCATTCCGACAATGCTCGCGCATGCGCAGGTCCAGTGTCTCCAGACTTTTCAGCATCACCCAGGCATTGAAGGGGCTGAGTGAGGGGCCTGTTTGCCGCAGAAAATTCGCCAGGTGATCGTCGATAAAGGCCTGGTCCGCCAGCACAACGCCACCGAGGCAACGACCCTGGCCGTCAATGTGTTTGGTTGCGGAATAGGCAACGACATCTGCGCCAAATTCCATTGGGCGCTGCAGAACAGGACTTGCGAATGCATTGTCAACGACCAGCCGGGCATCAGCATTGTGGGCTATGTCGGCAACAGCTTTCAGGTCGATAATCTCCAGCGTTGGATTGGACGGCGTTTCGAGGAAAAAGACCTTGGTGTTTGGGCGTACCGCACTTTCCCACTGAGAAAGGTCCGTTCCGTCAACCAACGTGCTCTCAACGCCAAATCGCGGCAGCAGGTCTTCAACAATATAGCGACAGGACCCAAACAGGGCTTTTGCTGCGACGACATGGTCGCCTGTGGTCAGCTGACAAAGCATTGCTGCTGTGATGGCGGCCATGCCGCTGGCGGTGGCGCGCGCATCGTCTGCGCCTTCCAGTGCCATCATCCGCTCTTCGAACATGCGCACAGTGGGGTTGGCAAAGCGGCTATAGATAAAGCCGTCATTCTCGCCCTTGAACCGGGCTTCTGCAGCCTCCGCGCTCTCATAGACGTAGCCGGACGTCAGGAACATGGCTTCGCTCGTCTCCCCGAACGGGCTGCGCATGGTGCCTCCGTGAACCGCCTGCGTACGAGGACGGAGGGGTGATTTGGCGTCTGATTGGCTCATTTTTTCAACTTCCCAACAAAAAAACCCCGATCGGACGGATCGGGGCTCTGCCTCCCGACCTTTTAGCGAGTTATTTTACGTGGCCGCAAGCCGATCGGCTCAAATCACCACGGGATTGAAGAGCATATAAGGGGGCTCGGGGCTTGCCGTCAAGTGCCCTTAACACTTGGTTCGTGGCCATGTGCCGCCTATAACGGGGGCCCAGCTTGAATTTATGACAGATTCCCGGACACAGATGACCAAATCCGCGAGTGATCTTTTCCCTGACCATGATGGTGCGACGCCCAGCTCGGCCCGCGCGGGTGCGGCCCATGCAACGGGCATCCTGCCAGCCCATGCCATCCGAGCATTGGTGAAGGACCAGCAGATTTGGGGCACCAGGGAGATTGAGGACAACCAGGTGCAGCCTGCAAGCCTTGATCTGCGCCTGGGAGCAACGGCCTATCGCCTGCGGGCGAGCTTCCTGCCGGGACCTAAATCCAGTGTGATGGAAAAGGTGGAAGCCTTTTCCTTCCATAAGATCGACCTGACCGAAGGCGCTGTGCTGGAGACAGGCTGCGTCTATCTCGTGCCCTTGATGGAAGCGTTGGCACTCTCCGAGCGCACAAGTGCCAGTGCCAATCCTAAAAGTTCTACAGGCCGCCTGGATGTCTTTACGAGGCTGATTACTGATCACGGGTCAGAGTTTGATCAGGTTGAAGCCGGGTACAAGGGCCATCTCTATCTGGAAATAAGCCCGCGAACATTTTCCGTGTTGGTACGCGCTGGGTCTAGGCTGTCGCAAATCCGGTTCCGACGGGGTCAGCCGACCCATACAGACATCGAATTGCGCACCCTGCATGAGCAAGAACGATTGGTGGATGACGCGGTCGCTGATATTGACGGTGGTCTGGGATTGAGTGTCGACCTCAAAGGTGACGATCAGACGGGGCTTATCGGGTACCGCGCCAAGCGCCACTCCGGTCTGATTGATGTGGACCTTCGCGATGGGTACGAGACGCTTGATTTTTGGGAACCGATTTACGCACGAGCTGATGGTGCGCTGGTCCTCGACCCGAATGAGTTTTATATCCTGGCATCAAGGGAAGCTGTTCACGTGCCGGCAACCCATGCCGCTGAAATGGTTCCCTATAATCCGCTGGTTGGTGAATTTCGCGTCCACTATGCAGGTTTTTTTGATCCTGGGTTTGGGGCACGTGCCGCTGGCGGCGCAGGCAGCAGGGGGGTGCTTGAAGTTCGCAGCCACGACGTGCCGTTCATTCTTGAGCACGGTCAAACCATTGGACGGCTGCTCTATGAACGCCTGACCGACGCACCGACCGAACTATACGGCCAGGGGATCGGCTCTTCCTATCAGAAGCAGGGTCTGAAACTCTCCAAGCATTTTAGAACGCCCTGATCCGATCTGTTTTCCCGCTGCCGCATCAGATGGTGCGACGACGGACGTAAGGAACTCTCACATGAACCTGTCTCACTGCCACAACTTCCAGGATTTCCGGAAGCTTGCGAAGAAACGCCTGCCGGGGCCGATCTTCCACTATATTGACGGCGCCGCTGACGATGAGGTGACCTACCGACGTAACACCGCTGCTTATGAGGCTTGTGACCTGGTGCCAAGCGTGCTGGCGGGCGTTGAAGATGTCGACCTGTCTGTTGAGATTTTCGGCAAGAAACTCGGCATGCCGGTCTATTGTGCGCCGACGGCGTTGCAAAGGCTTTTCCATCATGATGGGGAGCGCGCAGTGGCACGGGCTGCCGAAAAGTATCAGACGATGTTTGGCGTGTCCTCGCTCGGTACGGTGAGCGTGGAAGAGATAGCGGGCATGATCGATGCCCCCACCATGTTCCAGTTCTATTTCCACAAAGACCGCGGACTGAATGACAGTATTTTGGAGCGGGCAAAGGCCGCGAAGTTTGATGTCATGGCCCTCACAGTGGACACAATCACTGGCGGCAACCGCGAGCGGGATTTCCGAACCGGGTTCACATCTCCACCGCGGCTCACGCCCCGGAGTTTGCTCAGCTTCGCAACCCATCCCAGGTGGGCCATCAACTATTTTACCCACGCCAAGTTTGAGCTGCCCCATTTGCAGGAACATGTGAGTGAGGGAACAGATATTGCGACATCAATCGGCGACTATTTCTCCACCATGCTCGATCAGTCCATGAGCTGGAAAGATGCAGAAGCGCTTTGCTCAAAGTGGGGAGGCCATTTCGCGTTGAAAGGGATAATGAGTGTAGAAGATGCCCGCCGCGCCGTGGACATTGGCTGCACAGGCATCATGGTTTCAAACCATGGCGGTCGCCAGCTCGATGGTGGGCGCAGCCCCTTTGACCAGTTGGCGGAGATTGTCGATGCGGTGGGCGACAAGATTGATGTGATCTGTGAAGGTGGAATTCAACGCGGAACCCATGTGCTGAAAGCACTGTCAGCGGGTGCCAAAGCTTGTTCGGGTGGCAGGCTTTATCTCTATGCCTTGTCGGCAGCGGGGCAGCCTGGTGTGGAGCGCGCGCTTGGGCTTCTACGAGAAGAGATTGAGCGGGATATGAAGCTGATGGGATGTTCTTCAGTCGATCAACTGAACCGCAATAATTTACGATACCGCTAAAGCATTTTCAGGATAAGGGGGGACCGGTTATCCGCCCGGGTGTGCGACAAAAGAAGAGTTTGGAAGCAGCCAGAAAGCCGCTTCCAAGTTCTTGCTAGCATCCATCAAAGATTGTTTGGATTGCCATCATAGATTTTGAAGTTGGTGTTACCAACGCCCGGCTCACCCACGCGGGTGAGTGTCCCGTCTTCATCAGCTTCATAGTCGAAGCACCCGTTGGACCGTTCAGATCCCAGGTTCACACAGAACTTGCCGTCTTCCACGGTCCAGGCACCGCCATAGGTTGTCCAATCGCCAACCATGTTACAGGGGCGTTCCTCGCCCTTGATTTTTCCATCAGCGGTGTAGTGCTCACGGAAGTCATTTCGGGCAGCTCCGCATTCACGGTATTGACCTTCAATCGTATTGCCAACAACGACACCTGCGACTTCATGTCCAGGCATATAGACATCAGCCATTGCTGGCGCGGAGATCATAAGAGATGTAGCTGCAAGCGCAGCAAAAAGAGAGTTCTTCATGCGTTCATCCTTTCTTTGAGAGCCTCCCAGCGTTCTCAACGCTCATTATTGAACTGTCGGTGCCCGCCCGCCTTGATCCGTGTCAAGAGCGAATGGGAATAGTTTGGATGTCACCGGGTTGATGATTTGAATGACGCACATATGTAAGATAGAACAAGCGACGCATACTCTCCGGACCGCCGACACAATTAAACGAAACGAGAACTCATATGCGCCTGTTGATCCGCAATGCCAACCTGTTTGACACGTCGTCGCTCTCCTTTGTCGGGGAGACCTCTTTGATAGCGGATGATGGTGTGATTGTGTCGCAGGGCGAGCCGGGCTCAGCTGACGTCGAAATTGACGCAGGTGGTTCCTTCATGCTGCCGGGCTTCATCGATGGTCATGTTCACTTTCGCCTCGCGACCCTCGACTTCAATAAATTGGCACGGTGGTCTGAAGTCGAGTTTGGCTTGGCCATGGGGCGCCTTGCTGAGGAGACGGTGGCGCGAGGCTTCACAACCGTGCGTGATCTTGGTGGTGATGTGGAGGGTTTAATGCGGGCCATCCGCACCGGCATGATCCAGGGCCCCCGTATTGTGCGGGCAGGGCGGATGCTGACCCAGACGGGCGGACATGGTGACGCTGAATCTGGACCACGGGCGGTGCCGACCTGCGCTTGTGAGATGCGACATACAGCATTTGGGATCGTGGCAGACGGTGTTGATGCAGTCCGGAAGGCGGCACGACACAATCTACGGGATGGATCTGATTTTCTGAAAATCCATGTCTCCGGTGGTGTTGCATCACCGAGTGATCCGCTGGAGTCCGTCCAATACACGCCCGAAGAGATCGTGACCGTCGTTGAGGAGGCCCGCCACAGACAGACCTATGTGGCCGCTCACGCCTATTCCCCAGAGTCGATAAAGATGGCGGTCGAAAACGGGGTGCACACGATCGAACACGGCAATCTGATCGACAAAACCTCGGCTGCTGCAGTTAAGGCGCAGGGCGCGGTACTGGTCCCAACCCTGGCGACCTATGAAGCAATGGATGTCTTTGGCGAACGGTTGGGCCTTCCTCAATCAAATCGCGACAAGAATAAAACTGTTCTGGATGCAGGTCTCTCGTCTTTGCAGGTCGCGCGCGAGGCCGGCGTAGTTATGGGATGGGGAACGGACCTGATTGGTGAAACACAAAGCCGGCAGGCACGAGAGTTTGCCATCCGGGCAGAGGTAGAGTCGGGTAAAGAAATCTTGCATGCCATGTACAACGTCAATTCGAAGCTCTGCCATCTGGATGGAAAGATTGGGACGCTGGCTATCGGGGCGATCGCCGACATTGTGCTGACCAAGGTAAATCCTCTGGAAAATGTTTCCGCCCTCGCCGAACCCGATGCGCTCAGCCATGTCATTATGGGCGGAAAAATTGTCCGTCAGCCTTGAATGTCCGGCGCGGCTGCTGGTGCGCTGAAGGCGCTCTCGCAGGCATTTGAAGAGACGCGGTCTGGACGACGATGCGAACTTGTCCCCCACGATTGATCTTTGGTTAGGCGCTGCAGGAACCGCCACCTAATACACAGAATTTTGCGCAGTGGCGATGATTGAGGGCAACATCCTTGGAAGCCTCAGCAAGCGTGGTGCCAAGGTCAAACTGTGAGTCATAGGGAAGCAATGTGCAGGCTGCGACGGTGGGAGCGCTGGCGCCTTTATGTTTTACAACCATGCGACTGGTGGCGCACATCATGTCGTTTGGATCGACATTCAGGATCGACCAACAAGCAGTGGTAATCTCAGGCACGTCAACATTCTCGTCCATTTCAGGAAAGAGCGTGACAGCGAGCGGATCATTGGCATCAATGGAAAGAGACTGGTCAGAGAACAGGGCGGCATAGCCCGCGCGTGAGCTCTCCTCGTCTTCTCCCCAGCAGGTGCGCCCGGCGATGGTGATCTGGGCAGCCAATGAACTGAGAAAGGCAAGGCCTTCCATCGCCTTTGTGAAGGCGCCTGGCCCGCGTTCTTCATCATGTAGGGCAGCTGAGTAATGATCCAGGCTCACGCGGAAGGTAAGGCGTTTCCCATATTTTTCGATCAACTTCGCAACATCTTTTTTGACCGTTGGTCGCAGCAGTGGCTGCATGGCGTTGGTAAGAACCAGAGCGTCAAGCCCGCGCCTAAGCGTATCTTCCAAGATGGCGATCATGGACGGGTTCATGAACGGTTCGCCACCGGTGAAACCGATCTCTCGGGTGCCAAGCTTGTTTCGTTCGATCTCGTCCAGGTAAGAGGCAACGTCCGCCTCTGTCAGGTAAACCAGCCGGTCATTCTTAGGGCTGGACTCGATATAGCAGCTTGCGCATTCAATGTTGCAAAGCGTACCCGTGTTGAACCAGAGCGTTTCGAGCTTGGTCAAGCTCACATGCGCCCGGGCTTCCCCTTTTGCTGTAAGAGAGGGGTCTGTAAAGGGCGCGAGGGCATGTCCTGCCAGTGGTTGAAGCTGATCATTCATAAGTCGATCCTACCACCAGCCGGGCAGTTTGTGGCTGGCACAACTCCCGCCTGACGGAAAGTTGATCGGCGTCAGGAGGCTGTCTCAACCACATTTTCGATGGGAATTTGGATGCATTTGGCGAGGTTATGAATGCCGCTATAGATGGTATGGGCAACAAAGTAGACCGCATCTTCCGGTACTTCTGTCCCTTGGGGTATTTCCATCGTGATGGGCGTGCCACCTGCATCGACCAGCGACATGACCACATGACCTGTATCGCGGAAACCTTTGCAGTCGCCATCATGGTCACCATTACCTGCATCGTCCTCGACGCCAGGTTCGCCCACCTCAAGGCCCCAATGAACCATGTACATATCAACGCCGGTCTCATCGGCTGCGCGCCCGAGCGTAACGGTTCCACCTATGGTCTCGCCCGGGTCTGTATCGGTGAATGAAATAGAGGAGGGGCCGTAATTCACTCCCTCAACTTTTGGATAGATCAAGTCTGGCCCGCCAATCTTGATGACACCATATCCGGCAAGCGCGATCACACCCACTCCGATAAGCCCTTTTGACCACCAACGCATTGCTTCTTCCCCCAAAAGCCTGGTGACAATGATTGTCACCACTGTTTGTTAGTCCGAATTGATATCTTGCGCTGGAGGGGCATGGAGCGCTACTAAAAAGAGCCTGAGCGGGCGTAGCTCAATGGTAGAGCAGAAGCTTCCCAAGCTTAAGACGGGAGTTCGATTCTCCTCGCCCGCTCCAAATAGCAAATGAGGGGGGAAACTCATGAGTGGTACAATTCTAACACCAGTATTGGTTTTGGTGAGCTGGACACTGATTGTGTGGCTTTGGATGTATGCGCGGCGTCTTCCGGCAATGAGTGCCGCAAATGTTGATGCACAGCAGGCACAGCATCCAGGCGCGCTTGCGGGGCTCCTGCCCTCAGAAGCACAGCGGGTCGCGGACAATTACAACCATCTGCATGAACAGCCGACGATATTTTATGCATTGATTGTCTACAGCCATCTGGCAGGTGTGGCCGATCCTTTGAACATCGGCCTGGCATGGGCTTATGTCGGTCTGCGGATTGTTCATTCGTTGGTGCAAAATACCGTCAATATCGTGATGATCCGGTTCTCGCTTTTCGCTCTATCGACTCTGGCGCTGATTGTGATCGCTGTGCGCAACCTGCTCGCGCTGGGCTAAAGCTCAATGGGGCGGTCTCGGCGTTCTTCGCCATTGACAGGATGATTGTCTCTGCGGCGGCGACGGTCTGGTCCAGCAAAACTATCGGTCTTAACAAAGTCGCGGCTGTTTTTGATTGCATATTGAATGCGATCGAAAAGCAGCTGCGCTGAGACAGGCTTGCAAAGAACTTCGGTGGCGCCTGCATCGCGGGCGGCAGCAATTGTCTCGACGCTTGGATGGGCAATGAGCACGATAATGGGAAGCTCCGCATTGGGAATGTCTTTCCCCGTGCGGACATGGCGCGTGAAGGCCAGACCATCCACGGGGGTCATCCCGCTGTCTACGATGGCAAAGTCGACCTCCGAAGCGTGCAGACTTTGAGCCGCATCGTCGCCATCCCGCGCTTCTGAGATTTCGGTGACTTCGAAGGCTTTTAGTTGCTGCCTAAGTACCGTCAGCATATAGCGGTTTTCTTCTGCGATAAGGAACCGCAGGTTCGCGAGATCGACGTCTTCCATTGATGAGCTACTCATACATGCTCGCCTTGTTAAGACTTGAGGTGCAAGCGTAGAGGGAAAAAATTACCCGTTTGTTAGGATTTTACCATAGGGCTGTTTGCTGTTCCTTAAGCATCCTCACGCCTGTCTGGCCCTGAATATGGTTTCGGGCGTAGGCGGCGTCTGTCAGGTCCAGTGTATTGTGGCGTCTTGATAAACCGCCTGTTTATCTGCAGCAGCGCCTGGATACGCTGGTAAAGCCTTTTTGCGGAAATTGGTTTGCGAACGACGTCACTTGCGCCCGCGTCCCGCGCTTCCTGGATGCGTGCACGTTCTGTATGCGCTGTAAGAAGCAGGATCGGGAGCTCTGGATCATAGCTGTCATTTGCCGTGCGGATAAGACGGATGAAATCCAAGCCATCAAGCGGTTCCATCAAATAATCCACGATTGCGAGATCTATTGGGGAAGAGCGAACAATCTCAAAGGCATCTGCTGCATCGCGGGCGTCATGCACTGTTCCTGCGCCCAGTGCCCGCAGCAACTCCCGGAGAATGGAGATCATGTGGTGGTTGTCATCAACGACCAAAAACGAGAGCGGAGAAAGGTCGAAATCACGCATTGGACGGCCTTCTGGCAATACGTCTCCATGGACACGCAAAGCGATTGGAAACGGAAAGCCACCCGTTATGCGAGTATATGGCTGTGTGCCTTAACTGAAGGTTTACAAGTTGCTACCGTCGATCAGACAGCCCCCGCCGCGCACGTGCGGCGTAAGCAGGCATGAGGGCGCTCACTCCGTGACTGGTCTTTTCCCAATAGTGGGGTCTGGCGAACAGCTCATAGAGCGCCTTGTACGCGCCGGTTGAGATGAGCAGCCAATAGAGGGGCGTCGTGAACACATGCCACCCGAGGCCATCGAGCCCACGGGCTTGCGCACCAACGAGGCCTGCAATGATGGCCGCACCAAAACCAATAAACAGAACGCTCAAGTTGAGCAGCGCCAGGACGATGGGGCCGACACCGTCGATGGGGGCGAGACCGTTCACAAACATCAATGATACGAAAATGTAGAACAGCGGATGGGCAAGCGCTGATAACAAGAAGCCGCCGGTCACGATCTGGAGAACGACAAAGCCCAAAGGGCCAAGTGCTGCATAAGTCTCTAGTGGGGTACGCATCCGAACGATGTAAGTTTGCATCCAGCCTTTCAGCCACCGAGACCGTTGCCGTATCCAGTTGGGCAAGAGGCAGTTTGCCTCTTCTAGGGTTGCCGTTGAAATGACGCCGGTCCTATAGCCTCGTTCGCAAAGTCTGAAGCCCAGATCCGCATCTTCGGTGACATTGTAGGGATCCCAGGCACCGACCTTTTTCAGAATATAGGTGCGAAAATGGGTGGATGTTCCACCGAGAGGGAAGGGCAGTCCAAAACGCGCGAGTGCCGGGAGAAGGAGGTCGAACAAAGAGGCATATTCAATTGCGAAGTGCCGCGTGAGCCAGTTCTCATCCCAATTGTAGTAGGCAAGGGGTGCTTGCACGCAAGCTAGGCGCGGGCCTCCAGATTTAAAGGCGTGCACGGCTTCGCGCAGTTGTGCGGGCCCGGGAATATCTTCTGCATCATACACAACAAGGAACTCGCCACGGGCAAACTCAAGTGCGTAATTGCACGCTTTTGGTTTTGTAAGAGGATGAGAGGTTGGAACGAGGATAAGCTCAACATTTCCAGGAAGGTTTAAGTGTCGGGCTGTCTCGATCGTTTCCTGGTCAGTTTCTTCGAGCACAAGTTTAACATCGAGCTTGGCAAGCGGATAGTCCAGCTTTTGGATCGCGTCCATCAGAATAGGGAGGACTTCTGCTTCTCGAAGGAGGGGAACCATAATCGTGTAGCGGGGGAGGTCTTGGTCTCTCATGCGGCCAACACCTCCCACCTTCCAGGGAGGTGGTTGTCGACTGACCATGACAGAGAGAAGTCTCAAAGAAGCTAAAGAGATGAAGGCGACGATGGTTATGACGTTGAGCGTCAGAAGGGCCGAGTTGGGAAAAAGGAAAGCCAAAGCGAGCAGCGTACACATGCCGATCAGGAAGACCGTCTTCGCTTTTTTGGACAGGAGCCGTCGTGCAGATGCGTCAGGTTGATCCTCTAGGAGTGCGAATTGGGCACGTCGGGTCAACTCGTCGCCGAAGGTGGACCGGATAGTGCGCAGAATGTCGAGCGGCGCTGTCTGGAGCAGCAGAAAGGGTTCCGCCGTTTTTTCCTCCAGCGCTGACGAAGCCTTGTCCAAATCTACAGCGACGTAGGTTGGTGTTGTTCCGTCTGTCTTCCACGGAAGGCATTGGTACTGCAGATAGAAAGTGATGTCTTCTGCATTGAGCAACTGAATGTCTGGGGGGGTGAGGAGGAGGTTGATGAAGCGGACACCGCGCTGCTCGGCAAGTGCGCGATAGACATCAAAGGCGCGAACATCGCCATGGCTGATCAGTTCTTCGCCGAGCCGCGCCCCCGATTGTTTCTGTCTTTCTCTTGCTTGAGCAAGCTGGAGTGGCGACACGGCACCCCGCTCAAAGAGTAGGTCACCAATCTGCGGCTGCTTGAGCGCAAAGGCCGGTGCCGCCTCGTCAAAACCGCGCAAATGTCGATCTAGCCCCCCGTCGCTACCCGACGTGTTCTTTTCCCCCCTCATTCAGGTCGACCCTCTAAGCTGAACGATATATTTTATGATAAAATCTAGGTTAACCATTGCAATACAAGGGTTTAGATAGGTTGGGCCGCCGCCACACTCTTAGGTTGAATGGTCGCCATTAACGCTGAGCTTGAATTGATTGGAAGTGCACTGGACCACACGGAGAGCCTTCGGCATTCTCCGCCGATGCGCTGGCTTCTTCTCATAAACCTATTGGCAGTTGTGCTTCTAAGCGGCGCTGTAGCGATCGTGATTGAAGGGACACCTGTCGGAACTGGGACCTCCAGTACGCTCTCCGCAATATTGGACGACACCAATCCACTGGTTGAAGGCATTCAAGAGAGCGCTGAGGCGCATGAACCTATGTCTGCGTTGCAGGATGATGCAGATGTAACGACTGACCAAACCAGCATCAGTGAGCCAGAAAACCGCGAGGCGGAAGTAGAGGCGTCTCACGTTGAGCCAGCTCGTATCGCAAATGATATCGGTCTTGTCGCTGCGCCAGATGCGCCAATCCCACTTCCCGCACCAAGAACAAAAGAAACTGAAACCGTTGAGGCCGAACCAGCCGAGATCGAACCTCGTCCCATCACAAGGTCTGATGCTGAGCAAGACAAGAACGATGAACCAGCCCCACTTGTCGTGGCGACGGAGGGAGACTTCGCGCCGTTCAACTATGTGGATGTGGCGGGCAAGCCTGCTGGCTTTGACATTGATATTGCAAAGGAGCTGTGCGGTCGCCTGGAGAGGCAATGTGTCTTCGAAGTAAGACCCTGGGCTGACTTAATTCCCTCGCTGAGAAGGGGAGATATTGATCTCATTGCGGCATCTATGCGGATACCTTCAACCCGACCTGATGGCGTGATGTTCTCCAATCCCTACTACGGATCGCGAGGACGGTTTGTGAGCTCAAAAGGTGCGGGAATTTCTGGTCCGGGTCTGTTGCGGGTTGCAGGTTCTCAAATCGCCGTTCAGCAGGGGAGCGTGCATGAGGCATACCTTGAGGCGCAATTTGCAGAGGTCGACCTTGTGAGGACACGTTCGCTGTCAGAAGCATTACAGAATGTTCTTGAAGGAAAGGTGGAAGCAGCCTTTGGCGACAACGCTGCGGTGCTACGGTGGGCTACGGAGCAAGCCTGCTGCACAACGCTTGGCAACCCGATCAGCGATGAAAGCTTCTTCGGAGAAGGCATAGGTCTCGTTGTTCAAGAAAAAGACAGGGTTCTGCTCGACGCGCTCAACGCACAGCTTCAGGAGATGCTGACCGACGGGACAAGTGGACGGCTGTCTGACCGTTATTTCGGCGGCTCGATTTACTAACGCTTAGCTGTTCTTCATCAACTCGCGTGGCTTCCCATAAAACACCGCATGGCCAGCGCCTTCATTTATGTCGGCCCATTTATCAACATCAAACTGAAAAACGGCGAGAGCGCCAGTCGGGTAATGATCGGCCATGCGTGCAGAAATCTCTTTGCTTTTCTCATCCGCCAGCGCAACAGCAAGCATTTCTAGGCCTGGATTGTGCGCAACGATGAGAACTGTTTCGTTTCTGTCATCAAGCCCGCGCACTGCTTCGAGCAACGTACCCGGCATGGCCATGTAGAGATCGTCACGATACTCGACAGCACACTTGCCCTGCAGCGTTTCGGCGAGTGGTTTGATGGTTGAGCGCGCGCGAACGGCCGTCGAACACAAGGCGTGATCCGGCGTCCATCCCTGATCAACAATAAACCCGGCGAGGAAGGCGGCGGACTTAACGCCGCGCCCGTTGAGCGTGCGTTGTGAATCCTCGGTTTCCGGCTGGTTCCAGTCAGACTTGGCGTGGCGCATAAGACAGAGACGTTTCATGACCCGTCTTTCCCATGCACCGGGCGGAAAGGCAAGCCCAGGCTCCAGGTGAGCCGCGTTGGTCCATCATCCCGGAATTCCTCAAGCCCTATCTCCATGTCCTGATGACCTTTTTCCGGCGCTTCCCGATAGGTGCCAAAAAGCCGGTCCCAGATGGAGAAATTGAAGCCGAAATTGCTGTCGGTTTCCCGTTGGATCACCGAATGATGCACGCGGTGCATGTCTGGTGTGACAAAAATCTTACGAATGAGATGATCAAGCCAACCTGCAAGCCGGACATTCCCGTGGTTGAAGAGGGACGTGGCATTCAAAACGACCTCAAAGAGGATGACCGCGACTGCCGGAGCGCCGAGCAGCACGACCGCGCCGATTTTGATTCCCATGCTCAGCAGAATCTCGATGGGGTGGAACCGGATCCCTGTCGACGTATCAATATCGGGGTCTGCGTGGTGCACCTGATGAAGGCGCCAAAACACCGGGATGTGATGAAACACGACATGCTGTGCGTAGATCAGGAGATCAAGGAGAACAAATGCGAGGATGCAGGAGACGAGGTAGGGAAAACCCAGCAAGTTAAGCAGGCCAATGGATTGGCTTTCCGCCCACGCAGCCGCACCAACAGCCAAAACAGGGACGAGCAAGCGCAGCATCAAGCCATTCACAATACTCAGGCCCAGATTGGTTGACCAGCGCCTGAGCTTGGAGAATGAGGGCGCGCGCTTAGGGGCAAGGTATTCCCAAATCCCCATGAGCCCCAAGACGCCGAGGAAAACACTCAGGCGAAGCGTTGGTTCAACGCTCAGAAGAGCTTCCTCCATCGCTAGTCCCCGGCTTGTTGAGTGTCGTTGTCGCTTAGGCTTTAAAGGGTCGCGTGACGCGCCCTTGCACCGCGCTCGATAGCGGCTGCAGAGAGTTTTTCGATGCCCAGCGTATCGCGCAAGATCTGAAGCAATCGCAGTTCTTCCTGTCCAACAGCCAAATCAGCCGCAGCAACGTCTACCGCCAGAGCATAAGCCGTTTCGTACATATGAGGAGGCAGTGCATCGCGAGCGAGCCCGAACACCGCATCAAGCCCACCATCTTCTGCCAGGATCGCTGCGCATTCTTCGGCCACTCCCAGAAGGCGATCCGCGTTGAAGTCCTTAAAGACAGGCAAGTTTGTGACGATATTGCCGATTTTCCGTGTTTCATTGTCACTGATCGCTGCATCAACAGCGGACATCGTCACCATGACGTAGATAAGAGCGGTATGGGGGTTAATCGTCTGCGACATAAAACTAGCCTATTTTTGGAATACGCCGCGCCTGAGGAGGCATGCGGGCAAGGAACCGCAACTTAGAGCATTTTCAGCAAAAGTTGCGAGACTTTTATGGTTCAAAAATGCGATCAAACAAGGGAAAAATCTAAAGTAAAGCGCAGAAGAGCAAGGCCTGAGAACGCCCCAGAGAATTAGGGTTCTGTGAGAAAGTTCCGCATTTCAGCGATCGTTTCAGCGAGACTCAGGCGCTCAATTGGTGTTTCAGGCGGAAATGCACTCGTAAGCCGCGTTGGCAACCGATTATCGAGCAGCACGAAAACCCCTTTGTCCGTCGCGGTTCGTACCAAGCGCCCAAACGCCTGCTGTAGGCGCAGCCGCGTGATCATATCGGTATAGCGACCGCCACCAAAGGCGGCCCGCCGCGCTTTATAGAGAATGTCTGGTCGGGGCCACGGGGTGCGGTCCAGTACAATGAGCCGGAGCGAGGCACCGGGCACATCGACACCATCGCGAACGGCGTCTGTTCCCAACAGGCAGGATTTTTCTTCCGCACGGAATATGTCCACCAACGTGCCTGTGTCGATTGCATCAATATGCTGCGCATAGAGAGGCAGGCCCGCCGTTTCCAGAGGCTCTACGAGCTTGCCATAAATAGCCCGCAGACGATTGACCGCCGTGAACAGGCCAAGCCCACCACCTCCGGCGTTCAGAAAAAGATCGCGATAGGCGCTTGCGACCTGGTCAGCACTGTCACGGGCAACATCCTGCACAACAAAAATGCGGGATTGCGCTGCATAATCAAACGGGGACGTAAAGTGCGCGCGTGTCACCGGTGTGGGCAAATGGACCACGCCTGTCCTGACTTCGGCGGTTTGCCAGCCATCATCGGGCTCACCGTCTGGTGCGATGCGGTCTCTAAGTGTTGCAGATGTAATGAGACCACCATGGAGAGGCTGCAGCACGGCCTCGGCAAAAGGTTCGCTGGGGTCGATCCAATGACGGTGTAGGCCGACATCGAAATCCGTCCCGCCGATGCGCTCGATCGAGAGCCAGTCGACAAAGGTCTCTTTAGGGTCGCTCATCAGATCTGAAAGCATCATGCGCCAGGCGGGAAGTGTCGCTCGCCCGCGACGGTCCAGCCCTCGGATGGCGGCGTCCATTCGTGTTTTGGTTGAGGTGTCGAGGGTTTCGTTGTGCACATCCATAAGGCGCCGTAGACAATCAGAGAGGGCGCTAAAGGAACGGCCAAGCTTGGCAAGGGCAACATCCAGTGTTGCTGCGGTTTCGCTCAGGTCTTCATTTGCTGGACGCAGATCAGATTCAAGGGAGTAGGGACTGTCTGGATAATCTGATCGTGCGAGCACGACATGCCGGACAGCAGTCAAAAAGTCTTCTGCCGGACCTTTGCTCGCATCCGATCCCAAACGTGCGAGCCATCCAGGTGAGGGCAGTGCCGCCGCTGCCCGCGTTGCGGCATCCAGTAGGCCTTCGCCCTCTTCATCGCCTGCAAGAAGATCGCTCACGCGGTCCTGAAGCCCACGGCTGCGTCTGCGCCGCCCATCTTCCGGTCCTCTCGTCCACCTTCTGAGTTCTGACATTTCCCGTCCGCTCAGGAACGATGAAAAGGCACTGTCCGCGGCATCAAAAAGATGATGTCCCTCGTCGAATACGATATGGCGCCGTGCATACAGGTTCATGGGCTCGTCATCTTCAGCCCCACCAGCAGTGTCTTCGCTTGGAGTTTCGGCTTCGGGTCGTGCAAGTGTGTGATCTAGGGCTGCCTGGATCATGATCAGGGCATGGTTCGCGACCACAATTTGTGCGCGCCGCGCTTTGCGGACTGCTTTCTCGATAAAGCACTTTTTATAGTGCGCACAGGCTGAATAAGAGCACTCACCACGTCGGTCTGTGAGGCCAGCGGCAACGCCCTCAGCCCCCATGGCACCTGGAAGCCAAGCGGGGAAATCTCCGCCGACCATGTCCCCATCCCGGCTATAGCGGGCCCATCGTGCCATGAGGATCGCTGCTGCACCCTGCGTGCCCGTCAGCAATCCTCCAGCAGATTCTTCAAGATTAAGCAGGCAGAGATAATTCTCGCGTCCTTTCCGGATGACGCTTTTTTCTTCTTTCTCTTTTGGGTCCGGAAACAGTCGTGTGAGCTCCTGGTCAAGCTGGCGCTGAAGGTTTTTGGTGTAGGTCGAGAGCCAGACCGTGCCGTCATTCTGCTCAGCCCACAGGCTCGCAGGTGCGATGTATCCAAGTGTTTTGCCCGTACCTGTGCCCGCTTCTGCCAGCAGCAATTGCGGAGCCCCCGCGGTTTCTCTGGGGAGAAATGCTTTGGCTGCGGCTGCAGTGTAGGCGGCCTGTTGTTCTCGCTCTTCCGCATCAGCGCCGGTTAAGAGCTGAAGTCTCTCGCGCGCGGCTTGCGGGTCTACCGGCAGGGCGCTTGGTGGCGGGGGTGGTGGTTGGTCTTCCCATTCCTCCAGTCGCGACCAGATATCGAGACGGGCACGCGCAGCTGCGACTGAGTTTGGCGCCAGGTCACCAAGAGCATTGATGACCAGAGGCGCCCAAGGCCAGCCAGTGTCCATCAGGGCTTTCGCCATGCGCGCTGCTTCCTCCCGGTCCGGGTAGGTCGGGTGTTGCAACTCGCTCAGGAGCGCTTTGGTGATGAGATGGAGCGTGAGCGCGGCTTCCTCGGCACTGGCCGGGGCGGTAAGACCTACTTGTTGCGCAAGTCCCGCAGGGGTGGGAACGCAGAACTGCGCCGGGCGAACAAAAGCAAAGAGCTCCAACACATCATAAAGCCCGGGATAAAGGCTTTTTCCATTTGCAGCCCCCCTGCGCCCGGCCGCGCCAGCAGCCCGTCTTGCGGTGAAACGACGATGGCAGAGGAGGAGCGGTTGCTCTGCCAGGGCAGTAATGGCTTCTTCGGTGTTCCATTCCACAACTTCCCCGTCATCGGACACGCCAATAGCACCGCCGCCGGGTAAAGGTACGACGGCAACGAGCGCCGCAGATGCGTCGTCTTTGCTGGAAGAATCGGGAGCAGGAAAATCAGACATCACCTGCAGTATAGCGGAGCGACCGGAAGGGTTGAGTTTTATCCTGCTAGAGCAGGATAGGCTCTGGTGAGCGCGTTGGCGCCCGACTTGAACTTAGCTTCCAGCTGTCCGACGCGATCAGAGAGCACCTGGTCTCGGGTGGCGTCCGGAAGGTCATCAAGAAGGTGAGATGCACCACCCGATAGACCTGTCAGGCCAATTGCATTTGCTTCGATGGCAAGGCTCTCCGCGATGGCACGAAGGGTGCGATGATCGCTTCGCCTCACCGCGTCACTGAGAGCTTTTTGCAAATCGGCTATCGCATGGATGGCCTCGCCGAGATGATCAGCGATGCGAGCTGTGCCAAGATCCTGCTCTAGTTCATAGATCCGGTCGAAATCGAGGACCTGACCAGTATTGGGGGCGGTTTGGTCTTGGTTCACGGTTTGCCCAGGGCGTTGTTTGGGGCGTTGACTGATATCAGGCCCCAAAACAAACCAGGCTGTAAAACCGCCGCCAATCATGCTGTCTGCACCGGCTCGCCCGCCCATCAGGCGCACCAACCGGTCGCATATCGTCAGATTGACATCGCGGCGTTTCAATGGGGCATGTTCCCCTTCATTGTCGAGCGAAGAGAAGAGACGCGCGGCCTCCTCAGATGGCATGCCAGCACCTGTATCTGTGACGGAGAATCTGACGCCAACTTCTTCGTCTATGTCGACGGGGGAAAGACGCACCATCACGCCACCTACCTCGGTCGTGCGAAGTGCCCGGACGATCAGATTGACAAGAGCTTGTTTCACCCGGTCCGGGTCATTGTGAATGGTCTTAGGTGTGCCCGGCAGCTCATCGACCTCAATCGACAGTTTCCTGGAAGACGCATCGTGGCGTGTCACGTGGATGGCTGCCTGAGCGATTTCCATTGGCGAAAGGTCAGTCGGACGCAATTTGATCGAAAGAGCTTCCATCTCTGTGAGGTCGGACAGATCATCCACAAGCCGGTTTAGGAGACGGCTGGATTCTTCCACGCCACGCGAATAGCTGCGTTGCTTCTCGTCCAGCTCGGTTGCTTCGAGCATGTGCGCGAGACCGGAGAGGCTCGCAAGCGGTGACCGGATCTCGTGGGTGACCATCGAAAGGAAGTCCTGCCTCGACCGTGCTGCTTTGCGGGCGACCGCATAGGCGGTTTCGGCGTCTTTCGCTTTCTTTTCCGCCTCAGCTTTGGCATCTGCCAATCCGCTGACCAACTCTTCATTCTTCAATTGAAGGGCGATGGCGGAGACACTGGTGAGATGTAGTGTCTTGGTGGCTGAATAGAGGGCAATCCACATCAAAGAACTGAGAGCTGCCATAAACTGGCCCTCCCAGCCGGCACCAATAAGAAGCGTGACCATTCCTGGAAGCGCGGCAGCTGTTGTGTAACCGAGCATAGCGCTTGGATACACGTGGCGCGAAATCACCGTATTGAGACAAAGCCCGGCAACGACCACGCCAAATATGGCCTGGGAAGCAAACGGGGCATCAGGCAGCCACAGAACACCAGCGACACCCCAAGCGCCGCCCGAAAGGAGACAGATGCGGGTGTATCGATCACCCCATGTCTTGGGAGAAATCTCATGGGTCTCGTCTGAATGATACCGTGATCGCAGCAGGTTGAAGGCCGATTGAGACGCGACCAATAGGCCGAACGGGATCATGAACTCAGCAACCGATGATGTACCAAAGAATGGCAACCAGACCGCCATCAGGGCAATAAAGATAAGGATACTGCCAGATTTGCCGAGATCGAATAGTCGCCGCACCTGCTCGGCCTCGATCCGCGGATCTACCGCAGGCGACTGGACAGCGGCAGGCTCAGCAGATGCGCCATCATCTGCTGAGTTGCTGATCTTGGATGGTTCGGCGGACAAACTCACACCGCCACTCCTTCTTTTGCCGGTCGCCCGGAAACAACCCCATGAGTCCCAAAGGGGTTGCGTTGACTGACACCAGCCGAAAGCCTAGTTTCCGGGGCTTTAAAAACCTTTAAGCAGTAATTGAGGCAATTATGTCCAGTGATCCGTCGACGGCATCTGTGCCTGCCAATTTGGCAGAGCTCCAAGATCTCGGTCAGTCCGCCAAGGCGTGGCCGTTTGAAGAGGCTCGGAAACTGGTCAAACGCTTGGAAAAGCAAGGGTCTGACAAGGGCGAGGTCCTGTTTGAGACGGGCTATGGCCCCAGTGGACTGCCCCATATTGGGACATTCGGCGAGGTCGCCCGCACAACCATGGTGCGGCATGCCTTCCAGATTCTGATGCCAGATGTGCCGACAAAGCTCCTTTGTTTCTCAGACGATATGGATGGCCTGCGCAAGGTTCCCGACAATGTGCCGAACAAAGAGATGCTAACTGAGCATTTGAACCGGCCGCTCACCAAGGTTCCGGACCCATTCGGCACCCATGACAGTTTCGGGGCGCACAATAATGCGCGCCTGAAGGCCTTCCTCGACAGTTATGGCTTCGAGTACGAATTTGCGTCGTCGACCGAATATTATGCCTCAGGGCGTTTTGATGAGACGCTGTTGAAGGTGCTGGAGAAGTTCGACGATATTCTCGACATCATGCTGCCGACGCTTCGGCAGGAGCGGCGGGGCACCTATTCGCCGATCTTGCCCATATCGCCAGTGACAGGTGAGGTGCTCTATGTGCCTCTCCTTGAAAGAGATGCCTCAAAAGGAACCGTCGTTTTTGAAGATCCCGCCAACGGTGAGAAGACGGAAGTGCCGATCACCGGTGGTCACTGCAAACTGCAGTGGAAAGCGGACTGGGCCATGCGCTGGGCAGCGCTGAAGGTTGACTACGAAATGGCTGGCAAGGACTTGATCGACAGCGTGAAGCTGTCGAACAAAATCACGCGGGTTCTTGGCGAACAGCCGCCAGAGGGCTTCAACTACGAGCTCTTTCTCGACGAGAATGGCGAGAAGATCTCAAAGTCTCGTGGCAATGGCCTGACCATTGATGAATGGCTGCGCTATGCAAGCCCTGAAAGCCTGTCGCTCTTCATGTATCAGGCGCCCCGGAAGGCAAAGCGGCTTTACTTTGATGTGATTCCTAAGAACGTGGATGAATATCTGTCCCACCTGTCCGGCTTTCCGGGGCAGGAGCCCAAGGCGCAGATAGGCAATCCTGTTTGGCATATTCATGAGGGCACGCCGCCAGTCTCAGATGTCCCGATCAGCTACTCGCTGCTTCTCAATTTGGTGAGCGCCAGTCATTCGGAAGACCCGGCAGTGCTGTGGGGTTTCATTCAGAACTATGCGCCAGAAGCGACGCCGGAAAATCATCCAAAGCTGAATGATCTGGTGGGTTACGCGATTAATTATTTCCATGACTTCGTAAAACCCAACAAATCCTATCGCCTCATGACCGATGCTGAGCGCCCGGCGTTTGAAGCACTTGTCGCCAAGCTTGAGGTAGCAGATGCTCATGCCACCGGTGAAGAATTGCAGTCTGAGGTCTATGAGGTAGGCAAAACCCATGACTTCGAAAACCTGCGAGATTGGTTCAAGGCCCTCTATGAGGTTCTACTGGGTGAAAGCCAGGGCCCTCGCTTCGGCTCCTTCATTGCACTTTATGGCGTGAAAGAAACCTCAGCACTTATTCAGCGCGCATTGGCGGGCGAAGACCTGTCAGAGGGCTGAATTCCGCTGACATTTTCTTGAAGCACAAGCCATTGTGGTGGTGGCGCGAAAGCCCCATGATCCCGCCCATGTTCGGGTGCTTGAAACATCTTGTAATGGCGGGGAGCTTGGTCCTGGCTCTCTCTGCTTGTGTAGGCTCGCCTGACAGCAATGATCGCTTTGCTCAATGCAGTTCTCTGATTGACCGGGTCGATCAGCGCATCGCTGATAAGCAGGTGGGAGACGCTGAAGCTGCGCCCGTTGATGGGTTTCCCTTTCTGCGGGTCAATCGTTTCCTGGCGAGCTTCAGAGATGACGTGGAAGAGTCCGCCGCGTTCGAAGAATGGGTTCGCAGATTGCGCGCTTTGGATCGGGAAGGGCGAGCGGTTGAACTGCGGAACCTTGGCGCCGCTGACATCATCCCGACACTTGATGAGTGCGCCGAGTTGCTTCTTGCGCGCGGTTTCAAGGATGCCGACTTTAAGTCGCGCCTACTGACAGCAGTTCGCCCACCCCATCACTATAATGACTGGGTCCGGGCTGCAGGTCTTTATCCGCTCACCCATGTCGGTGTGGCGCTGGGGTTTGATCGCTGGAAGGCTGACAATCTGCCAGCGTTTGATATAGACCCCTTAGGTTGGAATGGGTCCGAAACCCGCTACACGTTGCCGGTGAGTTCTGATTTGCGGCTCCATGACGTGGCGGCATTCATAGACCTGTCAGCACAAAACAGCTTCAGCATTCCAGATATCTCGGGCTCTGTTTTGATGCGACTGGTGGAGGCCTATGCCCCTGTCTTCGCCGTGCAGGAAACCACCGACGCAGACGAAATTGGACGACCTTACTTGAGTGGCGAGGGTGCCGCCCCACACACAGACCCCAAGGACCCTGTGGTCTATGTCAGGCTTTCCCACACCCGCATGGATGGCGAGGTGCTGCCGCAACTGGTCTACACCGTCTGGTTTCCTGAGCGGCCCACAGAAGGAGCTTTCGATATTCTTGGTGGCGCACTGGACGGACTTGTCTGGCGTGTGACGCTCGATCGCCAGGGCCGACCTCTAATCTATGACAGTTTTCACAGTTGTGGCTGCTATCACCTGTTTTTCCCCACCGCGCTCATTAAACGAGTACCTGTCGCAGAAGATGACGATCTCCGTGAAGAGCCGTTGACCCCAATGCCAGCGCCGCAGTTGCGGCCGGGCGAACGCACCGTGTTGCATATCGCATCGGGAAGTCACTATCTGCGAGGCCTCTCGACAACGGCCACTTGGGCAGATGCCACCACACTGCGCGTTATAGATGAGCATGCTGCGCCGGCATTTGGGCTTCGCTCGCTCGCAACAGGCGGACAGAAACGGAGATCCCTTTTTTCACCCGATGGCATCGTAGCAGGGACGGAGAGAACGGAACGCTTCATCCTCTGGCCTATGGGCATCTCAAGCCCCGGTGCCATGCGTCAATGGGGGACCCACGCCACGGCCTTTGTCGGGACACGGCATGCAGATGACCCTTACCTCTTTGATGAGGCGTTCAAACGATGACGCTGCCTGGCAGAGTTCTCATAGGCATTGCCCTGTTGCTGATGACCCCCACAGCTGGATCAGCCTTGTCAGATCTGGCAACCGCGCGAGAAGTCTTTGCATCAGGTGATTTTCTACGCGCTGCAGATGAAGCGCGGTCTGCTGAAACAGCGGAAGGCTTGGCGCTGGCAGCACGTGCTGGCCTCGTGCATGCGGATCTTGTTGCGGCCCCTCAAGACCGTCTGAAATTCATTGAGCAGGCAGAAGAGGATGCCCGCGCTGCCATCGCAGCAGAACCAGATTTTGCGGAGGGCCATTTGCAATTGGCTGTAGCGCTGGGCTTCAAGGCTCGTCAGGAAGGCCGTCTGACGGCGCACGCAGAAGGTTATGCGGATGAAGCCCGCGCCCACCTTGAATATGTCGCCGTTCGGGAACCGGACAATCCATGGATGCTTGCGCTACTCGGTGGTTGGCATCTTGAGATTTCTGAGGTGGGCGGTTTTCTGGGACGCACAATTTATGGGGCTGAGGTGGAAGTGGGGATAAACGCCTATGATCAGGCACTGACCTTGAGGCCAGACGATCTGGTCATTGTCTACCAATGCGCTCTGCAGCTGGCAGCACTAGGCGACGAGCCATTTAAGAGAAGAGCGGCGACGCTGCTGAAAGAAACCAAATTGCCCGAAAATCCCGATGCACTCGAGACACTGACATTTGAACGGATGCATGTACTCAAAGATGCCCTGGCGACGGGCAATAACGCGATGATCGAACGGGTTGTTCGGATGCAAAAAGGTGTAGCGGCCAGCGCTTCAACACCGCCGCGTCATCAGATCAGGCCGCCTATTGGCTCGCCCAAATAATCTTTGCCATGAAAACAACGTCACTCACGTTGAGTGTGCGGTCGTCATAGTCTGGATTGAGCGATGTAAGCTCAATGGATGTTGGTGTCTGTTTGGTGAGAAGTTTGGCGAGCACTTCGCCTTCCTGTGTTTTAACAACAACGCGATCACCACGCCGGACATTCGCCGCAGGCGACACAATTACCCGGTCCCCATGTCTGTAAAGCGGCACCATACTGTCGCCGCTAATCTCTAGAGCATAGGCGTTCGGGTCGCCCACGTCGGAAAAGCTGATCTCATCAAAGCCGCCGCCGACAGGAAATCCTGCATCATCAAAGAACCCGCCATCGCCCGCCTGTGCCATGCCGATGACTGGAATGAGCGACAAGGCTGAGGTGCCTGACCCGCCCGATCCAGCAAGCGATGAAAACTCGTCCAGTGTCGCGCCGGTGGCCGCCAAGATCTTTGACAGGCTTTCAGTGCTTGGCCAGCGCAGCCGTCCCGAGGCGGTGCGGCGCTTGGACTTGTTGAATGTCGTGGGATCAAGACCGGCGAGACGCGCAAGGCCTGAGGGTGAGTGGCCATAGCGATCTGCAAGCGTGTCAATGGCGGCCCAAACAGCGCCATGAGAAAGTGAGTCTGTCATGGGTGCACCATAATAGGAATACAAGCCTATTTCTAGTGGAACGTTCTGCTGCTTGTAGGCTCAGGGGTGCGGGACTAAAGTGCCGCGCCAAGGGGCGAAAAACGCCGGATTCGGCAGACATTTGACGCGAAAGAAGGCCACGGGTGACCGCCAGCGAGATCTATAAGATCATAAGTAAAGATGAGTGGGCTGCCGCGGAGGCTGTGGGGGTCTTCAAGGGCGCATCGATCGACCTTACCGACGGGTTTATTCACTTCTCGACCGCTGCGCAGGCCCCGGAGACAGCCGCTCTCCATTTTACCGAGCAAGAGGGGCTTCTTCTCGTGAGCGTGTCGACAGACGCCCTGGGAGATGCGCTGAAGTGGGAAACCTCGCGCGGTGGCGATCTCTTTCCTCACCTCTATGTGTCGCTTGAGATGCGCCATGTCGCCCGCGTGGATGATCTTCCCGTGGGGCCGGACGGGCGGCACGCGTTTCCAGCACATGTCATAGCCGCAGGAGAGAGCTCATGAGCCTGTCATCTCTTGCTCTGCCATTCCTACGCTTGATGGACCCGGAACAGGCGCATCAGGCAACATTACTCGCTCTTAAGACGGGCTTTGGTCCGTGCGGTAAGAGAGACCCGGAAGCGCTCGGCATTGATTTGTTGGGCATGCACTTTCCAAATCCCCTGGGTATTGCCGCAGGGTTTGACAAAAACGGAGAAGTGCCTGACGCGATGTTGAAGCTCGGCTTTGGTTTCGCTGAAGTCGGCACCACAACACCTCGACCTCAGCCAGGTAATCCCAAGCCACGCATTTTCCGATTGCAGCAGGAGCGTGCAGTCATCAACCGTCTGGGCTTCAACAATGAAGGTCATGGCGCAATGGAAGCGCGGCTCAAAAAACGGGTGGGCAACGGGGGCATTGTTGGGGTCAATCTGGGCGCGAACAAAGACACGCAAGACAAAGCTGCCGATTATGTGCTCGGCATAAAGCGCTTTGAAGCGCTTGCGAGCTACTTCACCGTTAATGTGTCATCACCCAACACGCCGGGCCTGCGCGGCTTGCAAAGCCGGGCGGAACTGGAAGATTTGTTAGGGCGCGTGCTGGAAGCGCGCGTGGGCAAGACGCCGGTCCTCCTGAAAATTGCGCCAGACCTTGTCTATGAAGAGCGCGAAGACATTGCTGCGGTCGTTCTTGAGAGCGGTGTGGATGGGCTCATTGTCTCCAACACGACGATTGCGCGCGAGGGGCTCGTATCCGGCCGACATGCAGATGAAACCGGCGGCCTTTCAGGCGTGCCCTTGATGGACATGGCAACAGATGTGTTGGCGGACATGCGTCGCCTCACCAAAGGCACAGTACCCTTGATTGGTGTTGGCGGCGTCTCATCAGGTACGGATGCCTACAAGAAAATAAGAGCGGGTGCGTCGCTGGTGCAGCTATACACAGCTCTGACGTTTCAAGGGGCCGGTCTTGTCAGCAAAATCAAACGTGATCTTGCATCCAATCTGAAGTGGGATGGGTATGACCGTCTTGAAGATGCTATTGGAGTTGACGTTGGAGTCTAGAGCATCTTCAACAAAAGTTGCAGACTTTTGTGGTTCGAAAATGCGACCAAAAAACAGAGCGAAGACAGGAGCGCAAAGCAATGAGCGTCACTATCTACCATAATCCCCGGTGTTCCAAATCTCGCGCGACACTTGCGCTGATTGAGGAAAAAGGGGTGGTGCCACAGATCATCGAATATCTGAAAGAAGGACCGGATGCGGCAACGCTGAAACGCGTTCTTGGCATGCTCGGAAAAACCCCGCGCGATATTCTTCGCAAAGGGGAAGACGCTTACAAAGAACTGGGTCTCGGTGACACCTCAAAAACAGACGATGAATTAATTGCAGCCATGGTGGCTCATCCAATCCTCATTGAACGTCCCATTGTCTTGTCTGGTGACAAGGCAGCTCTTGGACGCCCGCCTGAGCAGGTTTTGGATATTCTCTAGTTCGTTGTTGCGAGTGTTGCTGTCAGCCTCGGATAATAACGTCCGAGCGCAAAAGCGCGCGTCACGTTGAAGAGGGCAAGGGCGGCCCAAAGTCCGTGATTGCCAAAAGGCAATAGCAGGTACCAGAAGACAAAGAAGGCCCCGGTTGAGACAAACGAGGCGTTTCGCATTTCTCGAGCGCGGGTGGCGCCAATGAAGATGCCGTCGAGCTGAAAACAGGCGACGGAAATGAACGGCATAAAGGCAGCCCAGGGGAGATAAAGTCGAGCGGCCTCTCTGACCTCCGGACTTGTTGTGAGAAAATCAATCCAGAAGCCGCCAAGCAGTAAGAATCCTGAAGTGAGCAGCGCAGAAAGAATGATCGCCCACAGGCTGGTGAGTTTCACGGCCTCTGAGAAACGGTCGCGGTTTTTGGCACCAACGGCGGAGCCGACCAGTGCTTCGGCCCCAAAGGCAAAACCGTCCAGAAAGAATGCGCTGAAGGACACAAACTGCATCAACACCGCATTGACTGCGAGCACTGTGTCACCCTGACGTGCGCCTTCCATTGTAAAAAAACTGAAGGCAAGCAGCAGTACCAGCGTACGGATCATGATGTCGCGATTGACTGACAGCGTGGCGGAGATCTTCTCCCAGGCGCTGATGGCAGCCCAAGACCAGCGGCCTGCATAATGCCGCAAAAGAGTGACAGCGATGCCAAGGCCAACAAAAGCTGTTGCAACCTCTGCGATGACGGTTCCCGCTGCGATGCCCGCGACGCCCCAACCAAAGCTGAGGACAAACAGCGCATCAAGGCTCGCATTGACGCCATTCAGAAAGATCTGCAGCACCATGGCGAGCCGGGTTTGCTGCATGCCCACGAGCCACCCCAGAACCGCATAGTTTGCGAGCGTGAAGGGTGCGCTCCACATGCGGATGGAGAAATAGGTCTGAGCTTTCTGCTCTACCGCATCACTCCCCTGCACAAGCTGAAAGGCAATCCAGTTGAGGGGCAGCTGCAAGAGCAAAAGCCCAATGCCCGCAACGCCCGCGATAAGAAGGGCACGCCCGAGCGTCGCGCGAATTTCACTTGCGTCATTGGCACCATAGGCCTGGGCGGTGAGTCCGGTGGTTCCCATGCGCAGGAAGCCAAAGGCCCAAAAGAGAAAGGTGAAAATGAGCGCGCCCACTGCAACAGCGCCAATGAGAGACGCCTCTCCCAGCTGCCCAATCACTGCAGTGTCAACAATGCCAAGCAGTGGCGTGGACAGCCCCATCAGGATTATAGGCGTGACAAGTGTCAGCACACGCCTATGCGTGATGGGGTGATCCGCGTCGATGCCCACGAAATATCCTAAGTCTCTTCAGGCGGCTTCAGCAGGAAATGCCCATGCGCGGCGGCAATCGCCTTCGTATGTTCATCTTGCCACGCCTCAACATGCACGTTCGCCACCCGACGCCCGTGTTTGGTGATGCGCGCCCGGGCAAACGTGTCTTGGGGCTTTCCGGACCTGAGGTAATCAATGGTGAGGTCTATCGGTTTCGGGAGAACCTCTCCGCCTGTCTCATACGCCAGTTGCAGGATAGCGGTGGTTTCAAGGAAGGAACCTATGACGCCGCCATGAAGGGCAGGGAGCACTGGGTTACCAATAATTTTTTGGTCAAATCGCAGCACGGTTGTGATTTCCGTGCCCTTCTGATCAACCTCCATGCCAATGAATTTCGCGTAAGGAATGGCGTCGATCAGCGCATTCAGATCGACTTTCGTCTCGGCTTCGCGTGCCTGTTTCAGAAGTTCCATGAACTAGCCCTCCGCTTTTTTTATGAGCCCGGCCTCGGCGGCGTCGCCAGGGGACATAGATCTGTTGGCTGCAAGCATGAAAGCGCCGACAGATGTCGCAATCGGGTCGTGAATATCATCGTGATAAGCCGTGCCGCGAACAAAGGCGATGTTCCGGGTGACTTTGTAACAGTGTGCGTGAGTGGTGAGGTCCAGTTTTGGTGTTGCCGGCTTCATATAGTCGATACGCAAATCGAGCGTCGCAATGGCCATCCGTTCAGGCAGGGAGAGTTGCACTGCAACACCAGATATATTGTCGAGTGCAGAGGTAATGACGCCACCATGAATGACGCCCGTATCCGGGTTGCCGATCAGCTTTTCGTCATAGGGCACCCGCATCCAGGCTTCGCCTTCTTTGGCGTCTAGGATTTCCATGCCGATCGCTTTAGCGAAGGGCACGTGGGAAATCAGAACATCCCGCATGAGATCGAGGTTTTCTTTGATTGTTTTTTCGTCCATTGGCCTGTCCGTCGTGTCGCTCCCCGTGGGCGATAGCTAGGCGCTTATGCGCCCCTGCGTCAAGGAAGCAGGGGTACTGACAAAACTAGACCACGGTCTACTCATCCCTATAATCCGCTCTATTGATATTCAAAAAGGCGGAGACGACATGAGCAAACTTCCCAAAGCTTGCATCATCGGCGCGGGTTGCAGTGGCTTTTCAACGGCAAAGGCATTGCAGGACAAAGGCATTCCTTTCGACATATTCGAGCTTTCGGACACTGTTGGTGGTAATTGGGCTTATGGGAATAAGAATGGCATGTCGGCCTGTTACTCCTCGTTGCACATCGATACATCCAAATACCGCATGCAGTTTGAGGACTTCCCGATTCCTGATGACTATCCGGACTTTCCGCACCATGCCCAGGTGCTGGATTACTTCAACGCGTATCTGGACCATTTCGGCCTGCGCGAGAAGGTCACCTTCAACACAGCCGTCACCCATGTAGATCGTATGGAGGATGGCACCTGGAAAGTGACTCTGGACCGTTCTGGTGCGGGCGGGCCGTCGCAAGATGTCGACTATTACGACGTTCTCTTCGTGTGCAATGGGCATCACTGGTCGCCACGCTGGCCCACGCCTGCTTTCGAAGGGGAGTTTGATGGCATTCAGATGCACGCCCACTCCTATCTTTCTCCGTTCGAACCGCATGATTTTCGCGGCAAGAACATTGTCGTTGTCGGCATGGGAAACAGTGCGATGGATATTGCGTCCGAGCTAAGCCAAAAGCCGATCGCGAAAAATCTTTGGGTCGCTGCGCGTCGCGGTGTTTACGTGATGCCGAAATATATTGGCGGCCAGGTAGCCGATAAGGCATCGCTCCCGACCTGGATTCCCCTATGGGCGCAACGAAAGCTTGCGGCGATGGCGATCAAACGTGCAGTTGGTAATATGGAAGACTATGGCCTGCCCAAACCCGATCATGCCCCCCTTGAAGGACACCCGTCTGTCTCTGGCGAATTCCTGACCAGAGTGGGATGTGGCGACATCAAGATGAAGCCCAATATTGAACGTTTTGAAGGCGGACAGGTTCGCTTCACCGATGGCACGGCAGAAGACGTAGACATCATCGTGTACGCCACCGGTTACAATGTTGAATTCCCTTTCTTTGACCCGGCATTCCTGTCGGCAAAGGACAATCATCTACCTCTGTTCAAGAGAGCCATTCGACCTGACTTGCCCAACCTATTTTTTATGGGACTCGCACAACCGCTGCCGACCCTCATTAACTTCGCTGAACAGCAGGCGAAATGGCTGGCCGCTTATCTTGTGGGCGAATACGCCCTGCCCACTGAGGCGGAAATGGAGGCAGCCATTGTCTCCGACGAGAAGATGTATATCGGGCATTTCTATGAGTCGCCGCGTCACAAGATGCAAGTCGATTTCAACCGGTACGTGAACGACTTGAAAAAAGAATGGAAAAAGGGCGCAAAACGGGCGAAAGGTGGGGGCAATCCCCTACCGATTCTGGCCAAGGCTGCAAGCAAAGAAGCTGCCTAAGAGCCAGTTTTCCTTCGTTTCACCCTCATTGCGATCCTGTTAGACTAGGAGAGTGTCTGCCGATCAGGGCAGGCCGGAGAATACAAGGCACGCCAGGAATACATGTCGGAAACGATCGAAAAAACTGCGAAACCCGCACCAGAGACGGCCGTGAAACCATTGGGCAAGCGGGAGCGGACAAAGGCAAATAATCGCGAAGCCATTCTGGCGGCGGCAACAGAGGTCTTCTCAGAGCTTGGGTACGGTGCCACGACGGTGCGCGATATTATCCGGCAGACAGGTCTGGCATCTGGCACCTTCTACAACTACTTCAAAAGCAAGGAAGAAGTGTTCGAAGCACTGATGGATGACAGCATGATGCGCATCCGACCGCGGCTGAGAGCGGAACGCATTCGCTCACGCACTTTTGAGGAATACATCCATAACGCCTTGCGCGCTTATTTTGAGTTCTTAGTGGCCGATCAAAGCGCCCACCGGGTCATGCGGCGCAATACAGGTGCGCTTCGTGTGCGCATGGATACACCGGAAGTTATTGCAGGTTTTGAAGAGATCAGAACCTATATTGAAGAAGATATCGCAGCGGGAAAACTCCGTAATGTGGACGGCGAGTATCTGACCGCGTCCGCGATTGGGATCGCGCAGGAGATTGGCGAGAAGATGATGCTTCGTGACACGCCCGACCCACAAGAAGCCGCCGAGTTCGCAGCCAATCTGATCTTGAGTGGTGTGCCCGGGCTCGCTCTTAAAGACTAAATCGCTCTTAGAGACCAAATTGCAGGGACAAATTACATGGGCCTTCAAAAGCTGATTGTTCGGACGTTGATGAAACTTCCGGAACGCTGGATCTTGAAACTCGCAGGCGGGGAGCCCGTTGTCATTGATGGACGGACCATGGACCCGCGTGTGCAGCTGCTTGCGGCGCAGGGAGCGAAAGCTCCATCCATGACGACACTGCCGATCGAAGAAGCGCGGAAAAACGCAGACGACGGCCTAGCTATGCTCGATGGCAAGCCGCGCCGCACCGTTGCCGTTCTCAATCGAACCATTCCGGGCCCAGGTGGGGACCTCCACGTGCGCGTCTACACCCCTGCGGGTGCGACGGGTCCGCTGCCGGGCATTGTCTATTATCACATGGGTGGCTGCGTCATCGGGGGACTGCAAACCTGCGATACGTTCTGTTCCATCTTGGCGGATGATTGCCGGGCAATCGTTGTTTCCGTGGACTACCGACTGGCACCAGAGAATAAGTTTCCGGCACCTATGGATGATGCGATCGCGTCCTATCAATGGGTGGCCGACAATGCAGAGGCACTTGGCATTGACAATTCCCGCCTGGGAGTTGGCGGTGACAGCGCGGGTGGATGGCTCTCTGCGGTTGTCTGCCAGCACCGCAAGAAAGAAGGACTGCCTCAGCCTAAGGCACAGCTCCTCATCTATCCGGCGACCGATGTGACCGCGGAAGGCGGATCTCGGGAAAGCTGCAAGGATGTCTATCCGCTGACAGTGGAAATCATGGATTGGTTCATGGATCAGGTGATGAACAATCCTGAAGAGAAGAACGATCTCCGTGCTTCACCTGCAAAGTCAGACGATGTGTCAGGCCTTGCCCCGGCTATTATTGCGACGGCGGGTTTTGATATTTTGCGCGATCAGGGCGAAGCCTATGCCAATCAGCTGCGAACTGCTGGCGTTCCGGTGACCTATCGTTGTTATGACAGCCTGTGTCACGCCTACACAGCGTTTTCTGGCACGGTCCCAGCGGCAAAGGCTGCATGTGAGGAGATCGCCCGCGATATGGCCAGAGCTCTAGGATGAGAACCCTTGGGCTAAGGGCACCGACGAGCAAACATTGCTGAAGATTTTGGGGGGAATATGCTCGGAACCGTGATCAGCGGTGACCGCCGCATCGGCGGGACTGCACTAGAAGAACGCGTCAAAAAAGCTGCCAGTGGGTTTCTGTCTCTGGGATTGAGAGAAGGCGATCGTGTGGCGATCCTCATGCGAAACGACATCGCCTTCCTGGAAGCGACCTTCGCCTGCGGCGAACTGGGTCTCTATCCCGTCCCGGTCAATTGGCATTTTTCCGCTGATGAAACAGCCTATGTACTGAACGATTCAGGTGCAAAGGCCCTCATCATTCACGCCGATCTGCTGCCCGCGCTGGCGGACAGCATACCGAGTGGTGTCGAACGAGTGGTTGTCGAAACACCGCCTGAGGTGCAAAGCGCATATGGGCTGTCAGCAGACGCATGCTGTGTACCGGAAGGGGAGCGTAACTGGGACGTCTGGCTTGAAGAGCAGGCACCATATGATGGGGCGCCAAAGGCAGCACCTGCCAGTATGATCTATACTTCGGGTACAACAGGACACCCCAAGGGCGTGCGCCGCCTGCCACCGAAGGAAGATCAGACAGCAGCGACACTTGAAGCCCGAAAATATGTGTTCGATTTCAAGCCCGACATGCGCGCGGTGATGACCGGTCCGCTCTACCATTCAGCGCCCAATCTCTACTCAACTTTTTCGGTCCGTATTGGCGGCACGCTTTTCCTTCAGCCGCGCTTTGACGCTGAAGAAACACTCGCTCTGATCGAGCGTGAGAAGCTGACCCATGCTCACCTGGTTCCAACCATGTTTGTGCGGCTCCTGCGTTTGCCAGAAGAAGTGCGCGCCCAATATGACCTGAGCTCGCTCGTTCGCGTGATGCACGGTGCTGCGCCATGTTCAGAGGCAGTGAAGAAACAGATGATCGACTGGTGGGGACCGGTGATCCATGAGTATTACGGCGGCACGGAGACGGGCGCGGCAGTGCATTGCTCTTCAGAAGAATGGCTGGCGCATCCGGGTTCTGTCGGCAAAGCCATTCCCGGGGCAACCGTAAAAGTTCTGGATGATGAGGGCAAGGAACTGCCCGCGGGTGAGGTCGGTGAGATCTTTCTCCGCCTCTGGTCATTTCCCGATTTCACTTATCACAACAAAGACGAGGCGCGCGGTGAATGTGAACGCGAAGGTCTCATCACCTGTGGTGATGTGGGCTGTCTTGATGAAGACGGGTTTCTCTATCTGCGCGACCGCAAGCGCGACATGGTGATTTCCGGCGGGGTCAATATCTACCCGGTCGAGATTGAACACGAACTCATCCAGATGCCTGGTGTGCAGGATTGCGCCGTGTTTGGGATTCCCAACGAAGAATTTGGTGAAAGTCTCGCGGCTGCAATTCAGCTAATAGACGGTTCATCCCTGAGCGCGGAAGAGGTGACCAGCTGGCTCGCGCCACGCATCGCGAAGTATAAGCTTCCCCATGTCGTCACGTTCCATGATGCGCTGCCAAGAGAAGAGACCGGCAAGATCTTTAAGCGCAAGCTCCGCGATCCCTATTGGAAGGACTCAGGACGGGCAATCTAATCCAATCTAAAGCTTGTTGCAGCAAAAGTGGATTACCGGCTTTGCGGTTCGCAACAAGCTCCACAAAGAATCTAGGGTTGGTTGTAGCCAACCCTAGTAAGCTCAGCTTACTCGCCGAAGGCGCCAACCCACATCACGGAGAAGATGTCCGCGCTCGGTTCTGGCCGATTGGAGAAACGCACCGGCGGGGCAATGAGTTCATTGTTGCCGTTAAACGTGCCCACAATTCCCCAAAGAGCCGACAGTTCTGTCTCGGCAAAACCTAGGTAACGCAAGTCATGGGCCTCAACACGGGTATGCCCGTTCGGCAGCTCTTGCACCCGCCAGGCAACCTCACCCATGGCAAAGCGCTCGAGGATGCGATACTCCATCGTCCGTGAAAGTTCGTTGATAAGTGCACTCTCTGCCTTTGGATAAGTTTGCCACTCAATTGGCGTATCTGTGAGTGGCGAGTAGAAGCCGACACGAATGGCATCATCTGTCTCGGCCGTCATGCGCCGGAACCAGGGCTGGAAGAGTGTCGGATAGGAAGAAACTTCGGCAGTCTCTATACCCTGTTCGGCCAGACTCTCATGCGCGGCAATCTTTGTTCCTTCATTGATGCCCCAGGCATAGACCTGCCATCCCACGCTCATCACAATTGCAGCGCCTGCAATATGCGGTGACCACCCAGGTTTGCCGAAGGTCCCCCGGCGCACAAGCCATCCACCGATGAGCGCGAGCGCAAGAATGCCGGTATAGACCGGGTCAATAATTGACATGGCATTGACGGCGAAACGCTCATCGGAGAAAGGAGCCAGCAACTGAGTGCCATAAGGTGTCAGCACATCTAGGAATGGATGGGTGAGAAATGCGAGCACAGACAGCCATATCCAGGCGCTGAGTGCTTGTGAGTTGGAGAGCCCCACGGGGAATTTCCCGGGCGTTCGTTCAGCCCGCCACTGATACATCTTCCAGATGGCGACGCCGACGAGCGGACCAGCGATGGGTCCAAAGAAAACAGAATGGGTGATCCCGCGATGGTGCACCCACTCGCTGAAGGGATCAGACAGGCTGCCGAAGACATCAAGGTCGGGAACCGTTGCCAAGGCTGCCCCTGCGGCAATTGCCCGCCACCCGAATTTGGATTGGAAACCGACCTGGCCCACAACGGCACCAAAAACAGCCTGTGTCACTGTATCCACGAACAATCTCCTCCACGGCCAATCTAACCAAGCCGACGCTCTTCGCGCCCTGCCAAAATACCGGTAATCTCCGGTCAAACGAGCGTTTCTAAGATAAGTGCCAAAACTTTTACTGGCGGATTATCTGTCCGGAAACGCGAAAACAAGAATAAGACCGTTCTGTACTAATGCGTCCAGGACGATCTCAGTAGTGATAAATAGGGGAAAAAGCCATGCGGGCAATGCGTGTGCAGGAATTGTCGGACGATATTGGTTCGATTCAGCAGGTTGATGTGGATTTGCCGCCACCTGGTGAGGGAGAGGTCCGGCTAAAATTGAAGGCCTGCTCAATCAATTTTCCAGATCTCCTGATGATTCAGGGAAAATATCAGTTCAAGCCGGATCTGCCCTTTTCGCCTGGCATGGAAGGATCGGGCATTGTTACAGAGCTCGGGCCTGGCGTAGACAACGTCTCCATTGGTGATGAAGTGGTGGCGGGCCTCCGGACCGGTGGATTTGCAGAAGAAGTGAACGCCGCTGCCGCTGCCTGCCGCCCAATTCCAAAAGGCATGGATTTTGTGAAAGCCGCGGCTTATCCCGCCGCTTATCTCACAGCTTATGTCGCGCTGGTTGTCCGCGGCAATCTGAAGGCGGGAGAAACGCTGTTGGTCCACGGCAGCACCGGCGGTGTGGGGCTGGCGGCAGTGGATGTTGGCAAGCTTTTGGGCGCCACGGTCATCGCCACGTCAGCCTCTGATAAAAAACTCAAAACCGTCAAAGAGCGCGGCGCAGACCATGTGCTGAATGTAGGCGAGGGGTTCAGACAAAAAGTCAAAGACCTCACCGGCGGCAGGGGTGCCGATGTGATTTATGACCCAGTTGGTGGCGATGTGTTCGATGAGTCAGTGCGTTGCATTGCCTGGAATGGCCGCTTGTTGGTCATCGGGTTTACCAGCGGTCGCATTCCAAGCGTCCCGGTCAACATGCCCTTGATCAAAGGGTTCTCGGTCGTTGGCGTGCGGGCGGGGGAATATGGTCGTCGTGACCCGGAAGCCGGGAAAGAGAACATCGCGACCATCGACACTTGGGCAAGTGAGGGCAAGATTGACCCTTATGTCTGCGCGACATTCCCGTTGGACCAGGCAGTCGATGCCATGCGCATGTTGCAAGAAAGACAGGCAGTGGGCAAAGTGGTACTCACCATGAATGAGGACACACAATGATGCGTGCAACACTTGGATTGGCTGCTGTTTCCCTATTGCTTGCAACAAGCGCCTGCGGGGCCGAAGAGGCATCAACACTTGAGCTCACAGAGAATGGCTTGGGGGGTCTAGGAAGTGGAACAGCCTATTCAGTTGAAGGCGTATCAGAGGCCCTGCCGGACTATGCCGTGACAGCAGAAAACTATTACGCGGAGGGGGATCCTTATCCCATGATCGTCGTGCGTGATGGGGACAAGGTGATAGCCGAGGTCCTGCCGCGTTTTGAAATGGAAGAAATGGTCGGTGGCATCGTCGTGAAAGCCGACGACATCATATTCGACGAGCGTGTGTCGCTGGGCATGAAATATGCCGATCTAAGCGTGGAGCCTCAGGATTGCGTGGCCGGCCTAGAAGAACGCTCCGGTCTGGCACTCTGTCGTGACGGTAAAGTGCCCCATGTAGGGCTCATTTTCGGTGGTGACTATGCGGGTCCCGACGGAATGTTGCCCCCGGCAGAAGTGTTAGCAACATTTACAGTTCAGGAAATTACCTGGTCAGCCGGGGTGCTTTAGAGCATTTCCAGGTGAAGTGGACCCGGTTCATCGTTTGGAAACGCGCTGCAACAAATGTTCAGGACGCGTCTTTTTCTTTGTTCTCAAAGAAAACAGACCAGACACGGATGATTATCCAGATCGGCACCACAATGATCGCGCCGATGACGAAATAACCCCAGGCAGAGCCTAGGAACTCAAAGCCGAGATCCCAGACCTCAACGACTGTGTCCAGAAAGCTGGTCCAGAACCCATAGGGTTCAATACCGAAAATGACGAGGACAATACCGACCAGGAACGACACGATGGCGAGTTTAAGGATCGTGGGAATAACCGGCCCGCCGAAATACTTCTCCATGTCGTCACCTTTTGTCTTTGTTGTCGCTGGCCCATGACGCCCGCCAAATAGGGCGACAAAATGGCTGAAGCGTTTTCAGGAAAAGTGTGGGCGGTTTTTCACCAACACCGATATGCGAATACGCGGCAAAAAACGCAAATTTGGGGCGACGTGCGGCCGCCCCAAAAGGTTCCTTATGCGCCGTGTTGATAAACAGTGCGTGTTGGGAAGGGGATGTCCACACCTTCTGCATCAAACGCTTCTTTGATCTTCTTGGTGAGATCAAATTTGACGCCCCAATAGTCTCCGGCTGCGCACCAAACACGGGTTGTGAGATCAACAGACGAATCCCCCAGATTGCCCACAACGACCAGCGGCTCTGGTGCTTTGTGGCACCGGTCATCTGCGGCAATGGCCGCCTTGATGATGCTCATCGCCTTGTCGATATCGGCGTCATAGGCAATGCCATAGACCATGTCGACACGGCGCGTTGAATGCGCTGAATAGTTTTTGAGCGGTGAACCCCAAACACTTGAGTTCGGAAGGATGATTTGAACATTGTCACCTGTGGCGAGCTCTGTGGTGAAGAGAGTGAGGTCTTTTACGGTGCCCGACATGCCATTCAGCTCGACAAACTGGCCTACGCGGAACGGTCGGAACACCAGCAACATTACGCCAGCCGCGACGTTGGAAAGTGTGCCTTGAAGTGCAAGGCCAATGGCCAAACTGGCTGCACCGAGAACAGCGATGAGACTTGTGGTTTCAACGCCGAACTGCCCCAGCACCGCCAGGACGGTGGCGATGATGACCAGGTAACGAACGATAGAGCCAAAAAAGCCCTTTAGCATCTCATCTGAGTTCAGAGGCTTATCAAGCGCCTTGATGGTGAAAGCACGCGCGCGCCCGGCGATCCAGAACCCCAAAATAAGGATAAGGACGGCGCCAATAATGCTGAGGCCATGCTCAACAAAAAGCGGCACAAGTGTATCGGCGTTGTCGCGCATGCCTTCCGGCAGCGCTGCAGTAAGTGATTCAGGCATTCATATCCCCAACTAGGTCAAATTAGAACTTTGGTACCCCCGGCTCTAAGCGCGCATCTTGGCCAAGAATGACAGATTCCGCCAGCCAAAAGCGTGAGGTGAGGGTTATAGTTCGGCCTATGGACGTGGATGATCGCCTGAATTTGGATCTGGCGGCTGGGGCTCAAAGGCTCCCGGCTATTTTTGATGCCTGGTTCGCAGAGCGGGGTTGGGAACCGCGACCCCACCAGCTGGAACTGATGCAGCTCGGCCTTCAGGACCGATCTTCCCTGCTGGTCGCGCCCACTGGCGGCGGGAAGACGCTGGGGGGCTTCCTGGCGTCCCTTGTCGAGTTGGAAGAGCGGGGCGCTCGAAAACCGGGGAGCGCCGACAAAGGTCTCCACACGCTCTACATTTCGCCGCTTAAAGCCCTCGCGGTGGATGTGAAACGCAACCTTGAAATGCCGATTGCAGAAATGGGGTTGCCTATAACACTGGAAACCAGGACAGGCGACACACCGCAAAACCGTCGTCTGCGTCAGCGCCATGAGCCACCAGACATCCTCATGACCACGCCCGAACAGCTAGCGCTCCTTCTGTCTTATGAGGATGCAGAGCGCATGTTCGGCAACCTAAAGTGCGTGATCCTGGATGAGCTCCACGCGATGGTGAACACCAAGCGGGGCGATCTGTTGGCTCTCGATCTCGCGCGGCTCTCAACGCTGGCCCCTCGTCATCGGCGGGTGGGGCTGTCTGCAACGGTTGCCGACCCGGATCAGTTGCGCCGCTTTCTGATCCCTCAAATAAGCAAGCAATCCCGAATGGCGGAGATTGTCCGCGGCGAAGCGGGCGCCACCCCCGATGTGTCCATCCTGGTGCCAGAAGAACGGGTTCCCTGGTCGGGTCATTCCGCCAAGCATGCGATTGACGCGGTCTATGGCATCATCCGCGAAAACAAAACGGTGTTGGTATTTGTGAACACACGCAGCCAGGCTGAATTTGTATTTCAGGAATTATGGCGCGCGAATGAAGACGCTCTGCCCATTGCGCTTCATCATGGGTCTCTGTCGGCGGAACAACGTCGCAAGGTTGAAGCCGCCATGACGGAAGGCAGCCTGCGGGCGATCGTGTGTACATCGACCCTCGATCTCGGCATTGACTGGGGCGATGTGGATCTCGTCATCAATTTGGGGGCACCCAAAGGCGCAAGCCGCCTGCTTCAGCGCATTGGACGCGCGAACCACCGGCTGAACGATCCAAGCCGCGCCTTGCTTGTGCCTGCCAACCGATTTGAGGTTTTGGAATGTGAGGCTGCACGTTCAGCTGCCATCGCAGGTGTGCATGACGGCATGAAAGAAAAGACGGGCAGTCTTGACGTCTTGGCTCAGCATGTTTTTGGCACGGCCTGCAGCGGCCCCTTCGACACGGACCTGTTTTACGAAGAAGTACGGAGTGCCGCACCCTATGCGGCGCTCGACCGCGCCGCATTTGACCGGGTGGTCGACTTTGTGAGCACCGGCGGGTACGCGCTCAAAACCTATGATCGCTATCGCCGCCTTCGCCCCGTCGATCCCAACGGAAATGATCACCGCATGCGCCTCGCGCACCCAAGGCTGGCACAGCAATACCGCATGAATGTCGGTACTATCGTTGAAGCGCCCATGCTTGATGTGCGCCTTGTTCGCAGGCGGCCCGCAGCTGGGGCGTCGCTTGGGCGTGGCGGCAGGAGGCTCGGGCAAATCGAAGAATATTTCATTGAACAGCTGGTGCCTGGTGACACATTCCTTTTCGCCGGAAAGGTGCTGCGCTTTGAAGGCCTGGTCGAAACCGAAGCTGTGGTGACAAGCACGAAAGACGAGAACCCCACCATTCCGTCCTACTATGGCGGCAAGTTTCCCCTCTCGACCTACCTCGCATCCCAAGTGCGACACATGTTGGCGACCCCTGAAGACTGGCACAAATTACCCGATCAGGTTTCCGAATGGCTACGCATTCAGCAATGGCGCTCTGTTCTGCCGAAAGAAGGTGGGCTTTTGGTCGAGACTTTTCCGAGAGGCGATCGCTTTTACATGGTTTGCTATCCCTTTGAGGGGCGCCTTGCCCATCAGACGCTGGGCATGCTGCTGACAAAGCGCCTGGATCGCCTGGGCGCACGGCCGCTCGGGTTTATTGCCAGTGAATACGCACTGGCCATATGGGGCCTGCGGGACATGGGACTCTTGGTGGAGCGCGGGCAATTGTCGCTGGAAGAGCTCTTCGCTGAGGATATGTTGGGCGACGATCTGGAGGCCTGGCTTGCAGAATCGAACCTCATGAAACGCACCTTCCGAGCCTGCGCCATCATTGCGGGGCTCATCGAGCGACGGTTCCCGGGCAAGGAGAAGTCTGGGCGCCAGGTCACGTTCTCTTCCGACCTCATCTATGATGTGCTCAGAGAACACGAGCCGGATCACATTCTTTTGCAGGCCACCCATGACGATGCCGCAGCGGGGCTGTTGGATGTGGCGCGCGTATCGGACATGCTTGCCCGAATCAAGGGTAAGATAGAGCTCAAGCGCCTGGAGCGGGTGTCTCCCCTGGCCGTGCCGGTCTTGCTCGACATCAGTAAGGAAACGGTTCACGGCGATGCCAATGAAGCCCTGCTGGCGGAAGCAGCCGATGATCTGATTGAGGAAGCGACTCGCCTTGTATGACACACCAGACAGCGTGAAGACGGAGGAAATCCGTCTCAAAATTTGCGGCGAGACAGTCCTGCCCCTTGTCGAAGGAGCGCTTTACTGGCCGTCTGAAGACTGTCTCATCGTCGCGGATCTGCATTTTGAGAAAGGCTCGTCCTACGCCACCCGCGGTGTCCACCTGCCGCCTTATGACACGTCAGCCACACTGAACCGTCTTGAAGAATTGGTGGCCCGTTTGAAGCCAGCTTCCGTCATCGCGCTCGGAGACAGTTTTCACGACGGCCAAGCCCGTGCGCGGATTGCACCAACAGACGCAGCCCGTATCCAAAACCTCACCAACGCCTGTGCGTGGACCTGGATTGCCGGAAACCATGATCCTCTGCCAGAAGGGTTTGGCGGCACCATCGCTGAAGAAGTTGAGCGCGCTTCGCTCACCTTTCGCCACGAACCGGCCCCTGCACCCGCAACTGGAGAAGTCGCCGGTCACTTGCATCCCTGTGCTGTAGTGCGTGTGCGCGGCCGTCGGTTACGGCGTAGATGTTTTGCAAGTGACGGGACGCGACTGATCCTGCCCGCATTCGGTGCCTATACAGGTGGTCTCAATGTGTGTGATGTGGCCTATAGCGATCTCTTTGCAGGACGTGACTTTCATGCCTGGATGATGGGCCGCGACCAAATCGTGCCAGTTGCAGCCGGAAGGCTGATCCCTGATCGTATGTCTTAGGCGACTAAGAGCCGAACAAGGCTGGCTATGAGAGCCGCACAGACGAAAAAGGTGAGTTGCAACCGGAGAGGCTGATACCAGTCCGGTGCCTCACCGGACCTGACGGCGCGAAGATCAGAAACGGCCTGGGCCACAAAAAATAAGAGGAAGACAATAAGAGCGGCTTCCGCCGGCCCAAAAAGGGCGATCCATGCGACGACGGCAGGGACGACAGACAAGGATAGCTCTTGTGCAAGTCCCGCAGGCGCCCGGCGTTTGAAATGCCCCAGGCGTTGCATCACAGACCCCCAACGAATGCCGCCAAGGAAGGACAGAATGATCGCAGCATAGACAAGCTGAGCCTGCAACGCGGTCTGCCCCATTTCAGATGGCCACATCGTCCAGATGACCACGCTGGTCCCCACAAAGGGGATAACGCCGCCATATCCCAAGAGCTGAGCGCTTCGCGGCATCAGTGGGGCGGGTTTATCGCTCATCCGAGTTCCGCGAGCCACGGCGCGACCTCTATCATGTAAATGGCAATCGTCTCCAATGTGCCGAAGGCAATCAGCAGACCGGTGCCGATCAGGAGAACACCAGCAGCCACTTCAACCTTCGGCAGGTGACGTCGGAAGCCGGCAGAGAAGCGCAGGAATGCCTGAACCGCGAGCGCGGCTGCGATGAAGGGAATGCCCAGTCCGGCCGAATAAACACTTAACAGGGCGACCCCATAGCCCAAGCTCTCCTGTGAGGCGGCGATGGTAAGAATGGTTGCGAGGATCGGGCCGATACAAGGTGTCCAGCCAAAGGCAAACGCCAGCCCCACCAGGTAGGGCATCCCGATGCGAGGAACAAAGCCGCTGCCGCTGTCGGGTGTGAAACTTGGCAGAAAACGGACATCGCGATTGAGAAGCGCGAAGCGGAAGAGCCCCACATAGTGGAGACCTAGGATAATAATGATGACCCCGGCGACCTGCCCGAGGATGACCTTATGTGCCAGCAGAAACGGACTGATGGCACCTGCGGAGGCACCCAGCATGATAAAGACCGTAGAGAACCCGGCGACAAAGGCGAGCGAGCCAAAAAGCACCCGTCGCGCAATATCATTCGATGGCTTATCGATCTCTTCTGTCAGCTCATCAAGAGAGGCACCCGCCACAAAGGAAAGATAGGCGGGAACGAGAGGCAGCACACACGGTGACAGGAAGCTGATGATCCCGCCAATAAGTGCAGCCGCAAAGCCTGCGTCAACCCCGTCCATTCGTCTGCCAACTCCCGTGCCTTAACCAGTCTTCATTGCTGGTATTGCGTGACACAGTTTGAGGTAATGCTCAAGGAACGCAAGTTCACTTGGCAGTGAGGGTTAATCCTTGAAAATGAGCGTCGCAGCCCACCCGGCAAAGGTGGCAAAGACCACTGCAAAGATGCCGTAGAGAAGGGGCTGTTCGTGGGCAAAGGAGTAGATCGCCCGCTCCATCCCACTTTTTACAATAAAGAGTGGCGTTGAGGCAGCGTCGGATATTTGTCCGTTCGAAACCAGGTAGACCTTTGCGGTATATAGGCCGTTGGGCACATTGGAAGGAATGTCGACAGTCGCGCGAAAGAGGGAGCGGCCGAGGAAGGCTACACCGCTGGGCTCAGCGCGATAGAGGTTCTGCTTCTGCTTATTCCTCAGCAATGCCTGTGAAAACAGCTTCTGCTCGTCCTCGGTAAGAGATGTTTCAGTGCCCGTCGGCCCGAGGCCAGTTGCAGCGCCAAGGCCAATATGTCGCAGTCCCAGACCTTCAATGGTCCGCGTGTCCAACGAGACCACACGTGACAAGGGGCGCGTGCTTGAAACAGCATAGAAGGAAGGCACGCGCTCAAACCGAACCGCATCATAGTTGATCCAGATGCCGGCGATCCGGTCTTTGCGACGAACGGTGACAGGGCCTTCAGGGCCCGTGACCACAACGACGATGTCCCGTTCGGTTGCAAGGTCTGTTGGGTCTTCTGCTTCGACTGCCCCAAAGATCAAGATCTCAGTGCCAGTGAAGTTGGACCGAATGGAGATCTGGTGTTCTGACAGATCTGTGACCAGCTGATCTGCCTGTGCAGACCAGGAGGTGAGTATTGTCAGACAAACGCTGAAAACGAGTGTGGCGGACTTCATGGAGCAACTCCCGTTGTCAGGGAGAAAAGTTCGTCCGGTTCAACGACGAGGTCGAAGCCCAGGCGCAAACCAACAAGAAGGACGATAAGGCCGAGAAGCGCCCTCAACTGTTCCCCGCGAAGCCGCTGCCCGGCCCGCGCGCCAAACTGAGCGCCAACCACGCCCCCAAGGAGCAATAGAAATGCCAGCAGGATATCGACAGCCTGGTTTTCAACTGCGTGGAGCACAGTGACCAAGGCTGTAACGAAGATGATCTGAAAAAGCGATGTGCCAACGACGACATTGGTTGGCATGCGCAGCATGTAGATCATGGCGGGCACCATAACGAAGCCGCCGCTAACGCCCATGATGGCAACGAGGATGCCGACAAAGGTCCCAATCGCAACAGGTGGGATCGCGCTGATATAAAGTTTCGAGCGCCGAAACCGCATTTTGAGAGGCAGGCCATGCATCCAACTATGGTGCGATCTGTTGGCAGATGCCGGGCTGCGGCCCTGGCGAACAGCGATGAGCGCTCTGACGCTCTCATTCAGCATCAAACTGCCGATCACACCCAGAAAGAGCACATAGGAAAGCGAAATCAAGAGATCGACTTGCCCGAGCGCGCGCACAAAGGCAAACAAATAGACACCAGCAAAAGCGCCCATGACGCCGCCGATCAACAGCACGCCCCCCATCTTGAAGTCGACGGCACTTCGTCGCCAGTGCGCCACGACGCCTGAGATGGAGGAAGCAACGGTTTGGTTGGCCTGTGTCGCCACGGCGACTGCCGGCGGGATGCCGGTAAAGATGAGCAGCGGGGTCATCAGGAACCCGCCACCAACACCGAACATGCCGGATAAAAATCCGACAAGACCGCCCATCCCTAATATCAGGAAGACGTTTACGGGTAGCTCTGCAATAGGGAGGTAAATTTGGAACATTCAACCAGCCCGTCCAGATGCCGCAGTTTGGTGCTGACGGGCGACGGCAAGTACCGTGTCACGCCGTCGATCGATCACCGGACGTAGGCTTCCAGTGTGCTGAGAAGCTTCGTGTCGACGGCACCGGTGACACTAAGCCCAGCGGTGCGTTGAAAGTCACTGATGGCATCGCGTGTGCGTGGGCCCATCAACCCGTCTGCAGGGCCTGGCTGATAGCCAAGATCCCGCAGAAGACGTTGTGCTTTGGCGATCTCTGCGCTGGCCTGTGGAGCGCTTGAGGCACCATCAGTGCTAGTGAGCGACGCATTACTCCAATTGCCAAGCGAGGTGAGGTTGCCGTTGGCGATTGGATCGCCCCGCTTTGGTGACCAGGTTTGAGCAGCAAGCTTCGCATCCACGAGAGTGTTTGCATCCATCTGCTCAGCAATTGCATCGCGCCGCGCCGCAGCGCCCTCATCGCCATTTGCAGCGGCGACAGAAAACCACTTGAACGCTTCGGGAAGGTCTTCACTGACACCAAGTCCTCGTTCAAAGAGGACGGCAACATTGTACTGACTGTCGGCAAGTCCATGGTCCGCAGCCGCCAGGAACCATTGCCCGGCTTTGGCGAAGTCTTGCGGGACCCCTTTACCTTCAGCATAAATTACCGCGAGATTGTGCATCGCCTTTACATTGCCAGCCTGTGCAGCACTTTCGTACCAGCTACGCGCTTTCTCCATGTCTTGGGGAACGCCGCGGCCTTTCTCAAAAAGCGTTGCGAGTCGGTATTGCGCGATTGCCAGGTTTTGTTTGCCCGCAAGCTCAAACCAATACGCTGCCTGCCCATAGTCCTGTGGAACACCACCGCCACGAGCATATCGTAAACCGACTTCGTATTGTGCGGCTGAGTTGCCCGCCGCAGCGGCATTGCGCAATGCGTTGCGTGTGCCATTCGGCGCCTGTGTAACGGGTGTGGTCGGTGCCGCTTCAACAGGCGGCATATCCGCGCTGTTGGGCACGATAGCCCGTGGTGCTGCAGAAGCCGGTGTACGGGGTTCTGGGAGCGGCGCAGGAGCAGGGCGTTCACTTGTTGCGGGAGAAGAAGGCGTGGACGCTGGAGCAGCAGCCGCATCTGCGGTCCCAGCGTCCTCCGGAATGGCCTCCGGAATAACAGTCAGATCGTCAAGCGGCGCTGTAGTGTCTGGCACAGTTGCATCCGGCACAGCAGCGGCCAGGTCTTCCAGATCGTTGCCGCCAGGGGCAGGCTCATCAAGAATAACGTCGATATCTTCCCCGGGAGCCTCAGGTGTTGAGGGCGAGACAAGCCAGTTCACAAGTGTCAGGACAACGATGAGGGCAACAACTGCGCCACCGACGATGATGGCGAGGCGTTTGCCGCGGCCTTCTTCCTGGTCTTCAAAGGCTGCGTATCGGTCAGACTGCTCGCCAAAGCCAAGGCTTGCCGTGTCACCAGTTTGATGCGCGGACTGGGCCGCACGTCTGGCGGCAGCGATGAAATCGCGCGCGGCCTTCTTTTCGTTCATCACCGGCGGTTCCGCGGGCGCTGCAATTGGCGGCTCCATCGGGGGAGGCGGCGGAAGATCGCCTGGTGCCGGTGGGGCGTCTGCGGTCGCAGGCGGTGCTATTGGACCGATACCTGGCGGCGGCGGCACGTCTGAAAGTGGTGGTGCCGGCATATCAAGCGACGGCGATGGAGGCGGTGGGGCATCTGCCATTGGAGCGGCGGGCGCTGGTGGCTCATCCGCTACCGGCGGCATGGATGGCAAAGGTGGCCCCGATGAGGGGATCGTCACTGGCGATTGCAGCAGATGATCAGGTGCGCGCTCAGCAGCAAATCCTGGGGGTGGCATGGGCGCACTCGAAAGCGGTGGGGCGGGCATGCCCGCCAGGCCAGCGCCAACGGCAATAGTCGGTGAGAGTGGAAGCCCTGCGCCAGATTCGATGCTTTCGATCCGCTCATTCACCTGAGCGACCATGGACTGAACAGTCTCTCGTGTTGCCGCATTGCGCTGCTCGGTCACATTCATTGTCTGCGCAAGGGAGGACAGTGCTTGTTCAACCGAACTGGCAGTCTCTAGAGCACGCGTCTCGCTGTCGGTCACACGGGAGACAACTTGCTCCAGTCGACCATCGAGCTGCTCCATAACCTGCGGCACGATGTCATCGGCCCGCACTTGAGTTTGCTCAAGCCGATCTACGAAGGCCGTCAGGCTGCCCTCAAGAGTTTTGATTGCGTGGGCGCTTTGAGCTTCAGACTGGTCGATCCGACCATTCATCTTCTCAATCGAGGATTGCAGCTCTGCCATCTGAGCGCGCTGATTGTCGGAATCGAGCTTGTTTGAGACGATCTGAACGGCTTCTTCGACGGCCTGACGACGGCCTTGTTCCGCGCTGGCATTTGCCGCGTGGAGCGCCTGCTCAGTTTCCGCCATCCGTTCAGAAAGGTTTTGCAACGTGTTTCCGAGCGCATCCGTTTTTGCCCGTTCCTGATCGAGTTTATTTGCTTCCTCAGAATTATCGACCCGATCAGCAAGCTCGGACAGAAGGTGCCGCATTTCTGCGAATTTTTGTTCGCTTTGGCTGTCGACTGTCTCGAGATGGTCGACCACCGCGTTCATGGTCTTCTCAAGGGTCTGAAAGGCGAGCCGGTCGCCTGTGTTTTTAGCAAAAGGCAGACGGGCTTTTTCAGCTGCTTCCAGGCGATCGGTAAGCTGTTGAACCTTGCGTTCCATGCCAGAGTCGGCTGCACCGACAACACCGCCTGAAGCGATCAGCTGTTCTGAGGAGTCAATCCTGCTTGCAAGCGAGTCCAGTGAAGTTTCGAGAAGCCGTTCGTTTGAATCAATCCGACGGACCAGGTCGCGCACCGCATCTGTGACCGGCGAAAGGTCAACTTGAGGTTGCGGGGGAGGGCCACCATAGGCGGCGGGCTGCATGCTTGGTTGCATATAAGGCGCACCAGCCGGTGGTTGTGGCTGGCTGGCGGCAGCGTCCAAGTTTCCATAATTCTGAATGGCGGCGTTGATGTCATCGGTGCCGCTTTCCATGATCACCTGATTGAGCCAGGCACCCAGCGTCACACCTGCCCTGCGAGCAGCCTGTTTGGCTGCTTCTCTGGCTTCGGGCTCAATGCCCTTAACGCTCCAAGGAACCCCCGGTCTCATCGAATCACTATGCCCGTTAACGATTCTGGACTGTATCGACCACGTGATTCTGTGTAAACCCGGCGACCATCCACAATATCTGGATTCTGTACGTCATTTCCGCGGGTTAGGCGGTGCGAGTTGTCACGACCGCGTAATCGATCTTGCTAAAGCCTTATCAAGCAGGGTTTTGGTAAACGCGGGGTTAACTTTTGGGTTCGTCAGGGCTGATTTTTGACTCTCAGCCTCAACATTTCGCGTTCAGATGCATCGGCATAGGCGACGGCCTTCGTTCGATAGGCCTCATAGGATGCATGGATGCGGGCACAGAGCTCGTTGGCTTCCGACAGGCCTTGTAGGACCTCGTCGGATGTGGCCCGCATCGCAGCAACTACATCTTCTGGCCAGGTGTGCACGGTGACACCCAGATCATCCAAGCTCGAGAAGGCCTGGGCGTTGTAGAAAGTGAACTCGCCAAGGCTTTCAAGTGCCGCTGCTCCCGCAGCTGCTTGGACGATGGCTTGAAGGTCTGGCGGAAGCGCTGCAAAGGCGTCCGCATTCACGAGGCACTCTAGAGCGGGGCCTGGCTCGTGGAAGGCCGGCAGATAATAATGCTTGGCGACATCTGACAGGCCGAAGGCAATATCGTTCCACGGGCCGACCCACTCCGCTGCATCAATAGCGCCCGATGTCATGGCACCATAAATGTCGCTTGGCGGGATGAGCGTGACTGTGACGCCGAGCCGTCTCAACACTTCTCCCCCAAGACCCGCAATGCGCATCTTCAGGCCCTGAAAATCATCAAGCGAGATGATGGGCTCCCTGAACCAGCCTCCAGCTTGCACCCCGCTGGACCCGGCGAAGAAGGCGCGCACGCCAAAGGGCGCATAGGTTTCGTCCCAAAGCGCCTGTCCGCCTCCAAATTCAAGCCAGCCAATGCGTTCATGCGCCATGAGGCCAAAAGGCAGCCCGGTGAAATAGCTAAAAGCCGGGTCCTTGCCGGACCAGAAGTGAGAGGCGCCGTGCCCCATCTCCGCAGTGCCCGACGACACCGCATCAAATACTTCAAAGGGTGGCACCAGCTCGCCGGCGCCATAGACTGTGACTGTCAGGCGTCCGTCGCTCATCTCGTTGATCTTGGCTGCCAGGCGAGCTGCTGACGTACCGACGCCTGGCGCGCCTTTTGGCCAGGACGTCACCATCTTCCAGGTGCGTGGTTCCGCGCCGTGGGCGCGCGTAGCACCCAGCGCCGCACTTGCGCCCGCCACACCCCCTAAGACGGTCCGTCGGTTGGGTGTTGGGATGGTTGGTCGGGTGTTGGTTTTAGGACGGGTCACCAAACACCTGAACCACGTAGATCACATCGCCGCTTTGGGCGACGCCGACACCTGTTGTTGAAAATCTGTCGCTTTCGAGGAGCGAGCGATGCTGGGGACTGTTGAGCCAGCCTTGCAGAATGAAGGCGGCCATTTGGTCATCTGTATTGCCGCGGCGCTCAGTACCCATCCAGATATTCTCGCCGACGCGCCCGCGAAAGTTGTCATCAATTGCCAGCACCCGGTCGAGGGGGCCTTGCCCTTCCGGATTGTGATGGCCGCGATATTGGCGGATCGCCATGTCTTTTGCGTGCACAGCCGCCGCTCGTTGCAGTGTGCTGTTCACGGATAAGGGGGGTGCTGTTCGATAGTTGTTGATTGCCTGCACAACCGCGCGACCAAGCGGGGTATCGCTGTTGGCGGCGCTCGCGGCTTGCTGGGGCAGGCCGACGCCCTGAAGCGGGGCTGGTGCCCCGGGCCGACCGGCCGAACAGGCAGCCAAAAAGGCGCAAGCAAAGGCTAGGCTGGTTATTGAAAACAGGCGTTGCATCAGAATCTCCCATGTCCTGCGGTTTGGATACTTAACCATTCCGGCCAGTGAGGGGCAATAAACCAGCGCGCTCCGACATTCCCCTTACGTCAACGGAAAGTATTGACGTTGACGTAAGCGTAAACTAGAGTCTGGATTATTAAAGAAAACCGCAGAAAACTGCGAATTTGATCCTTACTGCCACCGGGAGTTTTCAGACATGCAACAGATGAGCACACCAGAATCCGCCGCCGCCGGTACTTATAAAAACGCTGCAGCAAAAGATGCGCAGGGCGATGCGACCTTCTCGATCACCCAGCTCGCAGATGAGTTCAATGTGACCACCCGCGCAATCCGCTTCTATGAAGACAAGGATCTTCTTCATCCATCCCGTCAGGGACAGACCCGGGTCTACCGCCCCCGTGACCGGGCTCGGCTGGCACTGATCGTCCGTGGCAAGGCTGTTGGTTTCTCGCTAGGCGAAATCAAAGAGCTGATTGACCTCTACGACACTTATGGTGATGAGCGTCAATACCTGATTGCCCAGGAAAAATTCCGTGAACAGATCACCAATCTTGAGCAGCAGAAAAAGGATATCGACGTTCAGATCGAGCTGCTTCAGGAAGGCTGTGATCGCATGCTTCAGCTTGCAAAGCAGGCTGACGGCGAAGCGTAACAAGTCGAAGCTAGTCGCGCGGGTCGCCGCGCGGCGGGCTCGTTTTTTCATAGTCGAATATGATGCAGCTTTGTGCTGATGAGGTGAGAGTGCGAGGGCATATGTGCCCTAGCTCTGCCGCTGCACTCGAACACACACATTTCACATTTGGTCCCAAGGGGGGACCTGGGAGTTCAAATCAGATGTCGGTACTACAAGTCGAAAAACCAGCCTGGATGACGGAAGATGTTGAGATCTTCGCGGATGCGGTTGGGAAGTTTTGCGAGAAGGAACTTGCTCCCCATGTCGATAGTTGGGAGAAGAACGAAATCGTCGATCGCGACATCTGGTACAAGGCAGGCGAGGCAGGCATTCTCTGTGCGTCTGTTCCCGAGGAATATGGCGGTGCCGGTGGGACCTTTGCCCATGAAGCGATGCTGATCGACCAGTTCGGCAAAAAGGGGATCACCGGTTTTGGGGCGTCGCTCCATAACGCCATTATCGCGCCCTACATCGTCCACTATGGCTCCGAAGAGCAGAAACAGCGTTGGTTGCCGAAGATGGCGAGCGGAGAGCTCGTCGGCGCCATCGCCATGACCGAACCGGGCACTGGATCTGACCTTCAGAACGTGAAGACGACGGCCAAGCTCGATGGCAATGAATATGTGATCAACGGTTCCAAAACCTTCATCACCAATGGTCAACAGGCAGGTTTGATCATCGTTGTCTGTAAGACTGATCCAGCAGCAGGTGCCAAGGGCACATCGTTGATCGTTGTGGAAACCGACGAAGCGGAAGGATTCCGTCGTGGCCGTAACCTCGACAAGATCGGTCAGAAGAGCCAGGACACGTCTGAATTGTTTTTTGACAATGTCCGTGTTCCCACATCCAATCTTCTGGGAACGGAAGAAGGGCAGGGCTTTATCCAGCTGATGCAGCAGCTCGCTTCCGAACGTCTTCAGATCGGGCTTCAAGGGGTTGCCATGATGGAGGCCGCTCTTGAGCAGACTGTCGATTACGTGAAGGAGCGCAAAGCCTTCGGCCAGGCTTTGATGGACTTTCAGAACACACAGTTCAAGCTCGCGGAAGCAAAAACCAAAACAACCGTAGCCCGTGTCTTCACCGACCATTGCACAGGTTTGCTCCTTGAAGGCAAGCTGGATGCTGCGACCGCGTCCATGGCCAAATATTGGGTGTCGGACATGCAGTGCGAAGTGGTTGACGAATGCCTGCAACTGCATGGCGGATATGGCTACATGAACGAATATCCAATTGCTCGTATGTACCGCGATGCCCGTGTTCAGAAAATTTACGGTGGCACAAATGAAATTATGAAGGTGCTGATTTCCCGTACGCTCTAAACGCATCGGAACAATGATTAGAATGCGCAGAGCCTCGCCGAATTTTCGGCGGGGCTTTTCTTTGCTGGACAGGCGGCATGCCAAATGTGAAAGTTTGGCTTCAGGGGTACCTAAAAACTGGGAAAGGTATTTGGGGATGAGTGATTGGGTAAAACTATTTGTCGCTGCTCTCGCATTGATGACGCTGCCATTTGTTGGCCTGTCAGGCGCGGCAATGGCGGACGAATATGATGATCTCGAAGCGGAGCTAGACGAGATTGAAGCCGAAGAAGATTTCGAAGATGAAATGGACGAAATTGAAGAAGATTTCGAAGATGAAATGGACGAGATCGAGGAAGACTTCGAAGATGAAATGGACGACATCGAAGATGAGATGGACGACTATTGATCGGACCGCTCTTGTCTAGATCGAATTGATCCAATGACCTCCGGGGACATCTGTCCTCGGAGGTTTTTCATTTCAGACCCCGGAGGTTTTTCATTTCAGACCCCGGAGGTTTTTCATTTCAGACCCCGGAGGTTTTTCATTTCAGACAGGTTTTTCATTTCAGACCCCGGAGGTTTTTCATTTCAGTTGCAAATGCAAATGCGCACTCGACGAATAGGGTAGCGATAACTATTGATAGAGGGCTGAGTTGACAGTTGGCATACGAAGAGACCCACTCGGGGGAATGGGTCTTATCGTGTGAGGCGCGCTTCACAGCAGCGCCAAGAACCCTCGCTAGGAAACTGGCGGGGGTTTTTCTTTTCACTTTTTATTTGCGTGCCGTTGTCAAACGCCTGTCACGGACTCGCTCCATTTTCTGACCAAATGTTTGGAACGGTGAAGCGAAGAGAGACAACAATATGCCGACGGGAATTGTGAAATGGTTCAACTCAACAAAAGGCTTCGGATTTATTGAACCGGAAGAGGGCGGTAAGGACGCTTTCGTCCACATCACGGCAGTTCAGCAGGCAGGGCTCACAACGCTCAGAGATGGGCAGAAGGTGAGCTATCAACTCGCAGAGACCGACAAAGGTCGCATAGCTGCTCAGGAAATAACGTTAGAGGGTTGACGTAGGGTCACGCCAAGTCTGTCTCAGAACAAATCCCTATTTGAGTGTGTGGTATGTTTTCGGTGTGAATGACAAAGTGAAGATGGACACCAGATGACGACCACCGACTACTATTTCTCGACGCTCTCCACCTGGAGCTATGTCGGGTCAAGGGCCTTCCGCATCCTCACAAAGCGCTATGATGTGCAGGTCCATCACAAGCCAACCAATCTCCTTACCTTATTTGAAGCCAGCGGGGGCCTCCCCGCCGGCCAGCGCCCGCCTCAGCGACAAGCATGGCGGAAGATAGAGATGGCGCGGTGGAGCAAAAAGCGAGGATTGCCCATGAACCTCGACCCGGCACATTGGCCGGTCAATCCACGGTTGGCAGATGGTGCCGTTATCGTTGCAATCCGGGAACAAGGCGAAGAGGCTGCGGGAGCATTGGCAGACGCATTGATGCGTGCGATTTGGGAAGAAGAGCGCAACATTGCGGAGCCTGATGTTGTTGTTGCGATTGCAAACGAAAATGGGCTGGAGGGGCATCGGCTTGTTGACGCAGCGTCGCACTCAGATATTTCCGATGTGATAAAGCAAAACACCCAGGACGCGATTGACCGTGGCCTGTTTGGCGCGCCGTCTTATTGTCTGCGTGACGAATTTTTCTGGGGCCAGGACAGGCTCGACATGTTGGAAGATGCGCTTAAAGAGCAGGCGTGAGACCTCTGTGCTACGCGGCTCGCCTTACGCATCAACGCTCGCTACACTTCTCTTAAACAACATATCCTGGGGAGGAACAGATGACGTACGAACAGATCATCTATGAGACCAAGGGCACCATTGCGCTCATCACCCTGAACCGTCCCGACAGGCTGAATGCCTGGACGCCACAGATGATGGAAGAACTGGCTCACGCGATTGAGACAGCGAACGAAGACAAAAGCATCGGCTCCATTGTGATGACTGGCGCAGGTCGTGGTTTCTGTGCAGGCGCTGATATTGAGAGCACATTTAAAACGCGCATCGACGGAGAAGACCCGGGCAACGACACGGCCGGTGGGTCTGGTGGTGTGCCCGCAACCGTAGACTGGATAAAACTTGTTCGTGAATCCAAACCGCTCATTGCCGCAGTGAACGGCCCCGCTGTCGGGATCGGCGTCACCATGATCCTGCCCTTCGATGTGATCGTGACATCGGACGCTGCGAAGTTCGGTCTGGTGTTTGTGAAGATGGGCATTGTGCCGGAACTTGCTTCAAGTCACTTCCTCATCTCGCGCATGGGCTGGGGCAAGGCAAGTGAGATGATGCTCTCCGCCCGTCTCTATTCAGGGCAAGAGGCAGCGGACTTAGGCCTTGCAGAGCATTGCGTGTCGTCCAACGAATTGTTGGACAAAGCGATTGCCATTGGCGAGCAGATCGCAACCAATCCGGACACGCAATTACGTATGACCAAAAAGCTGCTGACCGAAAACGCAGTGACAACGGATCTCGATGCGGCGCAGAAGCTTGAGACCAAGTTCCTGCACGAGTGCTGGGAAACGCCGGAACATGAGGAAGCGGTAAATGCCTTCCTTGAAAAACGGCCCGCCAACTTTCGATAAGTCGCCGACAAGAAACCCTTAACCGGAAGGCCAGGCTCATGGCAGATGTCGAGATAGAGGTTGAGCAGGGTCGCATGCGTCTGACGCTGAACCGCCCTGAAAAACGAAATGCTCTTTCTTATGAGGTGCAACGGCTTTTGAGCGAAGCGCTTTGGGATGCGGACAATGACCGGGATGTCCACTCGGTTATTCTAAGAGGTGCCGGACAGGATTTTTGTGCCGGCTATGATCTGGCAGGTGCCGCCCCCCGCGATCCGGACCGGAACCTGCGCGGCGCGTCCAGCATTGATGATGATATCTGGCAGCTCGAGCGCCAGCAGCGGTTTCGCATGGCGATCTTCGATATGCATAAGCCCGTCATCGCGCAACTCCATGGGCGCTGCCTTGCAGGGGGCACTGATATCGCCTTCTTGAGCGATATGGTGATTGCCGCGGATGACGCGGTGATTGCCTTTCCACCTGCCCGCGACCTGGGCTCACTGCCCAATCAGATGTGGGTCTATCATTGCGGTCCGCAATGGGCGAAGCGTCTCCTGCTCACAGGCGACAGCATTTCGGGCAAAGAAGCCCAGGAGATAGGGCTCGTCATGAAGTCAGTACCGGCTGACATGCTGGAAGCTGAAGTGGAAGGCCTTGCTGACCGACTGGCGATGATTGATCCGGATCTGCTGACCACTCAAAAACGAGCGGTCAATTTGGGTCTGGAGCTGATGGGAGCGAGAACCCTTCAGCGCCTGGCATGCGAGAACGACGCTCGCGGCCATTGCGCCAAAGCTGCCGACACATTCAGACAGAATGCCGCTGAGAAAGGCCTGAAAGTAGCCTTCAAGGAGCGGGATGGAAAATTTGGCGATGGGCGTGTCCGCGTGAACGGTCCCGAAATACGCGATGCAGCTGGTAATCTGGTGGAGGACTAAATGACAAACGCCACACAACACGAGGTTGACCGCCTTCCCATCTTTCTGCATTGGCAGGAAAAGTCAGCTTTTAAAGAAACCTATGCCGGGGCCCTCGATACGATCGTGGTGGAGGGTCAGTACCTGAAGCCAAAGGGCGTGGACTCAGACACAGTTCTCATCTTTATGCATCCCACCGGCACCATGAACTTGCTGCCCATGCCCAATGCCCTGGCCGCTGCCGGGATCCACTGTCTGTGTTGTGGAAGCCGCTATCCCCACAATGATACGGCGCTCATCATGGAAAAGGTCATTCTCGATCTTGGGCAATACATCAAATATGCCAAAGAAAAGCTGGGCTTTAAAAACGTAATCCTGGCCGGATGGTCCGGCGGTGGATCGCTTTCCATGTTCTACCAGTCCCAGGCGGAAAAACCGACCATCACAGCGACGCCAGCGGGCGACCCTGTCGATGTTGTGGGGGCAGAGCTGATCCCTGCGGACGCCGTGCTTCAACTTGCCGCCCATGTAAGCCGGGCGATCATTCTCACCGAGTGGTTGGATGCCTCGATCATTGACGAAACCGATCTGAGTAAACGGGATGTTGAGCTCAATCTTTATGATCCGGATAATCCGAACCAGCCACCCTATTCTGACGCCTATGTGGAACGCTATCGGGCCGCTCAGGTGGCGCGGTCAAAACGGATTGATACCTTCGTCTGGAACAAATTGGATGACCTGAAAAAGGCAGGTCTCCCCAATGAGGAGTTCGGCTTCGTGGTTCATGGCACCATGGCCGATCCGCGATGGTTGGATTTGAATATCGACCCGAATGATCGCAAAGGTCCGAACTGGTGTTTTATGGGTGACCCGAAAACCGTGAACATGATGCCAGCAGGCCTGGCGCGCTTTTGTTCCTTACGCGCATGGCTCTCCCAATGGTCTATAGAACATTCCCGTGCTAAGGGGCCGGAATGTGCCGGTGATGTGACGGTGCCCATTCTGGTCATTGAAAACAGTGCGGATGATGGCTGCACACCAAGCCACGCAAAACGTCTGTTAGCCGGTGTACAGCATGACGACAAAGAGTTTCATGTGATCGACGGCGCAACTCACTATTATATAGGTCAGCCGGACAAGATGGTGGCCGCGGTTGGCGTCGTCACAGACTGGCTGAGAAGAAAGTCTCTGTTAGAAGCTTGAAAGTACCCCCACGTGAATATGTCGAGTCCCTTATCTGTAGAGCCGGTCCGCACGAGTTTTGAGCGGTCCGAAGGTGCCCAATCCTATCTTGAGTGGAAGGCAGGTGAAGGCCTGCCGCCGCTCCATTTTGCCCATGCCAATGGCTTCAATGGGTTGACGTATCGGCAGCTCTTGGCGCCTCTTGCGGATCGCTTTCATATCCGCGCTTGGGATGCGCGCGGTCATGGCCAAACAACGCTCGCCGCTAACCCACGAACGCAACGCAGCTGGTATCGCTACAGCGATGATCTGGTCGCGCTCCTCGAACGCTTTGCCGAAGAGGCAGGTGGTCCAGTGTTGCTCGCAGGCCATTCCATGGGCGGAACCACGAGCATTCTTGCAGCCGCCCGGCGGCCGGATCTAGTTCGTGGTCTCGTTCTGCTTGATCCCGTCATGATCCGGCGCAATCAGGGACGCTTACTTCAGTGGATGCGAAAGCTGGGCATTGGGTTAGGCCCTCACGATCTGGCAACGGGTGCGGAACGCCGCCGCTCCGTGTTTCCCGATCGCGCAACCATGGTTGAAAAATATACCGGCCGCGGGGCCTTCACCTCGTGGCCCGTCGATATGATCGCCGACTATGTCGAAGGTGGCACGCGCGACTTGCAAAGTGGTGAGGTGGAACTCACCTGTGCGCCGGCGTGGGAAGCCGCGAATTTTCGTGGGCATGAGCACGATACATTTGTGGCACTGCACAAAGTAAAATGTCCCATCAGCCTGGTTTACGCAGGGGCGGGGTCGACCTGCCGGGGCGACGCCCCGCAGATTATTGGGCGACAGGACAAGCAGGCCATCATCTTGCGCCTTGGGACAGCGTCACATTTCCTGCCCATGGAGTTTCCAGACATTGCGCGCCGCGAAATAGAGGCCCTCGAAGACAGGGTGAACGCCCAGAAAAGCTGACAGAAAACCCAAAAGGTTAGGGTTTTCGGTCGCATTCCTGCCTCAATCCCTCGTCATTCTGGTGATGGGTACGGATTTGATCTGAGGGTTTTTCATGAACCGGACTGGGCTGGCTCTTGCGTTAAGCACGTGTCTCTTTCTGAGTGGAACAGCATTGGCCAATGAGGCACGCTATTCCATGACGGAAACAGGCGATGGTTTTCTGCGGCTTGATACGCAAACAGGTGAAGTGTCTCACTGCCGGGAAAAAGCAGGGGGCTTCAGTTGCGAGTTAGCTGCTGATGAACGTGCAGCGTATGACGCCGAGATTGCCGCTCTGACAGAACGCCTTGAGAAACTGGAAGCAAAAACACCTGCAGAGCGTGCAGGGGTACCAACGGAAGAAGAGCTCGACGAAGCATTTGGGTTCTTCGAAAAGATGACCAAGCGTTTTGCGAGGGCAGCGCGTATCTTTGGTGAAGAGATGCAGAGCATGGATGAAGAGCTGCAGCAAAACCCACTGAGAAATGAATCAAACCCGTGAACCCGAATTGAAGACAAGACTGAGCTGGAACAAGATAATCAGGAGCGTGACATCATGATTGTGAAGTTCGACGAACCAGATCCGAAACGCGCAGAAAAAGAAGCGGAGATCAAGAAACTTGATGATCGTAGCCTGCGCAAACTCTACAATGAAACCCGGGCCGCAGCGAGAGCAGCCCGCCGGGCGCTGAACATGGAAGAACTCTACCGCTTGGTGCGAGGGACAAAGACCATTCAGCGTATCGCAGGTGAGCGTGGCATGATCATTCGCTCCGTTCTGCCGCGCACCGTTCGCTCCTGAGCGGGCTCAAAGCAGACCGTTTAGCGGATTTAAGACGCGTACTCTTTCTGGAGAGCAGCTCCGATGCGCTCGTTCATCATTTCGATGGACCCGTCTGTATATCCCGCAATTTTTGCTGAGATGAGATGACGGCCAAGCCCATGCTCCTCCCGTAGCCCATTCGCACCCATCGCTTGAATGCAAGCCTCAATGAGCGTCACGGCGCGTTCAGTTGCAAATTTTTTGGCCTGCGCCGCCCGCGTGACGGCGTCCCGCTCTTCATGAATCAAAGTTCCCGCCCAGTGGGTCAGCGCGCGCATCGCTTCCAACTCAGTTGCCACGTCAGCAAGCGACCATTTCAACCCTTGGTGTTGAAGCAATGGTTTGTCAAAAGCGGTCCGCACCGCACCATAACTCACAGCTTTTTCGAGAGCATCGGCAACAAGCCCCGCGCACATGGCTGCCACATAGACGCGCGCACCATTGACGCCAGACATGGCGGATTTAAAGCCCTCGCCCGGTCCGGCAAGAACATCTTCATCGGCAACGAAGTAGCGATCAAGTTTGAAACCGCCAGCGCCAATCCCATGCCCACCGCTGAGCGCATAAGGCTCAACGCGAGAAAAGCCGGGCTTTGTTGCATCGACAAGAAACGAGCCGACACCTCGCCAGCCACCTTCTGGGTCACCTGACGGTTTGCATTGAGCGTAGGTTACAAACAGGTTGGCAATTCCTGCATTGGTGATCCAGCCTTTTTCACCCGTGAGCTCCCAACCACCATCCACTTTGGTGGCCCGAGTTGTAATGCCGGCAAAGTCACTTCCGGCCCCAGGCTCGGACAGGGCCGTGGCCGCAAACAGATCACCGGACAAGATGCGGGGAACATATTCGGACAAATGCCGTGGGTTTGAGGTGGCGGAAAGCCGTGCCGCCACATTCTGCGTATTGATGAGCGCAAAGATGAAGGGCATGTCTGCCCGTGACATGTCTTCGCAAAGGGCGAGCTTCGTCAGGAAAGAGAGACCAAAGCCACCGGCCTCAACAGGGGTCTCCAGTCGCATGAGGCCTGCATCGGCTGCCTGTTTCAGGGCAGCCACTGGTTGTCGTTTCTCTGCTTCCCACCGAGCGGCATTGGGTTCGACAATCTCGCGCCGAAAGTGGGCAGCTGTTTTGAGATATTCTTCGGCGTTCATGAGTGTTCTCCAGTTAGACGCCCAATCCTGGCACAACGAACTTCTCAAGACCCGTTTTCATGTCAGGCGGAATGGGAATGGCTTTGCGGGCCACGAGATCAAGCGCGATGGCGACAGCCTCTGCAGTCGCAACGCAGCTGCCGGTTTCCACATCAAACAGCCAGTGCGCCCAGGTATAGGTCTTGTCAGTCACTTCCTTGAGGCCGCTTCTGAGTGTCAGAACATCGCTGACCTTGGGTGCGTCCCGATAGACAAAACGGTACTCTAGCGCCGCACCGCCGGTGGTGCTGTCTTTTGAGCGATCATCGCCGCGGGTCTGCGCCAGCAGATTAGGAATAGAGTCGGATACAATGCCCATAAACCGGCGTGTCGCCAGAAAGTCTCCCGTCACACACCAGTCGCGCATCACTTCTCCCTGAAAGGTTGTGAGCAGGCCCATTTCTTCAGCATCGCCCAGACTTGGTGCGGAACGGGGCGGTGTGAGTTCAAGCCCCCGGGGGCTGCCATGCGGCGGCACCTCAACTTTGACAGCCTCTGCTTTCGCAATCATCGCATCGGAGATGGGAACCTGTGTGCGGTCGGTGTCTGACCGCAGGCTTGCATGTGCAAAGAAGGTCGCCGCCACATCGCCGGACACCGTGTTCAGCATTTCAAAGTAGCAGGTAAGCCGATTTGCATCCGCCTCCACCACGCCACCTCGAATGAAGATGGGTGCGCCAGGGCGTTGTTCCCGTAAGAATCGAATGTGATGGTCCTCGGCAACAAGGCGCGCGCCGGTCCGTTCGATCTCATCCCGCCCGTGGCCCAGCTGAAGGCTGAGAGCTGCGAGCGCATTGGTGGCTTTCTCGGAATAGAACTGCACGTTCATGTGCCCCATCCCGTCGGTTTCCCAGGTCTGCACCGAACTGCGGTAAAGCTCAACTAAACTCATGAAACTCTCCAGTTAATGTGGATAGGTATATGCGTGTGACGAACTCAACCGAGTCTGTCGCGAATTTCGTGTGGCAGATCGACGGCCTTGCGTGTCTCCCGCGAAATAAGGAGGGCGGTCCCTTCGCTCGCTGCTGCGGCCTCGCCCGTCTCCGCGTCAAACATCCAGTGCCGATAGCGCAGCGTCTTGGCATCCTGGGCTTCCAGGCCGGTGCGCACAAAGAGCGTCTGTCCGGCATTGAGTTCCTTAAAATAGGCAAGCCGCATCTCAACCGTGGCAGTTGCAAGGCCTTTGGCTTTTTGTGAATGGCGGTCAAGCCCTGCCGCTGCCCACATATGCCCCTGACACTCAGAAAAGCGCGCGAGATAGAAGCGGGAGTTCATATGGTCGTTGGCATCACACTCCCAGCGATTAACGGCAGAGCGGTTTGTTTCGTGCATCCCCTTGGTCTCTGCGCGCTGGAGTGACACATCGCGATCCAGAGACCCATCCGGCTGCGAGCGCGGTTGTGCTGCGTCGGGCCGGTCGACCATGATTTTTTCAGCCTGGCTGCGCATATGGTCGGTCCAGGGAACGAGCTTGCGTGCATTCAAATCAAAATGTCCTACATCGACGACGAGGGTCGCAGAGAGTGTATCAGTGAGCGCATTGCGGACTTCCTGATAGATCCGCATCGTTTTTTCATTGAGTGAAAGGACACCTGAGCGCACCGCGACCAGATCGCTCGCGAACAGTTCTTTGTGAAACCGGATGTGGTGTTCCAGAGCGACATAGGTTGTTCGCTCGGTTTGTTGGTGCTTGTATCCAAGACCCAAAAAGGCTTGTTGATGGAAGGCGGCATCTGACGTTTTCCCCATATAGAACTGAATGTTCATATGGCCCATCTCATCGCATTCCCACGGGTTCACATAGCCGCGATAAGTGTCGATCATCTCACCCATCCTACGTGACCTTCATGAGATAGGGCGTGAGCCTGGCATTCTCTTCATCGCTAAAGGCGACGGTTTTACGGGCATCCAGGTCGAGCATGACAGCCGCTGCCTCGCCGGTTGCCATCAACGCGCCGGTTGAGGCGTCAAACAGGAAATGCGCAAAGCGCAAGACCCGGCCCATCACCTCGACCATGGCACTTTTACCCACAAGCACGGTACCGGCACGAACATCTGTCAGTCGGTCAAGCCGCATTTCCAGAACCACCGTGCCCCGCCGCGCTTTGATCATGGTGTCACGATCAAACCCAACATGTTGCCAAAGGTGGGCCGCGCCATCAGAGAACCGGCCCATGATGTGTTGCTGGCGCATAAGGCCTGTTTCGTCGCAATGCTCTGGATGCACGACACCTTGATAGATGGGGATCAGGCTCGAAGCCGCCTGATCATCAAGCTGAAGATGTGGGAGAGAAGAGGCTCCGGGCACACCGCGAGGAAGTGCCAGGTCCGACGGGCGCGCGTAGGGCCCGGCATCCAAATCTGCGGGAAGGTCAGTCCGGCTGGTAAGCGTTGCAGCAAGGACGCCGGTTGCCGAGTTGCGAAGCTCATGGGACAGGATGAGTCTTCCCTCATGTGTGCCAGACGTTCCGCTCATCACGGCGAAAATATCGCCTGCCCGTAATTCTCGATGAAAACGAATATGATCTCGACTTGATATGACAGGTCCGGTTTGCCCATGAGAGACAGCAAATGCCCGGTTGGCATCGGATGCCGCCGCCACATAGAACTGAACGTTCATATGACCCACTTCATCGCAGTTCCATGTGTTGACGATGCTTTGAACTGTCTGGATAGGCTCGGTCATGAAAACTCTCAGAAGGGCAGTGCAAGGAATGCAGGACGCGGCGCACTTTAGAAAGTGCGGGAGAAAAAGTCATATTGTCAGGGGCGAGCGAGGGCGCCCCGACGTTATTTGGTGCTCCGGGTCATTTCGTAACCTGGTTGAGAAACGCATCCATACGTTTCACTGCTGAGGCGGCGAGTTCGCCAGGAAACGCGACAAAACCATGGGCGCCGCCGGGATAGATGGCGAGCTCTGCGTCATTCCCCGCCGCTGCCCAGCGGGCATGCATGAACAGACTATCGTCCAGAAGCGCGTCCGCTGTTCCAACACTGAAGAGGGCAGGCGGCATACCTTTAAGGTCGGCAAACAGTGGCGAGATGTCCGGGGCCGAGGCGTCGGAACCTTTGGGAATAAAACACTCATCAAACTTATGCAGGTCATGGGTGCGCAAAATCAGATAGGGCTCATCACCAAAGGCGCGAGCACTTGGCGTCCAGCGCAGATCAAATGCCCCGAATACGAGATTGGCCCCAGCAAAGTCCGTATACCCATGGCGGTCGCGCATTCGCAGTAGTGTGACCGCTGCCAGATGAGCACCGGCACTCTCGCCACCGACGGTCAGCACGTCCGTCCCAAACTCGGTCTTGGCGTTATCGATGAGCCACTGGGCGGCTGTTTCGCAATCATCAGGTCCGGCAGGATATGGGTGCTCAGGGGCAAGGCGGTATTCAACGCTGACGCAAGCCAGCCCGCAATTGTCTGCTATCCGCTCAAGCATCGGGTCCTGGCCATCGGCGGAGCCAAATACCCATCCCCCACCGTGAAAATGAAGGTAGACACCCTTGGGATTTTCAGGAGCGATGATCCGCAACTCCACGTCGCCGCCTTTGCCGGGGATGGTGCGTGTGACGGCGCGGTCGGATTTGGGAACCAGCGGGAAGGGGCCCTCGCCGCGGTCGCGACGGGCGCGGGCTTCGGCGACCCCAATGTCCCAATTGTCGTCGGATTTTTCCAACAGCTCAATCAGCGCGTCGTTGATCGCTTTGGTTTCCGCAGATACAGCATTTTCGCCAAACAAAGCTGGATCGAATGGATTCGTGTCCGCCATCATGTCCCCCATATTTCTAATTCTTTGGTCCGCAAGATATAGAAGTGGCTCCCGGGCGTCTATTTACCAACCAGACGCAACGTAAGCGCGTCCCGAAAGTCTGGCATGGTTGATCCTGGTCAAAGCGGGGGGAGCATGGAGCCGCCACCATGCAGCCTCGGAGACAAAGGGAGAGAGTATGGAACCCATATGCCGCGACCGCATCGCGTCAGCCCGCCTGATGAGAGAGTATGGCTTGGACAGTGAAGGGGCAAAGCGCCTCTTTTCACTCAAGAGTTGTGCAATGGCGTCAGACTGCTGCCATCGCGAAGTCTGTCGCGATCTGCTCGAGACAGTCTGGCAGGTGAGAAACCCGCCAGACGGATTTTTGTCATCCCCACTTTAGGGGGACGCCTAGTGAGCCCAACTAGTGAGCCCAACTAGTGGGCCCGGGGGACCCGGCTAATCCGTTCAGGAAGAGGGCGTGGTGTGGTTTCGCCGCTGTCCATCGTTGCCGCGACAAGTTCAACAATTTCAGGAGCAGCCGTCGCGACGCTGCCGGAATTAAACGGTGGTTCGGGTGCGTATTCAATCGCCAACTGAAGAGCTTTGGCATAGTCCTCGCCCGCGAGTTGTGCGGAAAGATAAAGCCCCATATCAATACCTGCTGAGACGCCGGCGGCGGTGATAATGTCGCCATGGTCAACCCAGCGCTCGGCAACAGGTGTTGCCCCATAGCCTTCAAGCACATCATAGCGGGCCCAATGGGTCGTTGCCTTCTTGCCATCGAGTAGCCCAGCGGCAGCCAGAATGAGAGAGCCGGTACAAACAGAAGCATTGATCTTGGTTGTTTTCGCGATTTTGCGAACCCAGTCCATTTGATGGGGGTCGTTGCGCACGGCTTCATCGGCAAAACCACCGGGAATGAGAAGAATGTCGGCACTATCTACTTCGTCGATGCTCTTGGGCGCATAGATGTCGATGAGGCCATTATCATTGGCGACCATGCCAGCTTCTTTGGCAACGAAGGTAACTTCTGCATCCGGTAAGCGGCTGAGAGACTCAAACGGGCCAATCGCATCAAGCGTTGTGAACCCGTCATAGAGAAAAATCACGATGTGCATGTGGTGCACTCCCATGGTTACTGACGAGTGTAACTTAGGGAGTGGTGCGTTTGGCGGAAATGACATCAATCGGACGGTTTCTGCCAAACGCACTATGTGGGTCACTAGTCGCTGGATTGTGAGAAGGCTACCAGGGCTAGAACGACAAATGCAGCAATGACGCCAACGATCGCAATGGAGAAGAGCGTGAAAGTGAGTGTGTTCCAGTCAATGCCTGTGAAAGCGAGACCGCGGCCACCGGTCATGCCAGAGACAAAAGACGCCAGGATATTACCCCAACCTGTCGCAATGAGGCCCCAGGTAATGATGGATGAACGCCCCTCACTCAAGGTGAGCTGCTTTGCGGCGGCAGCCACGGCGATCATCATCATGCCATTCAGGGTGCCTTCAAGGTGTGCCATCCGCCAGGCGCGTAGTGCCTCAGCTTCAATTGCGCCACCGCCTGCGGCAACTGCATCCAGCGCCCACAAAAAGGGGACGCCCGCAGCGAGCCCCAAAATAAAGATAAGGGCTCCATGTCCAATCAGTAAACTGTGATGTCGAGTTGGCATTGTATTCCTCCGGTGATTGTCTAACGTGTCGGCTTAGAACTGAAAGCCAGGGGCGCGAACCCCTGGAAAAAAAATTGGGAGATACTCAAATGATCGGATACGCAACACTTGGATCGAACGACCTTGAAAAGGGTGCGAAGTTTTATGATGACTTCCTTGGTGCCTTTGGCGGCAAACGCGCTTTTGGCATGGACCGCATCATTTTCTGGAATGACGCAAAGGGCGGCGCGATGCTTTCTTTGTGTATTCCTTACGACGAGAAAACGGCGACGGCAGGCAATGGCAACATGCTCGCACTCGCAGCTGAGTCGACAGAAGAAGTCGATGCCATGTACAAAAAGGCGATTGAACTGGGTGCGACAGACGACGGTGAGCCTGGTGCGCGCACCGACAATTTCTATGGTGCCTATTTCCGGGACCTTGATGGCAACAAGATTTGCTGCTTCAAATTTACTTAAGACGGTCTCCGTCATTGCAGAACATTCCAGCGGGCGTCCACGTGGCGCCCGCTTTTTCGTGTGCTGTTCATGGTCAATAGGCTCCAGCCCACATGTCCCAGTCTCGTGACAGGCCAGGGCCAGCCAGAGCCCAATTCGGTCGTGCGCCGATAAGTTTCGCAGCTGTTGCTGGGAAATTGGTCATCATCCGGCATTGGCTCCAATTGAGGAATCGATACCGGTTGAGAGCCTTGTTCATTTCAGGCACTGGGTCTCGACCACATAGCAAAGCTTCAGCTGCCGCCGTCGCAGCAACAGCAGATCGGACCATGCCGTCGCCGGTAATGATCGGCGCGCCGCCGTTATAGATGTAAGAAAGATCGAGCGTGTCTTTCTGCCGGTTCTTAAGCCCACGCCAGGGCGAGCAGGGAACAGCGGCCTGCCCCATGGTCTCGTCAATGTCATGAGGCTCCAGCCCAAGCTCCCCACCAACGCCGATGATTTCGTCGGTGAGTGCTTCATATTCATGGGCTTTGTCAAAGCTTCCTGCTTTGGCGACACGATAGAAGATCCCGTAATAGCGAGCGTCTGGTGAGAGCGGGTCCTGGAACGGATAAAGAACCGACATATCAAGTCCGCCGTCCCGGTGGATAAAGGCGCAGAACGCATCATGGCTTTCAAGCACCCCTTTCGAGGGGCGCGCATTGTCGGTAAACGTAATCTGCGAAGCGAGAACGAACTCTGTGGGGGCAGGTGCTTCCCAGATTGTTTCCGCATTCTCAAGCGGCTTTGGCTTTGCGTTGACAATTAAAGGTCGGTCACCTGGAGCAAGGGTGCGCAACGCCTGCCAGTCATTTACTTCTTCTTCGATATGGTTGACGCCCGCGCGCTTCGCGAGAGCGATCAGCGCTCCAGCAAGACGCGAGTTACGCACGCCATAGGCGAGGGGTTCCCGCGTCGAGCGATCCTTCCGCACGCCCTCACTTGTCATCCAGGTGGTGGGACGGCGAAAACTGTAACTGTCTTGATTGACGTCACACAACGTCGCCTGCTGGCGATAGGTGATCGCCTGCGTCCAATCCTCTCCATACATTTCCCGCAGAACATCAGCTCGATCGATCCCAAGGGCGGCGGCGTAGTAGTCAATGCTGCGCGCTCTGAGCGTCACCCCGTTGATGAGACGCCTGCTTTCCGCAACAGGGGGAGCAGCAATCACCACACGTCCTGCAAATTCAGGTGCTCGGTTGAGGCAGGCTGCAAGCACCGCAGCGCCAATCCCATTGCCACTGATGACAACGCTGTCATAGGCGCAGTCTGCCTGAGGCCGGTTCAACCCTCTCCAGGCAGGCAAATAGGCGTCGCGCCCTTTGATGGCGAATGTATCAAGCATGGAGCCCTCTCTTCAAAATTAGAGTTTAAACTCTAAGAAAGTAGAGCTTATACTCAAAAAACTTGACGTCAAGGGATGACACGAGCGAGTAGGACAGGTATCCAAAGCGTATGGCAAAAACAGCGGCAAACAGAGCATTACTGGGAGAGCGGGGTGCTCCATCCAAGGGAGCGGCAACCCGAGCGCTGATTGTGGAGACGGCACTCCGTCTCTTTAATGAGGAGAATGCGAGCGACGTCAGCACCAATCAGATTGCCGCTGAAGCGGGCATTAGTCCTGGCAACCTCTATTACTATTTTCGCAACAAGGAGGAGATCATCCGTGCTCTCTTCCCAGACATTCGCGATGGCATAGCCGAACCGCTCACCTACCCAAAGGGAGAACCGATTTCAGCAGAGCGCATGGCCAACGACTATCTCAGCGCGATTGAGGTGCTCTGGGCTTACCGCTTCTTCTTTGCCGACCTCATCGGTCTGGGTCAGCGCGATCCGGAGTTGGGCGCCATGATCCAGACGCTGCAAGACGACACGATCATGACCATGGGCAACATGTACAAGGACATCATGGATCAGGGCGACATGGTGGCTGTCGACAAAAAGACGAATGAGCTTCTGGCGCTCAATTCGTTTCTCGTGTGGTTTAGCTGGGTATCCTTTATGGACCGCGCATCCGACCCACGTGGAAAGCGTGAGCAGCGATTGGCTGATGGGGCGCTTGCCTGTCTCGCAATCATTGACCCCTATCTGAAACCCACCTACCGCACGGCGGTGCATGACGCGCTGGACGCGCTCATGAACCGACGGCAGAAGAAACGCCCAAGAACGGGCAGGCATTAGCCCGCCAGCGTGCACTTCCCATTATTGATGACCATGACATCGCGCTCTTTCACGCGGGCCTGGAAGGAGAGCACGTTCCCGTCGCGCCAGGTGTCGACGGTGATGGTTTCTCCTGGATAGACCGGTGACGAGAAGCGCACATCAAAGCCGGTAATCTGTTTCGGGTCATAGTCACAGACATTGGTGATGATCGCGCGGCAACAAGTACCATAAGTGCAAAGCCCGTGAATAATCGGTGCGGGGAACCCGACAGCCTTTGCAAACTCAGGGTCCGCATGAAGCGGGTTCCGGTCGCCCGACAATCTGTAGAGTAGCGCCTGGTCTGGTGCCGTGACCGCATCAAAGGACTGGTCCGGCGCGCGGTCGGGAATGGCATGTGGTACAGGTGCCCCTTCTGTGGGGCCTCCAAAGCCGCCATCGCCCCGGGCAAAGGTGGTGGAGAGCATGGTGCAAAGGGCGTCGCCGCTTTCTTTTTCGCGAATGCTCGTTTCGCTTGCAATTACAGCGCCTTTGTCAGCGCCCTTGTCCCATGCACCCACCACTTTCGTGTCGACCAGAATGTCGGCGGCTATCGGCAGCGGTTTGTGCATGGTGAGCTTCTGCTCGCCATGAACGACCATGGCATAATTGATGCCGCTTTTTGCCATCGCCCCTGCACCCCAGGCGATCACGGTGGACATGGTGGGAACCGTCACCAGGTCTTTCTCATAAACAAAGGGCAATTCTTTTGCGTCAAGTTGATCCCGGCCAAAGCCAACGCCAAGCGCGTAAAGCATGGTCTCCCGGTCGCCATAAGAAAATTCCTGGCCCTCTGTCTTTAGGGTCATCAGTTCATCGTAATTGATCGCCATTTGCGTCTCCCGGTTTTTACTCTGTTGGGGATAGCAAAGCGCGAACGGCGCCAGAGCGCAAGGTGCTTAGAGCGCAAGGTGATTAGGTGGCAAGGCCTGCAAGCACTGCGTCCACATAGCGCTCGCATTCCTCAATACTCATGGGTTCATGGGCGATGAGGAGCCGGTACCAAAAGGGGGCGATAATCAGATCTTCGATCAGACGACGGTCAAGGTCTTCGCGGATGTTCCCACCTGCTATTGCCCGGTCGACAATCTGATTGAGGACAATCTGTCGAAACTCGGAAAAATGCGCACAAACCTCAACTTTCATGACCGGATCGCTCTGGACCTCAGCAAACATACCCGCCGCCGCCTCTCCGGCGATGGTCCCGCTCATCAATTCAAGCAGTGATTTCAGATAGGCTTTTAAATCCTCTACGACGTCCCCGTTCGCAGGGTCCGAAATTCGCTCATCCCCAATCGCATCAAAAAGATCGAGCAGGATGGCGGCTTTAGAAGGCCACCAGCGATAAATAGTGGTCTTGGCAACCCCTGCCTTGGCGGCGATCGCCTCTATGGTGACGCCTGGATAACCGTCGCCGTCGAGCAGTGCTGCTGCGGCCTCAAGTACTTTGCGGCGCGTCGCGACGGGAGTTTCGCGCGGTTTTTCCTCGAATCGCAGGTGTTCTGACATTTGTCCTCTATATCATAGGTCGAACAAAACGTATCGTATCTATTGACGATACGCAACGTAGCGATTATCTGTGGGTGAGGACACAGACTGACAGGAGCACTTCATGGCTGAAACAACCCCTCCGACGATTGCAACGCCCCTTGATCTTCCATGTGGTGCGCGCCTTTCGAACCGCATCGCTAAGGGAGCCATGACCGAAGGCTTGGCCGACCCCCTGAACCAGGCAACTGATGGCCATGTGGCTCTGTACCGAAAATGGTCTGAGGGCGGGGCAGGCATGCTGCTCACCGGCAATGTGCAGATTGATCGTCGTTACATGGAGCGTCCAGGCAATGTCGCCATTGATGGTCCGCAATCAAATGAAGCGAAGTCACGGCTTGCAGCTTTTGCTGAAGCGGGAACAATTGCGGGCAATCATCTCTGGATGCAGATTTCGCACGGTGGTCGCCAAACACCTGTAAGTGTCAACAAACACCCGGTCAGCGCTTCGGACCAACAGGTGGCGCTGCCGGGCAAGAATTTTGGCAAGCCGCGCGCTTTGGCACATGACGAAATTCTGGACGTGATCGATCGGTTTGTCCATGCCGCGACCATTGCAAAAGAAACCGGGTTCACCGGGGTGCAGCTTCACGGTGCACACGGATACCTGCTCTCGCAGTTCCTATCCCCTGATGTGAATACACGAACAGATGAATGGGGCGGTTCGCTGGAAAACCGCGCGAAACTGTTGCTCATGTCTGTGCGCGCTGTTCGCAAAGCTGTCGGCCCGGACTTCCCGATCAGCGTCAAGCTCAATTCGACTGACTTTCAAAAGGGCGGTTTCTCGACAGAAGACTCCATTACCGTTGCCCAATGGCTTGAGCAGGAAGGGCTGGACCTGCTGGAGGTTTCCGGTGGCACGTATGAGTCGCCGAAAATGCTGGCAGGCGATGGTCTGACACTTGATGCCGAACGCACACAGACCATGCGTCCGAGCACCATCGCGCGCGAGGCTTACTTCCTGGACTACGCCAATGAGATAAGAGGCGCCACCAAGCTGCCGCTCCTTGTGACTGGTGGTTTCAGGTCAACGCAAGGCATGAACGCGGCACTTGCGTCCGGCGCGGCGGATGCCATCGGCATCGGACGGCCCATGTGCGTGGATACAGATTTGCCCAACCAGTTGCTGCAAGAGAAGATCGCGGAAGCGCCCCGGTATGAAGATGGCCTGATGCTCGGTAAAGGTTGGCTGCTTGGCCAAAACAGCCCTTCCAAGCTGGTGCGGCTGATCAATGGCATGGGTGCCGCGAACTGGTTCATGTATCAGTTGCTGCTCCAGGGTCGCGAAGGAAAGCCGAACCCGGAACTGGGTCTCTTCACTGCATTTCGCCGCCTTCAGGCCGATGACAATGCGGCAGGAAAAGCACTGCAGCGCTAAGCGTTCTCTGTGATAGGCTCCCGTCAGATTTTGAGAATGACGGGAGCCCCAGATGAGCCAAGCAGCTGTAAACGAGAACGATCAGGCGCACGAGTGCTTCGACGTAAGTATTGAAAACCACATCGCCCACGTTCAATTGGCCCGGCCCGAAGTGGCCAATGCCATGAACAAACCGTTCTGGAACGAGCTGCCAGCCATCATCCGCGATATTGACGAAAGTGCCCGCGCCCGGGTGATTGTCATCTCCGCGCTGGGCAAGCATTTCTCCGCCGGCATGGATCTTTCTGTTTTCGCAGGCGGACCAGACCAGAGCCATATCGAGGCGGGCCGTCGTCGCGAACGCATGATGCAGACGGTCCTCATGCTGCAAAAGACTTTCTCTTGTTTGGAAGAAGCGCGCATGCCTGTGCTCGCGGCCATCAATGGTGCCTGTGTCGGCGGGGGCATGGATTTCACCAGCGCTGCGGACATGCGTTACTGCACCAAAGATGCATTCTTCTGCATTGCAGAAATCAACATCGGCATGACCGCTGATGTCGGTACCTTCCCGCGCATGGGCTATGTCATGCCGCAAGGCCTCGTGCGAGAAATGGCCTTCACAGGTCGGCGCATGTATGCCGATGAAGCCAAAGCCTGTGGCTTTGTGAACGAAGTGTTTGAGAGCCATGATGACATGATGACGGCCGTCATGGGCCACGCTGCGGACATCGCCGCTAAGTCGCCATTGGCCATGTGGGGTTCAAAAGAAATGCTGAACTATGGTCGCGACCATTCGGTAGGCGACGCGCTGAAGCATATCGCCGTTTGGCAGACCGGCATGTTCCAGCCGGGTGATATGGCTGAAAGCTTCACTGCGCAGCAGGAAAAGCGGGATGCAGAGTTTCAGGAACTCATGCCCATCCCCAAAGGCTTTAAAGACCTGTAGGCCTACCTGGCGCCCAGCACTTTCCAGAGGCTGGTGGCGGACATCATCGGTTCGTTCCCAACCGATATGGCACCTTCGACAAAGAGGATGGACCGTGTCTTGCGCGTGAAGCGGGCACGACATTCCACCAACTCGCCAAACTTCGGGAAGCGCAAAAAACTCACCTGCAAAGAAAGTGTGGCGCACGGTGCGTGGTCATTGTCCCAATAGGCGGTGCATCCCATGGACGCATCGGCAAAGGTCATGAGCTGGCCCTCATGGGCATGGACACCATCATGACCCAGGTGTCGCTCATCCACACGAAAAGCAACAACCCGCTGGCCGTCTTCGTCGCGCTCAAAGAGCGGCCCCACGAATTTCTCAAACGGGTCAATGAGCTCCTGTGCGAAGAAGCCTTCCGGGACCGCTGCAGTCACGACGCGTCTCCAATCCGGTAGACCCCGGTCGCCGTCATCATCAGCTTGTCGTCGGCCCTGAGTTCTGCAGACGTAAAAAGCACGGTTCGTGTGCGACGGGTAATGGTGGCGGTGCCAACAACTGAAGCACCCTTTGGTCCCGGTCCGACAAAGTCACAATTGACCGAGAGCGGCGCGGTGGGCGCGCCGTCTGCCGTGGCCCGGGCCAGTTCGCCGAGCACGCCGCTTGCCAGCGTCATCATCATGCCGCCATGAATGAACCCGTCACCATTCAGATGGTGCTCATCAATTGTGAACGTAAGAGACGCACCATCATCTGAGCGCGTGTAGGAAATGGGGCCGACGTGGGTTTCAAAAGCGGATTGGGAACTCATGTGCGGGCACACTCCATCAAAAAGAAGACTAGCAGGCGGGCATCCCGATCACCCCAATCACCATTGACGCGCGGGGCCCGTTGGCGCTCTATCTACCCCGTATAGGCGTCTAGCGAAAGAGGAAGAGCAAATGGGCAGAGCGCTGTGGCAGGCACGGGGCCATATAGAAACCACAACCGGTGGGTTTTCGGTCCATGACATGACGGGCAAGACCGCCGCCTGGCTGGTGGAAGAAGGCGCGCAGGAAGGTCTTCTGAGTGTTCTCGTTCAACACACATCGGCCTCACTGGTCATTATGGAGAATGCAGATCCAGATGTGATGGCAGATCTGATGGACAGCCTGGCGCAGTTGGCACCCGAAGACCCGTTACGCTATCGCCACGGAACGGAAGGGCCCGATGATATGCCCGCGCATATACGCACAGCGCTTACGCAAACCCATTTGAGCCTGCCCGTCACAGACGGTCGGATGGATCTTGGTATGTGGCAGGGCATCTGGTTGTTGGAACACCGTGCACAGGCACAAAGGCGCACTCTCTCATTGCACTATGTGGGGGTGTAGCGCTTAATTGAGGTGGATATTGTTTCGACCCGTCTCAAAGGAGATTCCATGTCTCGTCCAACTGATCTCGTGCCGCTTCTCAATGTTGCTGATGTCGGCGCGTCCATTGAGTTCTACGAAGAACTTGGATTTGAAGTTGAGCAGAAGGTAGAGGAAGAGGGCGCCGTCATCTGGGCAAACCTACGCCACGAAGGCGGTGGCGCCTTGATGCTCAATGCCAAAGACATCATCAGCCCTTCTGACCGCGCGAAACGTCCCCACTATAGTGACACCGTCTTCTATCTCACCTACCCGTCAGCCCGCGAAATGCATGGCCGTTTGTCAGGCAGAGGCGTGAACGTCACAGAAGTCGAAAAGCAGCCTTATGGGATCGAAGAGTTTTATGTCCGTGACCCGGATGGGTATGAAATCGCGATCGGAAGTCCGATCAGCTGAAGTCAACCCTGGTCTGACACAGACAGGATAGCGGTCGCGGTCCGTACAAGGTGCGAGAGATAGTTTTCGTCTGACAGTTCTGGGACCTTCCTGCCTCGACCGAGCACATACGTGCGCTCGCACAGACTGCCAATTGAGAAGGTGATCATGTCACTCACCCGCTGGCGCCAGAGCTCATCATCTGTTGTCGCCATATGGTCGCGCATGGCGGTGATGATCTCGCCACTGGTCTTGTCATACCTGTCGCGCCAGAGATGCTGATAAGGTGCGCCATGGGCGGAGACAAGTTGCGCGAGAAGAAGCACATAGTTCCGCCAGGCAGGCTCAGCCAAAACGGCTTCGGCAAGCGGCAGAACCTGCACGTCAACCAGATCCTTGAGGATAAGGTGCTTCGCCCCTTTGGCACTTTTGATTTCGTCCCAGCGCCTGCGCCGCTCTTCATCGAGTGGGACCATCCGACGGTCTAGAATGGCCTGCAGCAGGCCTTCCTTATTCTGGAAGTAATATCCGATCGCAGATGTGTTTTTCTGTTTTGCCTTTTGATTGATATCGCGAACAGACGTTGCCTCAATCCCCTTCCAGCCCATCAGCTCTTCGCCTGCAAGCAGCAGCGCTTCGCGGGTTCGCTCCGACTTGCTGGTTCCAGATGTTTTGATGGCAGGCTTGCTCAATGTCAGTCCCAGTTAAGGTGGTCGAAGAAGGTTTGAAGTTTACCGGAATCGCCGCTGACTGACACAGCATCCCGGTCCAGTATGTTGTCCCATGCCAAGCGGGCATCAGCAAGCAGGATGAGCGAACGGTGATCAAGCGTGAGGGTCGCGTCGGGTGCCCGCAGTGCCGCCCGGTCGTGGATCATCACACCCTTGGTAAGTGTTAGTTGGAAGCTTTCCTCTCTGTCGGTTACCTGTACGGCAATGGAGATGTCTTCCTCTATGGGGCGATCAACATCGGAGCGTACCCGCAATTTGCTGATGAAAGACGAAGAGGGACCTGCCAGCGCAAGGTCAGGGATCTTCGGCTCGGTAAAAAATTCGGTAACCCGGCTGAATGCCTGTCCAAAGATGATGTTCATGCCAATGTCACCCAGCATGAGATCAGCTTCGGTCAGAAGGTAATTGCGCTCATTGGCGCTATCGCTTTGGTAGGCAATCCCTCTTAACGAATTGGCTTTGATGGAAAGCGCCTCTGAGTTGTTCTCGTCCAGGAGGAGAAGCTCAGTTGCAAGTTCTGCAGCCCACCGATAATCGCCATCATTGTAAGCAATCTCCGCCTTTTCAAGCACGCTATCTGCGCCGCCGAGTGCTTCAATAAGCTTTGAGGCACGGTCTTTGGGTGGGAGAGCAACCAGCTCCAGCGTGTCGCCTCCATACCAGCCCATTTCTTTGTTGTAGACCCCGCGCACGATCCAGCTGAGGCGATGGTAGTAGTCATCAAACTCTTCTCCGCTGGTGATGCTCGCAGGAATGCGAAGAGCGGCGGCGGTTTGTTCTGGCGTTGCGCCGGCGTCGATCTGGCGAAGTGTTTCGTCCATGATGTAACGGCCCACAAGCAGCGTGCTGTCGATCAGGGTGCTAACATTCTCAGCTCCGTTGATCGGCAGGCCATGGCCGCCCACAAGATGGGACGCCCCAAAATCACGGAAATGATTGATGCTGGCGATATAGGCTTCAGCATCCCGTCCTTTTTCATAACGCGGAGTTGAGAGGATAGGGTGGGTGCGCGTGCCGACAACCGTGTCGCCGGTGGCTAACACACCATCTTCTTCGATCCAGGCACCAATGCCATCGTCCAGATCACCCGGCGCATGGAAAAGAGTCACTGTAACGCCCCCCAGATTGATGGTGACTTGGTCGTCAAACAGGTGCGTCGGGGTGAGGTAGCTCACGGTCCCCCCAAGATGGACAACCGGTCCCCCGCCGGAGCCGACCGTTCCTTCCACACCCTCAGGCAGAATGAGGCCAAGCTGTTGCACGGCCCGCAAACGGAAAACGTCGGCTGTGGGGGACGTCACATCGCCCAGATACCGGAGCGCGTTGCGGTGGGCATAGAGGGGAATGTCATCTGCCCCCTCTGGGATGAAGGCGCGAACGCCACCGGTATGATCGCCATGCCCATGTGAGTAGGCGACACCCAAAATGGGTTTGGAAGTTCGGGCCCGCAGCGCCTTGAGCGCCAGTTCGGCTTTCTCGACCCGCATGCCTGTGTCGAAGATGAAAATCCCCTTGTCACCTTCAATCATCACAATGTTCGACATCGTGTAGCCATAGGCAACGGTCACGTGTTCCGACACGTCGATCAGCCGTGGCGGCTGAAACACAGATTGATGGGAGAGCAGCTTCTCATTCGCGCTGGCTTCGGGTCTTTCAACAGCTTCTGCAGACATAAGACCTGGGCCCAGCAGGGTAGCCAGGCTGAGCGATAGAACGGCGCGGAGGGACATGGCTTTATCTCTTTTGGTTGAAAAAATACAAATGTATTAAATTTGAGCCAAGGAAAAATGTCAAGCACCGAGGGGGAAGGGGTGCCTGACATTGGCTTTTGCGCGAAATCTGCGGTCAGATCGCTGAAGCTAAGACGTCTGTGTCTCTGTCACCGACAACATCTTCGTCTAGTTCGAGCGCCATGACGCGAGCAGGCACGCCATATTCATAAAGAGCGTCATAGACGGCGACGGCCTGGTCATCATCACCCTGGCTTCTAACGGTCACCGCGACGGCAGCATAGCTCGCTGCTTCATCAGCAAGTGCGCCGAGCGCCACGTCAGCCTCTTCCGTCAACACGGTGGCTTGGCGAGAGAAATAGACGGGCATGGTGAACCGGCCAGCCTCATCGGCATAGCCTCGTGAGAGCGGTGAATATTCGACAAGAACGGTTACAGCGTCAGGACCAGCGGTTTCCCCGGCCTGTGCACTTGTGAGGCCCGCCGCAATGCCCAAGGTTGCCAGGACCAACAGGGCACCCGCGCCAAAAGATGCGAGGGTTTCGTTGAGGGTCAGTTTGTGCCGTTTGGTCATGTCGCTCTCCAGATTCGTTTTCAGCCGCATGAACAATTTGCAGGGTGATTGGGGCTGACCAAGGGAGAGGGCAGGGCAATGCAGAGGCTGAAATGAGGTTTCTTTGCGACAGCTGCTCAAAAAATGGCAGAAATCCGTTGAAAACGAGCGCTGGAGACCCTTGGGTTTGACGCTCAATCCCCAATGTTCAGGTGTGAAACACTGCCGTTCGAAATTGATTCCCAATTGCCCCCAAGGGCGGGTATGGTGCCGCCCAATTGGTCCTTTGGCAGCGCATTCCGTAGCGACAATGATGCGGTTGCTGGCTTTTTGGCAGGAGACGTGCCAAATCAGCGGATGCTAAATGGGACAAAACAAAGTTGCTAAACAGGTTTGCAAAGCAGGGAGACCTATATGTCTAGAGAAGCAGTAATCGTATCAACCGCCCGTACCGGCCTGGCAAAAGCCGGTCGCGGTGGTTTCAACATCACACATGGTTCTGCCATGGGCGGCCACGCCATCAAGCACGCTGTTGAGCGCGCGGGTATTGAGCCAGGTGACGTTGAAGACGTCATCATGGGCTGTGGTAACCCAGAAGGCGCAACCGGCATGAATGTCGGTCGTCTGTCCGCACTGGCAGCTGGCTGCCCGGTTACCACATCTGGCACAACCGTCAACCGGTTCTGCTCATCCGGTCTTCAGACCATTGCCATGGCAGCAAACACTGTTATGAACAATGATGTGCCAATCGCTGTTGGTGCTGGTGTTGAAAGCATCTCGCTCGTTTCCATGGGCGGCATGAACACCAACAACATCACAGAAGAAAGCCTGATGTCACAGTATCCAGCTCTCTGGATGCCGATGATCGAAACAGCTGACATCGTCGCACAACGCTATGACGTGAAGCGCGACTATCAGGACGAATATGCACTTCGCTCACAGCAGCGCATTGCAGCAGCTCAGGAAGCTGGCAAGTTCGACGATGAAATCGTTCCTATGAAAACCAAAATGAAAGTGGTTGATCGGGAAACGAAGGAAGAAAGCATCGTCGACTACACAGTCACAAAAGACGAATGCAACCGTCCACAGACAAACATCGAAGGTCTGCAGAGCCTGCAGCCGGTCCGCGGCGAAGGCAACTTCGTAACGGCTGGTAACGCATCGCAGCTTTCTGATGGCGCAGCAGCTGTTGTTGTGATGGAAGCGGCTGAAGCAGCCAAGCGCGGCGCAGAGCCACTCGGCGCATTCCGCGGTTTCGCGGTTGCAGGGTGTGAGCCAGATGAAATGGGCATCGGTCCTGTTTTCGCTGTGCCACGTCTTCTGGAACGCGCTGGCCTCAAGGTTGACGATATCGACCTTTGGGAACTGAACGAAGCCTTCGCATCACAGTGCCTCTATGCACGCGACACGCTCGGCATCGACCCTGAGAAATACAACGTCAATGGCGGTTCCATCGCAATTGGTCACCCATTCGGCATGACAGGCGCCCGTTGCGTTGGTCACATTCTGCTGGAAGGCCGTCGTCGTAAGGCGGAAGGCCAGAACGTCAAATGGGGCGTTGTCACCATGTGTATCGGTGGCGGCATGGGCGCAGCAGGTCTCTTCGAGATCTTCTAAGCGTTTCCAGGAAAAGTGGTTGCCGGTTTTCCGTCCGGAAACGCGACGAGAAAACCCTATTGTGCTTTAGAATTTGAAAGGCCGGGCCCCAGGGTTCGGCCTTTTTTGTGCCCGGCCTTTTGCTATGGTGCATTTGGAAAACGAATAGAGTAGGCACATGCGGTATTTTGACGACTTCGAAGTTGGGGAACGGTGGCCGATTGAGGCGACCTACACGATGAACGAAGAGGAAATTGTCTCCTTTGCAGAGAAGTGGGACCCGCAGCCCTTCCATGTAGATAAAGACGCTGCGGAGAAATCCATCTACGGCACGCTCACCGCCTGCGGCTCTCACATTCAAAGTGTTGTGTTGCGACTGGCTCAGGGTCTGCCGCATGAAACGGCTGTCTTGGGCGCGCTCGGCTATGATGAAGTCCGCTTCCACAAAGCCGCCAAGCTGGATGATGTTCTCTCACTTACGATTGAGTGCATCGACACCAAACCGAGTTCCTCAAAGGCCGACCGGGGTGTCGTGAAAAACCGCCACATCCTGAAAAACCAGGACGGTGAAACGGTCTTCACCCAAACGACAACACTCCTGATTTCTCGGAAGACCTAGTGCCTTTTCAAGAAAAGTGCCAAACCAGAGTTGCTGGTTTTCTGTTCGAAAATGCGGCAAACAAATCAGAGCCCCAGAACCAGCTTCGCCATAATGTTCCGCTGAACCTCATTGGAGCCGCCATAGATGGAGCCTGCGCGGTTGTTGAGATAGGACGGGACGGCGATCATCGCATCGGCAGGGCCAATAGGCTCCACATTGGAGCCGGTCATGCGCGCATCCTTCTGATCAGGCGTTGCATAATACTGAATGGCTTCAACCGCGAGCTCATCGACCCGCTGACGCATCTCCGTCCCGCAGGTTTTGAGCATTGAGGAGGCAGGGCCCGGGTTTTGTCCCGACGACATGGCGGACAGAATGCGGTGTTCGGTGATCTCCAGTGCTTTGATGGCGATCTCAGTATCAGCAAGCTTGGCAGCGAAAGCCGGATCATCCATGAGCGAAGCGCCTTTTCCGCTGGCTTCCTTGGACGCAAGCGCGCGGACCTTCTGAGCGCCGATCTCAAGCCCGGGTGCAGATGAGCCGCCACGTTCAAACTCAAGTAAATATTTGGCGACCGTCCATCCGTCATTTTCTTCGCCGACACGGTTAGCAACCGGCACGCGAACGTCATCAAAGAATACCTGGTTGACCTCATGGTCACCGGCCATGGTGATGATGGGTTCCACTTTGATGCCTGGCGTATCCATGTCGATCAGGATGAAGGTAATACCTTGCTGCGGCTTGCCGGAATTGTCAGTGCGCACGAGGCAGAACATGCGGTTGGCAAACTGGGCATGGGTCGTCCATATCTTCGTGCCATTGATGACATACTCATCACTATCGCGCATCGCTTTGCATTGCAGGCTGGCAAGGTCCGAGCCAGACCCCGGTTCTGAATAGCCCTGACACCAATAATCTTCGCCGGAGAGGATGCGGGGAAGGTAGAAGTCCTTCTGTTCTTGTGTGCCGTATTTCATCAACACCGGGCCACACATGCGCAGCCCCATCGGGGCAAGATGGGGTGTTTCCGCGCGGGCACATTCTGATGCAAAAATGTATTTCTGCATGTCGGTCCAGCCGGTGCCACCATATTCTTTCGGCCAGCTGGGCGCGACCCAGCCTTTGGCGTGGAGTGCTTTGTGCCAGGGCATATTGTCGTGATAGTCGGTGAAAACACTGGTGGTGAGACGACCCGCCTCGCGCATCGTCTCCGTCAGTGTTTCATCGAGAAAGGCGCGAACCTCATCGCGAAAGGCCGCATCCTCAGGCGCAAGCGCGAGGTCCATGAATTTGCTCCCTACCGCTGAGGCTTAAAGCCCAAGCACGGCCTTTGCCATAATGTTGCGCTGAACTTCGTTTGATCCGCCAAAGATCGTGTTGGCGCGCCCGTTCATATATTTCGGCACCACCATCAACGTGTGGCCGGGCCCGACGGGGGCGACGTTCGACCCCCAGGTCCGGGCTTCCATCACGTGAGGCCCGATATAGTGGGAAATCGCTTCAACACCGAGCTCTGTGATGGTCTGCGTCATGGTCGAGCCCCGGAGCTTGATCATGGAGGCGGCAGCGCCCGGGTTCTGGCCAGACGATAGTGAAGACATGATGCGGTGTTCGGTAAACTCCACCGCCGTCACTTCGACTTCCGCTTCATCAATTTTGCGGCGGAAGGCAGGGTCATCAATAAGAGGGCTGCCTTCGTCAGAGACTTCCTGTGACGCGATGTTTTTCAGGCGGTTGAGCGCATTGCGCAGATTGGCGCCATGGGCAGAGCCACCGCGCTCAAACTCCAACAGATATTTGGCGACCGTCCAACCGTTGTTTTCTTCGCCGATGCGATTGGCCTTGGGCACGCGCACATCGTCAAAGAACACCTGGTTCACTTCATGGTCGCCGGAAATGGTGATGATGGGTTCAACGGAAATGCCAGGCAGGTCCATCGGGAAGACGATGAAAGAAATGCCCTCTTGGCGCTTACCTTCTGAACTCGTCCGCACAAGGCAGAACATGTGGTTGGCGAAATGAGCGCCAGTCGTCCAGATCTTCGTTCCGTTGATAATGTAATCGTCGCCGTCAGAAACGGCCTTGGTTTGCAAGGACGCGAGGTCAGACCCTGAACCTGGCTCAGAATAGCCCTGGCACCACCAATGGGTTCCATCGAGAATTTTGGGAAGATATTTCGCACGCTGCTCATCTGTGCCGTGACCCATAAGAGTGGGCCCAACCATGGAAAGACCCATGGAGCTGAGGCCCGGTGCGCCAGCCGCCGCGCACTCGGAAGCAAAGATGAATTTCTGCATCACACTCCAGCCGGTGCCGCCAAACTCTTTTGGCCAGCTGGGCGCTGCCCATCCACGTTCATTCAGCGTCTTCAACCATTCAACCCGCAAAGGATGATCCGTCAGGATACCGCTGGTGAGCCGCGCATGCGCTTTCAGCTGGTCGGTGAGCTTCTCATCAAGAAAGGCACGCACTTCATCACGAAAGGCAGCTTCTTCGGGTTTCATTGCCAGATCCATGGATCTCGTCTCCTCCATTTTCGGGTGGGCACTTTGGCCTCTTTTGCCAGAAGTCTAACGCACAAGGGCGAAGACACCAAAGAAGCAGTAGGAACCCTCCCTTTCGCCTTTCTGCCCTTGCGTCAAACAGATAGAGTGCGGGCAACTGAAAATCGGAGGAGATATTAAAATGGATCTAGGACTTAAAGGTAAGCGCGCGGTGATATTGGGCGGTACGCGCGGTATCGGGCGCGCGATCACCGACCTGTTGGCCGATGAAGGTGCCAATGTCGCAATTTGCGCTCGTAATCAGGAGCAGATTGACGAAGCAGTGTCCGCGCTTAAGAGCAAAGGCATCAACGCATTTGGAAAGTCTGTCGATATTGCAGATGGGCCAGCTCTTCAAGCGTGGGTCGGTGAAGCCGCAAAGGATCTCGGCGGGGTCGACATTCTTATATCCAATGCCAGTGCTTTGAGTGCCGGAAATGAAGAAGTCAACTGGAAAGCAGGCTTTGATGTAGACGTGATGGGTGCACAGCGTTCCATCACGGCAGCACTCCCCCATCTCGAAAAATCAGCAGCAGCTAGCGGCGATGCCTCCATCGTCATCATCTCGTCCGTGTCTGCGGCGGAGACCAGCCATCCCAACGCCTATGGGGCGATGAAAGCAGCACTCATCCATGTTGCGAAAGGGTTTGCAAAGCAATATGCGGACAAACATGTCCGCTGCAATGTGGTGTCACCAGGAACTGTCTATTTCAAAGGGGGTGTCTGGCACATGATCGAAGAAAACATGCCGGATGTTTATAAGGACGCCATGTCGAACAACCCGATGGGACGGATGGCATCGCCGGAGGACATCGCCAATGCAACGGTCTTCCTCTCATCGCCACGATCGAGCTTCACCACGGGGATCAATATGGTCGTCGATGGCGCGTATACCACCAGGGTGAATTTCTAGGACTTTGACGGTTAGGCTGAAGACGGGGCAGCGCTATCGTCTTCAGACCATCGTGCCGCCTCATGACAAAGGCGGGCGATCACCTGGTCGAGACCGGTTGGCGCAATGCCTCTGTAGAAGCCGACAATCTCACGGATGATATCCTGTACAGGTTTCTCAGGTGTGCTGCCATTGGGTTTCCGGTGCTCTTCGGCAATTCGTTTTATGGCAGCGACAAGGGCAAAGCGGAAGTAGGGTGGAAGTCCGCTCTCTAGATAGAGATCGCCGAGGACTTCGGTGCCCGCGCTATGAAAAGCACGCGCCACCTCATCGTAAGAACGATTTGTGAGGACATGGAATGCGGCCATTGAAAAGTCCAGTGAACCGCCACATGTCATGCGCAGTAGGAGAGAAGGCGTCAGGTCGTTGTGGCTATTTAGTGTGGCTGCAAGTCCAATGAGCTCTTCAGGCGTAACATCAGCGTTTGATGCTGAGCGAGACAGGGCATCTTCCATAGCCGCATTGACGATGGCATCTGCCATCTGCGGGGGAAGCGCATGGGACTCGATGAGTGTTTGCCGAACCGCCATTCCAATCGCTCGATCAAAGCGATCCGTAAGAATGATCTTGTGGCATTGAGCCACCACAGGGGCGCTCAGTCCCTGTCGGGCGGACACCAGAGTGAGCATACGTCCATCCAGATCATCCCGTGCAAAGAGAGCGCCATACCCTTCATCATCAATTTTAGCACTTGTATTTGAGAGGACAGTTTCAACAGCACGGCGTTTGCCGGTTCTTAACAAAGGCCCTGACACAGCTTCCGTTAGGTCGGGCCGCGTTGCAATGCTGATCTGAGCTTGCTCGTCAGCTGCGCCGCTTTCGATGAGATCAACCAGAAACGTATCTGTCAGAACAGGTGATCGCTCCAACACTGGGCTGGCAACATCAGACACGTCGGCAGCCAGCTTCTCTGCGACGGCAGCGGGCAGGAAAGGGTAGTCGGCAATTGCACGTGCAACAGACGCGCGAACCTGTTGCTCTGCGTCCAGACTGAGTGTCGCCAGAATGTCGTGCGCCTGGCGCCGATCATCGTCAGTAAGGTCTGCGCTGACGGTGAGCTCCCCAAGCGCTGCGGCGGCGTACAGTTTGTCGTCCAAACTGCCTGTCGCATCCGCGCTTAAAGGCTCGGCTCGGCTGCCCGCCGATTTGTCGTCTTTAGCCATGAGGCTCTCCAGATAGGAATATCTAGACTGCCAACCGGGTGTTAAGACCCGCTTAATATTTCACTTGTCTCGCCGAATTTGCGCCCCACCGTCACATAAGTTTTGCACGCAGGGTTAATAAACTTGCCTAGCTTCCACGAAGCGACAGTCAAAGATCAGAAGACGAGGACATTTCGGATGCGCGCACTTTCATTGGCGGCCCTGATCGCAGGATCAGTGGCTTTGTCGAGCCCGGCCTGGGGGCGTGACACACTGACCTTCAACCATCTTTCCACGTACGAAACAGGCGCTTTTGACGAAGGCGCAGCGGAAATCGTTGCTTATTCAGTAGAGACACAAAAGCTCTTTGTTGTGAATGCAGACGCAGGCGACGTAGACGTGCTTGATATCTCCAACCCGGCGTCCCCAACGAAAGTCAGCACATTGTCAACAAGCGCTCATGGCAAAGGGGCGAACTCCGTTGCTGTGCACGGTGGTCTTGTCGCCGTCGCTGTGGTTGGCCAGTCAAAACAAGATCCGGGTAAAGTCGTATTCTTCGATCTTGATGGCAATGAACAAGGGTCTGTCACGGTCGGCGCCAATCCCGACATGGTGACCTTCACACCCGACGGGGCCTATGCGCTTGTTGCAAATGAGGGTGAGCCGTCAAGGGACTACACCAATGATCCAGAAGGGACCGTGAGCGTTATCACAATTGCCGACATGGCCGCGCGCACAGCAGACTTCTCAGGTTTTGAGACTGTGCCTGAGGGCATGCGAATTGTGAAACCGGGAAGTACTGTCGCCGCCGATGTTGAGCCGGAATATATCGCCGTCTCTGCAGACGGGAAGACCGCTTACGTCACACTGCAGGAAAACAACGGCATTGCGGTAGTTGATGTCGCTAAAGCGGAAATCACCAACCTGCTGGGCTTGGGCTACAAAGACCATTCGCAAGTACCTCTGGACGCATCGAACAAAGATGGTGGCGCCAATATTAAAACCTGGCCTGTTATGGGCATGTATCAGCCGGATTCAATCGTCTCCTTCGAAGTCGCCGGTCAGACTTATCTGATGACCGCCAATGAAGGCGACGCAAAGGACTATGACGGTTGGTCTGAGGAAACCCGGGTTGCGAAGCTCACGCTTGATCCAACCGCCTTTCCTAACGCAGACATGCTGCAGGAAAATGGAAATCTTGGGCGTCTCAAAACGACAACAAGCTTGGGTGACACTGATGGTGATGGGGATCATGACGTCATCTATTCTTACGGTGCACGGTCCTTTTCGATCTGGTCGACGTCAGGTGAGTTGGTGTTTGATTCCGCAGATCAGTTTGAGCGCATGACAGCGGCCCGCCTGGGGGGCGACTTCAACTCCACCAATGACGAGAATGATAAGGGCGACAGCCGCTCCGACGACAAAGGACCCGAACCAGAAGCGCTGACAGTGGGCCAGATCGGCGGTAAGACGATTGCCTTTATCGGCCTAGAGCGCGTTGGCGGCATCATGGCCTATGACGTGACTGACCCAGCCAATGCTGAGTTCCTTGGCTACAACAATAATCGGGATTTTTCAGGCAACGCAGAAGCGGGTAAGGCCGGTGACCTCGGACCTGAAGGCATGGCCTTTATTCCAGCCGCACAATCGCCAAATGGGAAAGATCTGCTTGCGGTCGCAAATGAAGTGAGTGGGACCACCTCAATCTTCGAGATTGTCCTGAACTAACGGCCCACCAGAGTTGGTAGTCGGTTGGGTAGAAGCGGGGTGGTGCGTATTACCGCCCCGTTTTTGCGTCCGCACACACATCGAGCCATCGGCGCATCACCCTACGCGCGAAATCTGCCTGCGCTTCGTGATAAGTGGCGATGTCAGCGTGCATTTGCTCGACATGGGGGGCCGGATCTTCTTTGAGCTCATCTGCATGCAGACCGGCCCAGTTCAGCAGGGTCGGCTGGTCTAGCTCCAGGTGAAACTGCAAGCCCCAATTCAAATTCCCAATGCTGAAAGCTTGAGCAGGGCAATCCGGTCTTGTGGACAGCGGAAGGGCATCATCTGGAAGATCAAACGTATCCCCATGCCACTGCATCAGAGGAAGACCTGGAGTGCTCCCGGCTAGGAGCGCATCTTCCTCTGCGGCCGGCAGCCAGATTTGCGGAAGGAAGCCCCACTCTGTGTGACCAAGCGGTTTCACCCGACCTCCATGGGCATCTGCCAGAAGCTGAGCACCGAAACAAACACCCATGACCGGCTTTTGGGCCGTGTCAAACGCGCGCATCAATTGTCGGGTCGGATGAATAAAGGGATGGTCGGCTTCGTCCAATATGCTCATCGCGCCGCCCAGCACGACGAGACCGTCAAAGCCATCCGGCGTGGTTGGCACTGCACCGGGCAGCTCCGGATCGTGGCTGATATTTTTGTAAGGCACGAGCACACTTGGCCGATGGCCCAGCGCTTCTGTCTCTTCCAGGAGAACGCCGGGGGGCGATCCCTCATCATTCATCAGGAAGAGAATACGCATGACAACTCCTGCATTAATCGCCAGGGCCGGTGCGAACCAGTAAGTCTTTTAGGATGCCGTTCTGGATACTGTAAACGATACCATGAACGGCAAGCTCTCTGCCTTGAGCCCACGCGTTCTTGATGATGGTCGTGTTGCAGACATTTGCAGTCTGTTCGATAACATTCAGCTCGCAGAGCCGGTTTTGTCGCTCGGTCTTGTCCGTGATGGCATCGAGCTCTTCTGCATGCAGCCGATGCACGTCGCGAATATGGTGCAGCCAATTGTCGATAAGGCCATGGTCCTTGTCTTCCATCGACGCGGCGACACCCCCACAGCCATAGTGGCCACACACAATTATGTGGCGCACACCCAGCACTTCGACTGCGAATTGAATGACCGAGAGGCAGTTCAAGTCAGACGGCACGACCACATTGGCAATATTGCGATGGACGAAGACCTCGCCGGGCGGCAGGCCTGTTATCTGGTTCGCTGGCACGCGACTGTCGGAACAGCCGATCCAGAGCAATTCGGGATGTTGCTGGTCTGCAAGGTTGGCGAAGAAGTCGGGGTCAACCTGTTTTACTTTGTCAGCCCAGGCTTTGTTCTGTTCAAACAGCCAACTGATGTCTGTGCTGCTACTCATTGGAAGTCGTGCGCCCCCTTGTTCCGACCGTGTTCTCTATCGATGTCTATACAGTCATTGGGGCTGTTTCGGAAAGCCCCAGGCGGTAGGTATGGTACTTGAGCGTCGCAAAATGGGGCTTACAGTCCCCCGTAGCGGTCGGTGGCGCGGATCATGACATCAACAATTCCCGGTTCTGTCGCGGTATGGCCGGCATCGGGCACGATGTTCAGTTTCCCGGTTTCCCAACCTTTGGCGAGGTCCCAGGCTGTAAACATAGGCGTCACCACGTCATAGCGGCCCTGGGCGATGACGCCTGGAATACCATTGAGCTTGTGGGCGTTCTGGATCAACTGATCCTGCGGCTCGAAAAATCCTTTGTTTACAAAGTAGTGGCACTCGATCCGCGCAAACGCCAAGGCGAAATGGGGATCATCAAAGCGCGCCGCGCGCTCAGGATCTTCCAAAAGGGAAAGCGTTGTTCCTTCCCAGACCGACCAGGCTCGGGCGCAGGCGAGCTTGACCTCTTCATCCTTGCCGGTAAGGCGCTTGTAATAGGCGGCCATCAGGTCGCCACGCTCGGCTTCCGGGATGGGAGCAATGAACTTTTCCCAAGCGTCGGGATAGAGGGCGTCGGTTCCCTCTTGGTAAAACCAGTGAAGCTCTCTGGGGCGCAGCGTGAAAATGCCCCGCATGACAAGTTCGCTGACCCGGGTCGGGTGCGTCTCCGCATAGGCAAGGGCGAGACATGATCCCCAGGACCCCCCGCAGACCTGCCATGTCTCAATCCCTAGATGTTCGCGAAGACGCTCAATGTCAGCGACCAGGTCCCAGGTCGTGTTGCCTTCGAGCTCGGCGTGGGGGCTTGAGCGGCCACAACCGCGTTGGTCGAACAAAATGATTCGGTACGCGTCAGGGTTGTGGGTGCGCCGCATTGTCGGGTTGCATCCGCCGCCCGGACCACCGTGCAGGATGACGACCGGTTTGCCATCCGGGTTGCCACACTCTTCATAGAACAGCGTATGGACGGGCGATACGGCGAGCATGCCGGACGTGTAGGGGGCGATTTCAGGATAAAGAGGGCGCCGTTCAGCACCGGTGACCGGGTCAGTGAGAGGCATTTTGAACGAGTATCCTTTGCGCGATGAGGGGCATCCACAATGGGCACCCTGGAAACTTTGTGCACCAAAAAACACACAGTGAAAACAGTGCGTTAACCTTTCATTAACCAAAAAAATTCGAAACCGTGAACACTACCTGTTGACGCGCGGTTCGCAGCGGATACTATATCTGGACGCGCTGCCCACCGCTGGGGCGACCTTCAAGGCGCAGCGTAATCACAGGATTGAATGCGTTCTGCTCATGTAAAAAGAGCAGCGAGGATTGTGCACATGGGTGCGCGAGCCAGGGACTTTGTGTCTCGAATGTGGGGTTTTGAATCTGTTTTCGGCGGCGGGAACAGGTCAAGTTGGGGGCAGAATACATGTTCAATGATACGTCCAAATCGGTCGATCTTTCTGGGGTCGAGGCCACCGTTTCGGCGATTATTACAGGTGAACGTCAAGCTGTTCGCCGGGTGAAAGGCGCGGACACCGCGGAACCGGAAATGCCATTCGAAGCTGCAGATCAGACGGTCCAATATGAAGGCCGTCCATCGGTGAAAGTTGATCGCTCCCGCGATGCACTGCTGACTGAGTTCGGCAAAGCGACTCTGACCGACCGCTATCTGATGCCGGGTGAAAGCTTCCAGGACCTGTTTGCCCGTGTTGCAAGCTACTACGCCGACAAAGACGATCCGGACCACGCTCAGCGTCTCTATGACTACATCTCAAAGCTTTGGTTCATGCCAGCGACCCCCGTTCTCTCGAACGGCGGCACGGAGCGCGGCCTGCCCATTTCCTGCTTCCTGAACGAAGCCAATGACACGCTGGAAGGGATTGTTGGCCTCTGGAACGAAAATGTCTGGCTCGCAGCTAAGGGCGGCGGCATCGGCTCTTATTGGGGCAACCTTCGCTCCATCGGCGAAAAAGTCGGCGGCAATGGCAAAACAAGCGGCATCGTGCCTTTCATCCGTGTGATGGATAGCCTGACGCTCGCGATCAGCCAGGGCTCCCTGCGACGTGGCTCGGCTGCCTGCTACCTGCCGATTGACCACCCGGAAGTCGAAGAGTTCATTGAGATCCGCCGTCCAACAGGTGGCGATCCGAACCGCAAGGCGCTCAACCTCCACCACGGCATTCTGATTTCTGACGCGTTCATGCGCGCAGTGGAGAATGATGAGGACTGGGCGCTTCTCTCGCCAAAAGACAAGTCGGTTCAGAAGACAGTCTCTGCCCGCTCGCTCTGGATCCGCATGCTCACTGCTCGGATTGAAACCGGCGAGCCCTACATGATCTTCAAGGACACGGTGAACAATGCGCGCCCTGAGCAGCAAAAGCTTGCGGGCCTTGAGGTAAAGACTTCAAACCTCTGCGCTGAAATCACCCTGCCCACCGGCATTGACCATCATGGCAAGGCTCGGACCGCGGTCTGCTGCCTCTCCTCCTTGAATGTTGAAAAGTTCCAGGAGTGGGAAAGCCACCCGCAATTCATCGAAGATGTGATGCGCTTCCTCGACAATGTCATTCAGGACTTTATCGACCGCGCACCGGACGAAATGGCGCAAGCCAAATATTCCGCCATGCGCGAGCGTTCTGTCGGCCTTGGCGTCATGGGCTTCCACTCCTTCATGCAGGCCAACATGATCCCGTTTGAGGGCGTGATGGCGAAGGTCTGGAACAAGAAGATCTTCAAGCATATTGATGATCAGGCCGATGCAGCCTCAAAGAAGCTGGCTGAAGAGCGCGGCGCCTGCCCGGATGCCGCGGACTACGGCATCATGGAACGCTTCTCCAACAAGTCTGCCGTGGCACCAACCGCATCCATCTCCATCATCTGTGGTGGCACAAGTGCGGGCATTGAGCCCATCGCGGCAAACAGCTTCACGCACAAAACGCTTTCGGGCTCCCACAATGTGCGCAACCGACACCTCACCAAATTGCTGGAAGAAAAAGGCCGCAATGATGATGAGACATGGTCGTCCATCGTCACCAATGGCGGCTCTATCGCCCATCTCGATTTTCTGGATGATCTGGAGAAAGACGTCTTCAAGACCGCCTTTGAAATCGATCAGCGCTGGGTCATTGAGCATGCAGGTGACCGCGCGCCGATGATTGATCAGGCGCAAAGCGTGAACCTCTTCGTGCCCGCCAATGTGAACAAGCGCGAGCTGCACCAGCTCCACTTCCAGGCCTGGAAGCAGGGCGTGAAATCGCTTTACTATTGCCGTTCTCTCTCGATCCAGCGGGCCGAAAGCGATAGCTCGCATCTTGCCAAGGAAGCCGCGAACGCAGCAGAGAAGGCAAGTGGCGCAGCGGACATTCCGCTGAAGACGCTCACGGAAGTTGCTGTGGAAACACGTCTGACCCAGAACGAGCAGCCTGCGAAGGTGAATCCGGCAGAGATGAACGATTATGACGAGTGTCTCGCCTGCCAGTAAGACTGGCCTCTAAACAACACCTCACCCTTCGAGACATCGCTTCGCGATCCTCAGGGTGAGGTTTTTTATCCAGCCCTCATCCTGAGGAGGGCCAAGGGCCCGTCTCGAAGGATGGCGCCAAAGAACAACGAGAAGCCAGAAAGCGGAAACCATGTCCCTTCTTGAAGAACGCGCAACCTACAAGCCCTTCCGCTACCCCTGGGCCTATGACGCCTGGTTGACCCAGCAGCGCATTCACTGGCTGCCGGAAGAAGTGCCGCTGGCTGACGATGTGAAGGACTGGGCGAAGGTCCTGACCGAGGGCGACCGCAATCTCTTGACGCAAATTTTCCGCTTCTTCGTGCAGGCCGATGTGGAAGTAAACAATTGCTACATGAAGCACTATTCCCGTGTCTTCATGCCCACAGAAGTGCAGATGATGCTGGCGGCCTTCTCCAATATTGAGACGGTCCACATCTCCGCCTATTCCCACCTGCTCGACACCATCGGCATGCCCGAGACGGAGTATGAAGCCTTCCTCAAATATGGGGAGATGAAGGACAAGTACGACTATATGCAGGAATGGGGTGTGGAGACGAAGGCAGACATTGCCAAGACGCTTGCCGTCTTTGGCGCCTTCACCGAAGGCGTGCAGCTCTTTGCCAGTTTTGCCATCTTGCTCAACTTCCCGCGCTTTAATAAGATGAAGGGCATGGGCCAGATCATCACCTGGTCCGCGCGCGACGAGTCGCTTCACACAGAAAGTGCCATCAAGCTCTTCCGCACCTTCATTGAGGAAAACCCGGAGCTCTGGAATGAAGAGCTGCAGAAGGACATCTACAAGGCGTGCGAGACCATCATCACCCACGAGGATGCGTTTATCGATCTCGCTTTTGAAATGGGCTCGGTCGAAGGCCTCTCAGCAGAAGAAGTGAAAAGCTACATCCGCTGGATCGCCAATCGTAGGCTGACACAGCTCGGACTTCTCCCCATCTACCGGGTCGACAAGAACCCGCTGCCCTGGATGGACGAAATGCTGAACGGCATTGAGCACGCAAACTTCTTTGAAAACCGCGCGACGGAATATTCCAAAGCCTCCACGGAAGGCACCTGGGAAGAAGCGTTCGATTGAGGGGTAGAGGCTACGGTCATTTTTTCACTATTTGTTTAACCTTGCATAGTGATCCGGATCAAGTTTCTCAATAAGCAACATCAATGCGACGGCGGAACGCTCAATTTCTTCTATCGTAGGCGTCGACCACTCTATCAGTCGGCTTAAGTCGTCAGAATGAGACTCAAGATGGACCAATCGTGTTAGCGCGGACAACTCGGCGTTACTCAAGCCACTACCGGTGACAATTTCATGGGACATTTTGTCGGTGAAGTTCATTTTGGGGAGCTTAAACTCAAGGAAGAGTTCCAACACTTTTCTCATCGCATTTGGCAGAAGATAGAGAAACTGGAAATCGTGGCGAGGGTCGGAATCTAGATATTCGAGGACAATCGATACTAGATACAAGTATTCGGAATCAGCAGAGCGAAGGAGCTTAGGAAGCTTCCGCAACCGGGACCTTCGATGGCCTGTTGTCGGGTCCTGCAGGGTCTCAATGAAGAAAAATCCGGCTTCAGGAGGTTGTCTTTTGTACTTTGGCCTTAGCCACTTTTTGACTTCGTTCATGAAATGCAGATGGTGGGTGAGAATGAAGACTTGCGACGCAGTTTCTGTATTCGCCTGAATCAAGCTTAGCGCATGACCAACAGAGCGAGTGTCCAAACTCGATACTGGATCGTCTAGCACAATGATCGAGTCAGAAATTTTTCTGTCTTGTTCCCTGAGTTTTACGAGAAAATAGCATAGCGCGAACGCCGTTTTTTCTCCCTCGCTTGGTGGTTGGGTGAGCGGCATTCCAGCGCGGATAATTTGATACCCAAGCTCGGCCGTTCTCAGTTCAAGTTGATTGTGGCCCAGGTATGCAGCCACGAGGGGGTTGATCGCCTCTGCTGCTGCCCCATGATTTCGCAACTTGGCTCTCAGACTTTCGACAGCTTCGGCAGACCTAACGTATAGCGTTTCCCTTCGTTCCAGCTCAGCGTCAGCCGCTGCCGCCGCGTCAGACAGTTGTGTGTATTCAGTGCGTTCACGTATTAGCAAGTGCCCCTTTACATCATCGGCTGCCAATTTCTTTGTCGTGCTAAACTTGTCAGCTTGTTCGTTGTGGTTTTCGATAAGGACATTGATGAGGGCTATCTGTTTGTCAGTTTCTTCTAGAAGCTGCGTGATTGCACTCCGCTCTTTATCGCTAAATGCGACTAGTGCCCGATGTGGGGATGTTCTCTTTTCTCCCAACCGGCTGAGCGTTAGGTCCAAATACCCTTTAAGGTCATCAATGTTGGCTTCTAGGTGTGAGCTTTGCGTTTGAAACACTGCTTGTAGATCGGCGCTCAATTCTGCTGGTGATGGTACAGACAGTTGTAAGCGCTCCATGCTGCTACGCGCTGCAGCTGTGTTCTCGTCTGCCGTTTGCAAACAAGTTTCCTGTCTTTCAAGCCGCTCATCTATCGATGCCTCGAGTGAAGCGAGACGAGTTTGGGTCAGTTCGCTCCCACAAAAGAGGCAAGTGTTGAGATGTTTATCAGTGTGATATTTGAAACCTTGCTCTATCCACGGAACCATCAACATGTGTTCCGCCACGTCCTTCAGTGTCGATACCGCGAGCGAAAATTTGCAGATTTCTGATGCGTTAGAGAACACTTCTTCTAGATTTTTGTGTTCAAGCATCACCTTTTTCAGTGTTGCCTGTTGTTCTACTTGGTTAGCAATCTTCTTCTTTGCCAAATAGGTCTCGCTGCTTAGCTCCGTGGTGCCCGAAAGCCCGCTGGCATAGTCAGTAGCGACATTGGTCCCCGTGTATGAACGACCCAAGTTTAGTGCCTCGGCGACCTGTCGTCCGACATTACGTTTGAAAAGCGTGAGTTTTTCTTGAGTTTGTTTTTGCTGTTCAGCTGCAGCTTCCTTTCTGGTCCTCGCTACCTCTCTGTACTGTTCAACTCTCTCGACTGTTAAGGACAGACTTGTCGACTGAGCTCCAAAGAAAACAACTGGAGAGGCGTCGCCCATCTTCCAGCGAAAGTTGGCTTCAACGAAGTCATCGTTGAACACCGAGATTTTCTCCGATACCGACGCATTTTCGGTGCTGGAGCCCAGTATTGATGAATCTGTTAGCTCCATTTGAAAGGAACCACCATCGGGCAGGTCTGCGTCCTTGTCTGAGCTTAGACATCTGAAAATCCGGGATAACGTCGATTTGCCGGTCCCGTTGAAGCCATAGATGAGATTGAATCTCAGAAAGTCTGGCGTGGCGTCATCGGGAACATAATCGGAAAAAACACCAGGAATTTGAGCTCTTTTTAGGTTTTTGAACAGTGGTTGGTCTGCCATGAGCGAGCACATCGTTTCTGTAAAACACTAGTCGTGTTTTACAGTATATTTACTCAGCTCTGAAACCAGCGTTCGTTACCGGGAATGGGATCACAGACATAATCAAAGATTCACACGCGTTGCGGTGTGTTATTGCTCTTCCCGCGAAGTGGCAGGCTGCTCCCGATCAAGGCGTGTACCAGATCGGCGATGAATAAGCGCGTTCCTGGATCGTGGCCGGGCCTTCGTAGGGCGTTGGTTGCCCGAGCGCGACGGCATCTAATTGCGAATGCCGGATGGTCGGGATTTGCAGCACCCGCACATAATAGAACGCCCGTTCACTCGCATCGAAACTGGGGTCCGTCCACACGGTGGAGAATTCCGCCGCCCCGATAGAGTTTTCAACTGCACCCGTCTGAATGTCGACCGTGTTTCCGACCGGCGGCAGCTTGCCGTCGGCGCCCGGCACCCGATCATCGGACCAGGCCACATCAAACACCTGCTCATGTGATTTGCCGTCCGCGTCCACCCAGCCTTTGATCACCTGCACCCGGTCAAGGTTTGCGTCCATCGGGTCCTTGGTGGCCCGGATGAGAAGCTGAACGCCTGCGTCTTCGGGCGCGGCACTCAGGTCACCGCCCATAGGTACACCGCCCGCATAGCCGACACCTGCAAGGTCCGTGGCTTCGGCAGCAGTTGTGTCATAGTTCCAGCCGCCAAACACACGTAGCGTCATGCGCGGGCCGGTGGTCGCATAAGTCTCCCGGCGCGTGAAGGCTTCGAAAATGCTCTCGCGTGTGTTCTCTTCCGCCCAGACAGCGGCCAAGCCCTGCGCGGAATAGTTCCAGCCGTCAAACGTATCGACGCCTGGCTCATAGCCATCGTCCAGATCGATCGCGTCTTCGGTGCGCTTGTTTTCCGGGATGGAGTCTTTCCCCATCTTGCCCCAAAAATTGGGTTCTTCCGCAGACGCAATACTCGTATGCGCGTCCGTCGAGCCAATCACCCCAAACTGGTACGGGTTCACCCCGATTTCCTGTTCAATCTCGAGGCCGCGCCGCAGACCGGATCGCATGAAGTCACCAACCGCTGCCTGGAAACTGCCGCCCTGCGGTTTGTTCTGCAGATAGAAGTTGAACGGCTCGAAGCCTGCAAACTCATCATCCGGCGACAAAGAAGGCGCCGTCTCGGAGTCGCCCTTCACCTGTGTCACTTCAACAATCGGCTCCCACTGTGCCCGGGTGCGGGCGAACTCTGCTGTGATGGGTTCGCCATTCAAGCGCGTGGCGCTGAACATGTAGCCCTTGGAGAGATTGGAATTATGCGGGATCGCCATAAAGCGCGCGCCGGTCTCTTCCTGCAGCGCGGCAAGGCCTTCCCAAAGCTGATGCGGGTAGGGCGCTTCGCCGGAGCCCACCGGATCAATACTCGCGGCCTGCTCTGCGTTCAAAGTCGACATGACGACGCGGTGGAGGTTCACCCCATTATTCGTCTGGGTCCATTCCCATCCGATCATGGGTGAGAAGACGCCGGGCTCATAATGCGCGTCGGCAGCGGCAACAGAGCGGCCCCACATGTCCGCGCTGATGGCGTCGGCCACATCTTTCGGGATGCCGACCACATCGCTCACGGAGATGTTTTGCATGCCGCCGGAGACGACTGGGTCTGCCGTGTCGCCGGGCTCGATCACATGCGGCGCGAAACTGCTGACCACACCGGTAAGGTGCGCCGGTTTATCAATAGTGTCGCGTAGGCGGCCAAGCGCGAAAGTCGTGAACCAGCGCTGCCAGAACCAGGCCTCATCCATCTCAGGATTGGTACGGAAGATTTCGCCAATGACGCCAAGGGATTCCGCATGGTCCGCCACGACAAGAAAATCGAGCGGCCGTTGCAGCTGGACCCGCACTCGGTTGAACGGGTGCACCACCGGCTCACCTTTGGCAAGGCGATAAGCCGTGTCCGGGTCGGCAGTCCGGTTCCCGGCAATAAAGGCATCGGTGGAATAAGACGAGTGAAGATGGGTGTCGCCCCACAGTAGCTGCGTATCAGCGGCGTGGCCGATGGTCGATAGGCTTGTGCTCGCAAGCAGGGTTACGGTCAAAAATGTTCGGCGCATCACAATTCTCCCAGTCTTTTTTCTAGGAGTGAACTATAGGCAAGAATATGGCATCCGTCATGCCATATCTAGCTTATTCCTCAGGACGGAATTGTGAGCGAGTATGACTAAGGGCGGCAGAGACTACCGGCGGTAGATCGACATGACAGCCCCGTTGCCGGTCGCTTCTGATTTCGCAAGCTCCAGGGAAGAGGGGATCGTCCCCGCAGCAAACAATTTCTTGCCAGACCCGACGACGACCGGAAAGGTCCAGAGCCGAAACTCATCAATCAGGTCGTGTTTCAACAGCGTTTGGATGAGATGGCCGCTGCCATGCACCTGCAGCAGAGGACCGTCCTGCTGTTTGAGCGCGGCAACTTGGCTGGCCACATCGCCAGAGAGCGCGGTCGTGTTCTGCCACGACGGCTCGGTTAGCGTGGAAGACGCCACATATTATGCGGCAGCGTTCATGCGCACCGCTGCAGGGTCCTCCGGATCAGCCTCCGGCCAATGGCCTGCGAACATCTCATACGTCTTGCGCCCAAACAGCATGTCATAAGGCTCGGCCATGGCTTCACGACCGACCTGTTCCATCACACCTTCCCAGCAGGGCTGAGCCCACCCACCTGCGGTGAACCCGCCGGATGGGTCTTCTTCTGGCGATGACGGCCCCTGCATGACACCATCAAGACTAAGGAAGGTGAGGATCGCAAGCTCTCTCATGAGGTTCTCCGTGATGAGGTCGTATTCCGAGGGGGTTTTATTTCAGCGCATAGATCTTGTACGCAACGCCTTTTGCCGTAAGGCGTCCGATGCCAACCGCCACCACATGGTTGAGCCAGGCATAGGGGCTGTCCATGGCCGCCTCAAAAAGCGGATTAGTGCGGAAATAATAGGTCGATGGATCAAGGGCTTCAGCTGCCGCGCGATCACCCAGCGCGCCCATCTGTTCCGGCGACATGACAATGCGGCCACCATAGTAGACGTAAATATTGTGGCCATCGTCTGTGGTGAGTGCGGCACGCACATCAATTTTGATGGACCCGTCAGCACGGGCGAGCACCCAGTCACCGCCCGACGCAGGCATTGTGCCTTTGATGCGCGGGCCTTCAAACGTGCCGCCTTCAACATGGGCGATCATGCGGCTGCCCTCAGGTACTCTGCCGATCATGAGGTTCGGCTCGCGAAGTTCGGCATCAATCTCAAAAAGAAACTCTGTTTCTAGCGTACTCATGATTTTCTCCTGGTGACGGTGTGACAGGACCTTAAGCGGCAGTGCCACCCGCTACAACCGTCGCGCAAGAACCAAGAGAATGAGACTACCGGACCCAAACGTGAATGTTGCAAGGGCGACGGGCATGAGGCCGTAAGGCGCGAGGAAGGGCGCAACACCGGCTGCACCGGCACCGGCAAGTGCAACACAGAAAAAGTTCAGAAGTGACGAGGCCCGTGCGCCATGGGTCGGCACTATATCCATCGCCTTTGTAAATCCCGCCCCACTTCTTATGCCGTGGCCTGCGTCGAAGATCGCAACAAGAAAGGCAACCGCGAGCCAGCCGGGGAGATTTGCCCATACCGCGTACGCCAGCAGGGCCGCGCCACCGATGAGCTGAGCGATGGAACCGGTCAGAATGAAGTCATCTGTTTTGAAGTGATGCACAAGCAATCCGGTCCCATTCGCACCTGCGATGTACGCGGAAATAATGATCACCTGCGTAAGCAGAAAGGCGGTGGTGTCACCTCCCAGATGCGCTGTGATGAGATAAGGCGAACTCAAGACAAAGGTGAGCAGCCCCGCAAATCCCAACGCCTGACTGCCCACATAGGCAAGATATCTGCCGTGACTAAGAAGCCGCCCATAGCCGCGCACCACGGGCCAGAGATCCGTCTCGTGACTTTCTGGTCGGTCGTTTGGGATGGTGAGGCCCACCGCTGGCACCAGCAGCAGGCCAATGCCTGCGATGAGCCAGAAGATGGACTGCCAGCCCCAGGCAGCGATCATCAATGCACCGAGCGCGGGTGCGATCACCGGGATCAACCCAAAGAGGGACGAGAAGATCGACATGGCGCGTACGCTGCGGGCTTCATCATAGAGCGAGCGAATGAGGGCGGGTGCAACAGAGTTGCCTGACGCTGCCGCGCACCCCTGTAACACCCGCCCTAAGATGAGGATCTCGGGTGTAGTCGCCATGGCGCAGAGAAGAGATGCAGGTACGAAAATCGCGAGGCCACCCAATAGGACAGCGCGGCGCGAATAGAGGTCCGCGAGTGCCCCGAACATCAGCATTGAGGTTGCAAAGCCAAATGAAAAGCCAGCGAGCGTCCACTGGGCTTCCACCACGCTGGCCCCAAGCTGTTCAGGCAGCAGTGGAATGGCCGGCAGATGAAAATCAAACGCAGACCCGCCCAGCATTGCCGTCGCCAGAACAATGGTGACGATCCATCCGGTATGGGTCACGGGCTCCCCGCTCTCTCTTTGATGAGCGGCAACACAGCCAGTGCGGCAAGGCTCATGATCAGCATGGCGGCCCCGGCACTCCAGACACCATCATCAAGGAATGGCGCGACCGCACCGGTGCCAATTGCTGACAGGCCCATCGAAAAGAAGATGATGAGGGACGATGCCCGTGCGCCATAAGCAGGCACAGCGTCAATCGCGCGGGAGAAACCTGCACCACCGCGAAGCCCAAGACCGATGCAATAAGGCACGCCACCAAACGCAAAGCCCAACCAGTGAACAGGAAAGAGGAGCGCGTAGCCAAGCAATGCAAACGCGCTCACGATTTGGATCGTGTTTCCAACCCAAATGAGTTGGTCGGCGGTAACGCGTCGCATCAACCGTCCGGTCGTGTTTGCAGCAAGCAGAAACACGCCGACCCACATGATCTGGGAATAGACATACTCTGCCGGTCCCCCATCCATATGTGTAACGATCAGCGTTGGGGCGGAAAAGACAACCGCAAGCAAACCCCCGAGTGAAAATCCGTGACTCACCGCATAGCCCATAAAGCGCTTGTGCCTGAGCAGGGTGAAGAACCCCATGAGCACTGGCCAGATACTGGTGTGATGACTTTCTGGCCGGTCATCGGGCACCACAATCACGGCGGCGATGAGCAGGGGCACGCCTGCAATGACGATGACCCAGAAGTTCGCCTCCCAACCGAACTGGGAAAATATCCAGGCCCCAAGGATCGGAGCAAAAGCTGGAATGATCGCATCAATCCCGCCAATGACGGAGATGGCATGTACTGCGCGGGCTTCATCGAAGAGGGGTTTGATCATTGGCACGGTCAGGGCGGCGGAGGCGCTTGCAGAGAAGCCTTGAGCGAAGCGCGCAAGCGCAAGGCTCTCTGCTGTGCCGGAAACGGCGCACCAGAGAGACGCAGGGACGAACACGAACAGCGAGCCGACCAGCACCCAACGGCGATTCCAGAGATCACCGGCAGCGCCAAAGAGGATCTGCGAGATTGCGAAGCCTGCGCTGAACGTCACCAATGTGAACTGCACAGCTTCGATAGAAGCGCCGAATATTTCGGGCAGGTACGGAACCGACGGCAAGTAGAGGTCTGTCGCCGCGAGCGCCAGCATGTTGGCGGCGACAATGGTGATGATGATCGCGAGACGGGTCGTGGGGGAGACCTGGGATGAATTCTCTGACTGAGACATGGATAGCGTGTCCTGGAACGAAAAAAGCCCGGCAAAACCGGGCTCTGACTGAATAGAAGAGGGTGTGGTTTGCTATTTTGGAGGCGCGCACGAACGCACGACCGGCTTGCATGCGCCGACCGCGGATTCGAGATACATATTTTGAAAACCACACATAAGAGATCTCACACCTATTCGATGAACTGCGTGCGACTATGACGAGCGGGTTGAACCAAGTCAACTGGCCATGAGGTAGACACCGCGGCCTGACGCAAGAAGTTTTCCATGTCCGCCAAAGACTTTGGTCTCCGCTGTAGAGACTTTGGAGCCAAGTTTGATGATGTTGGCTTCAGCCGTCATGTCACCCGGTCCGGCAGGACGGTGATAATCGACGCGCAAGTCTACTGTTGCGATTGAGATGCTACCCGTCGTCAGCACAGAGTAGAGGCCGAGGAGATCAATGACTGATGCCAGGATGCCGCCATGAACCGTCGGTGGATTGGGATTGGAAATTAGGTCTTCTTTCCAGGGCAGAGAAACGCACATACGTCCCTCATCAACTTCAGTGACCCTAAGGCCTAGCCAGCGCTGAAACGGCGAGACGTCAATACGTTGCTGCCAGGTTTCGAGATTTGCCCGAACTGTTGATTGATCCGCCATTCGCCATCCCCTGTTTTTTGAGGAAGCTTAGACGGGTGTGTCGCCCCCGCCAATCTCTCAAATGGCCAATTTCTCAATCAGCTCAACGGCAGCTGCGACGCCGTCTTCCTTGGCTAGTTCGTGCGCAAGTGTTTCTGCATGGGAGGCAAACGACTTGTCTTTCACAATGCCTCGAAGACCATGGGCGAGTTTGTCTGCGGTCATCCTTTTTTGCGGCAAGGGCGGCGGGCCCGCGCCCAAATCCGCAACCCGGTGTCCCCAAAAGGGTTGGTCCCCAAAATAGGGCGCGACCAATTGTGGGCGTCCCGCCCGAAAAGCAGCAGCGGTTGTGCCAGCGCCACCGTGATGCACAACCGCACTCATGAGTGGAAAGAGCTTGTCGTGAGGGGCGCCATCAATCGCAAAGACGGTGTCCGGTAGATCACCCGCCGTGAGACCTCCCCATCCTGTTGCAATCACACCGCGACATTCGGCTTTGGTAAGCGCCTCAATGACCATCCGTGCTTTTGCTACCGGATCTTTATCTGTCATGCTGCCAAAGCCCACATAGACCGGTGGTGACCCCGCATTTAGGAACGCCTGCAGGTCGTCCGGTGGCGTCCAGCCAGATGTGTCATCAAGGAACCAATAGCCTGTGACATGCGCCGACTCTGGCCAGTCTGTCGGGCGCGGCACCACATGTTGTGAAAAGGCATGCAGAACAGGGAGCGTTTTGCCTTTTATCTCACCGCCGCGGGCAAAGCGTGGGAGCGGCGCCAGGCCAAGGGTGCCAGTCCGCCAGCTGTTCAGCTGTTTGGAGAACATGGCGCGCTGTGCGCGGATTGCACTATAGGTCCATCTGTTGAGCCGCCGCCCCAGAATTCCATTTCCAAGCCCTGCAATAGCAAAGTCACCGGTGGGCACAATGATCGGCTGCAAAGCCGTTTGAATGACAGGAATGTTGAGCGCTTCCCCGAGGTCCGTCGCGACGGGCACTTTGGGGTGGTAGAGAATGAGGTCCGCGCCGTCGCTCGCCTGGGTGCTGCCATCAATGATTTCGGCAGTGATTTTCTGGCTGATTTCGCGAAAGTTGCGAATGATGGCAAAGAGACTGCCTGAGATCAGGTCGCGGCCCTCTGGTGATTGGAGCAGCGCCTGAAGGTCAAGTCCGCCTGAGACATAGTCAAAACCAAAGCTTTGCACCCATTCAGCAAAGTTTTCGGGGCCGCTGATCACCACATCATGTCCCGCAGCACGTAGCCCCAACGCCAAGGCGACATAGGGCTGCATATCACCCCGTGTCCCAAGGGTCAGGATCGCAATCCGCATGCTGGCCTCCCAACTCGCCATTCTTGTGGCACCTGAAAGTCTGTCATCAACGCCGCCTGTTGCCTAGAGGCCGAACTCACTCATGAGTACGGGGCGACCTTCGTCGATGGAGCGGTGCGCTGCAAGCCCCATGGCAACTGCTTTGAGGCCATCTTGCGCCGTAACTTTTGCGGGGGTGCCTTCTGTAATCGCTTTCTGGAAATCGAGATGCTGGAAATAGCTGGCACCGTGATGGTACCCCGCCTTCAAGACAGCTTCATCAACCGGCACATGAACGGTCTGAACGTCTTTTGGGCTCCTAGGCGCTAATGTGACATTGCCATCGGGAATATGGCATTCAGCCTTTCCGACATGGCCGACCGCGCTCAGCTCTTCCTGGTGGCGGGAGCCTTCAGCAAACATACAGAGATCGTGCATGGCGCGTACACCATTGTCGAAATCCACAATCACAAAAGCATTGTCGAGAATGTCAGGTGTTTCGCCGCCATAGGTTTCGTCCAGATGGTTCACATCTTGGGCGCCGCTGGCATAGACGCGCACCGGCTCTCCCTGCACCACATGGCGCATCATATCGAAATAGTGACAGCTCTTTTCGACCAGCGTTCCACCGGTGTTTCGACTGAACCGGTTCCAATCCCCGATTTTCGGCAAAAATGGAAAACGATGTTCTCGAATCGCGAACATTTTGAGCGTGCCAACGGTACCGCCATGCACTTCCTCGACGAACCGTGTCACCGGAGGCATATAGCGATACTCCATCCCGACCCAGAAGACACCCTTGTGGGAAGCTGCTCGTGTGGTGACCTCCTGGGCATCTTCCAATGTGGTGCAGAGCGGTTTTTCGCAGAGCACATGAAGATCGGTTGCCCAGACGTCCTCCAGGACACTTGCATGGGTGAAATTGGGACTTGCAATCACAAGCGCATCAACCTTGTCCGACGCCAGCAGGTCCCGATGATCGGTGAAAACACCCACATCATGAGCCCCACCTTTTAAGAGTGTTGAGGTGGCCCAGTCTCGTGATCCCTGATGAGGGTCTGAGATTGCGGTGACCACCGCGTCATCCGTAATGGCGATGTTCATGATGTGCTCAATGCCCATCATGCCCGTCCCGATGATTCCATACCGCAAGGGGGAGACCATGTTGAAAGACCTCTTCTGACCAAATCGTCCCGTGACAGCGGGGTCAGAGTAGATAAACTCAGGACCATGACTGACTTATCCATTACCCCAGAATTCCGCCTACTCGGCAAGAGCGGCCTGTCTGTTTTTCCCATTGCTTATGGCATGTGGCGCTTTGCAGGCACCAGCACGAAAGAGGCGCGCGCGAAAATTGAAGCAGCGCTTGGTGCTGGGATGACCCTGTTCGACACCGCCGACATATATGGAGTGGATGGAGACGGCGCCTTTGGTGACGCTGAGAAACTGTTTGGCGAGGTGCTGAGAGAAACACCCTCTTTGCGGGAGAAGATGGTGATTGCGAGCAAGGGCGGCATTGTTCTTGGCCTGCCCTATGACTCGAGCACTGACTATCTTGCCTCTGCGTGCGATGCGTCTCTCAAACGCATGGGTGTTGAGCAGATCGATCTCTACCAGATCCATCGTCCGGACATTCTGGCACATCCCCAGGAAGTGGCAGGCGCTCTCACGAAGCTGCGGGAGCAGGGCAAAATTTCTCACGTGGGTATCTCCAATCACACCCCGGCACAGTTTGAGGCGTTGCAGGCGCATTTGGATTTCCCGATTGTGACCAACCAGCCAGAGATTTCCTGCTGGGCGCTCGACCCTTTCTTTGACGGCACCCTAGATCAATGCATGCAACATGGTGTGACGCCGCTCGCCTGGTCGCCGCTGGCTGGCGGCCGCCTCGCTTTGGCAAAGAAAGAAGCCTTGAAGGAAGAAGACGGGGATTGCCTCGTTGCGACCCAGGCCCTGCTGGACAACAAAGCGGGTGAAGCGGGGGTCACCCGCGAGGCTGTGGCTCTTGCCTGGCTGTTGGCGCATCCGGCAGACATCATCCCCATCATTGGTACACAGAACCTGAAACGCATTGCGGCAGCGACAGATGCGTTCAAGGTCACCTTTGACCGGCAAAGCTGGTATGCCATTTTGCAGGCATCGATGGGGGAGAAACTGCCATGACGGGTCCGATGGAAGTGTCCTGGTTTTCTGCCCTGTGTGACGATGATTATGAATATTTGGGTGTGCCGGAAGACTGTCTGAAAAGCTCGCTTGCACATTGTGGTGAGATCACACAAGCAGCTGAAAAGGGGGGCTTTGACAATATTCTTCTGCCAAGTGGCTATCAGCTCGGCATGGATTCTGTTGCTTTTGCCGGGGCCATGGCAGCGCTCACGAGCAAGATCAATCTTTTGCTTGCGATCCGCTGTGGGGAGATGTGGCCCCCACAGCTTGCCCGGCAAGTTGCAACCCTTGATCAGATGCTGGGCGGACGCCTCACCATCAACATCATTTCAAGTGATATGCCGGGTCAGGTCATGGCATCACCAGAGCGCTACGGCCGTACATTGGAAGTAATGCAGCTTCTGAAATCCTTGCTGGACGGCAAACCGGTGAACCATCAGGGCGAGCATTATCAGCTGGAGTTGGAGCCACCGCGTATGGGGACAGTGTCGGGAAAATGCCCACCCTTCTATTTTGGTGGTCTTTCTCCGGCAGCAAGAGACGTCGCCGCGAAAGCAGCAGATGTGTTTCTCATGTGGCCGGACGAAGAGCCCAACGTCGCCGCCATTCTAGACGATATGAAAGCGCGGGCTGCTGAGGCGGGGCGCACTCTTCGCTATGGCTACCGTGTTCATGTCATTGTCCGCGAAACTGAAGCGCAAGCGCTTGATTATACGCGCACACTGATGAGCAAGCTGGACGATGCAGAAGGCGAGGCTATTCGGAAAAAATCTCTGGATGCAGCCTCTGAAGGCGTGCGCCGCCAGGCCGAGATGCGAGACCGTGCCGATGATGATGGTTTTGCAGAAGAAAACCTCTGGACCGGAATTGGTCGGGCGCGCTCCGGCTGTGGCGCAGCCATTGTCGGTGACCCGGATCAGGTATTGAAGAAGTTGCAGCGCTATCAGGCGATGGGCTTAGACGCGTTTATCCTGTCAGGCTACCCCCATGCGGCGGAATGCGACCTGTTTGCCCGCTATGTGTTGCCAAACCTCAATCACAAGCCCCTAGAGTTTGCTGCATGAAGAAGTTTCGAACCTGCCTCTTCCTCGCGCTTGCCATGGTGGCGTCGTCACCTGCATTGGCGACCTGGTCGATTGTTGCCGTCGATCCGGAGACAGGTGAGGTTGGGATCGCAGCTGCAAGCTGTTCCACGGGTGTTCGGCTTATCGCAGGGCTAGTTCCGGGAAAAGGTGCAGTCGCCGCTCAGGCAGCGACAAGTTTTCTGGGGCGAGACGTGGCGATGGAGATGATCTCAGATGGGGACCGCGCAGACATCATCGTCCGTAAGCTCGCCGATGAGGACCTATATGCGAGCCCAATCAGAATAGGGTTGCAGTGGTTGCAATATGGCCTCGTGACACTCAATCCGTCACCAAAGGCTGGCACCCTTACCGGCTATTCAGTGCCGGACGATTGGGGCGCAGTTCATGGGGACGATTATTCAGTGCAAGGCAACACGCTCCGACCAGGTGTCGTTGATGCCGTTGCGACGGCGTGGCAGCTGGACACGGTTGGAAGTTGCCGAAAGCCGCTGGCGCAAAGGCTGTTGCGTGCGCTTGAAGCCGGAAGAGACGCTGGCGGCGATAATCGCTGTCCGATTGAGGCATCCTCCTACGCGGCGTTTCTGTTCGTCGCAAAGCCTGAGGATGATGCGGACGCACCTTCGGTGATGCTGGAAGCACCTCGACACTTTTCTGGGCTCGAAATGACCTGGCAGATCCCTCTGGGCTTCACGCCGGACCCAAACCTGCCCGAGCCGGTTGCACATCTGCGGCAACTTTATGCTGCTCAAGCCCCAGAGCGGGCTTGTGGGGAGTGAGGGGGAGATTGTGATATGAACAAGAAAGATAAATTCGCGCTGGGCACACAGGCGCCCCAAAAACCCCAGACGCCCCAAAAATCCCAGACGCCCCAGACGCAATCATCCTCCTTCAGGTTGGGTTTCGAAGACGATGATCTTTTAAAACGTGATGAATTGCGTCCTGTACGGCTGCAGCTGGAGCTGTTGAAGCCTGATCTCATTCTTGAAGAACTTCAGGTGCGCTCAACCATTGTTGTCTTCGGATCTGCACGGGTGCCGGATCCGGAGACGGTGGAGCGCGATTGTAAGGCTGCGCGCCAGCGATTGGAGGAGACACCGAACGACCCGGAATGTGCGAAGGACCTCAAACGGGCGGAACGAAAACGCGAGCATTGCCGCTACTATAGTGAAGCGCGGAAGTTTGCAGAGATTGTGTCGAAGGAAGCGCAGTCAAACACCCATCTTGACTATGTCATCGCGACAGGTGGTGGGCCGGGAATTATGGAAGCCGCTAATCGTGGCGCGGCAGATGCCGGTGCCATGTCGGTGGGCTTCAATATCGCTTTGCCCCACGAGCAATTTCCCAATCCCTATATCTCGCCGGAGCTTTGCTTTCAGTTCCACTACTTCGCGCTCCGGAAAATGCACTTCCTGATGCGCGCCAAAGCGCTTGTCATTTTTCCAGGCGGTTTTGGCACATTGGATGAGCTGTTTGAGACACTCACTCTCATCCAGACCGGTAAGATAGACCCTATGCCTGTGCTATTGTTCGGCGAGTCTTACTGGCGCCGTATCGTCAACTTCGAGGCGATGGCCGAGGAAGGCATGATCGCAGAAGAAGACTTGAGCATTTTCACCTTTGTCGAAAGTGCAGAGCAGGCATGGGCCCACATAAACGCCTTCTACGCAGAGGGGGACGCTCCACCTCCCCTGATGCGCTCATCGCCTCTCTGAATGCTCTCATTAATGATCTTTGTGTTGGGCGAAGCTGTCATTGCGGGCGGCGATGGCGCTGACTATGTGGCATTTTATGGAGGAGGATGCCGACCCACCAATTTGGGTTGCTAAGTAGAATGGCTGTGCCTAGGCTTTTCTTCAGGAGGAAGCCGATGAAATACGATCTGATTCATGTGACACCGCTCAATCCGGTGATCGGAGCCGAAATTCACGGTGTAGATCTATCCAAGCCTTTGGGTGAGGCGACCTTCAAGGAAATTGAATCAGCGCTGCACCAGCATTTGGTTGTCTTTTTCCGTGGTCAGGATCTGAGCCCTGACTCCCACATGGCATTTGCCTCTCAGTTCGGGGAGCTGGAACCTCCCCATCCCTTCTTCCCGAAGATCGACAGTCATCCGCAGATTTCTGTTCTTGAAAACGACGAAGGCCGACCACCGGAAACCAACTACTGGCACACCGACGTCACCTGGCGCGATAAGCCGCCTATCGGGTCTGTCCTCTATGGTGCGGACATTCCGCTATCTGGCGGTGACACACTTTGGGCGAACATGTACGCCGCTTATGACCGGCTCCCCGATGATCTAAAGGCAAAGCTTGAGGACATGCGGACTGTGCATTCCATTGAAGTGTTCGATGCGTCTCAAAATTATGACAATGCCAAAGACAAGGCAGCGCTTTCAGAGATCCTGAAAAAATACCCGCCCCAATCTCATCCCATCATCCGCACGCACCCGGTCACCGGTCGCAAAGCACTGTTCGTTAATGCCACCTTCACGCAACACATTGAAGGCGTGGACACCGCTGAAAGTGATGCGCCTCTTCAAGTCCTCTACGATGTAGTGAAACTGCCGGAAGTGCAGGTTCGCTTTTCTTGGACCAAGGGGGCGGTCGCAGTTTGGGATAATCGGGCAACGCAGCACTATGCTGTGGCAGACTATTGGCCGCAATATCGCCGTATGCACCGCATCACAATCAATGGTGACAAGCCGGTCTAAGCCGCAAGTCAAGCACCCGGATCAATCACGGCGCCCGTTGCTGGGTCTAGCGTGATAACGGTGAGCCCGGCTTGTTTCCAGGCCGCGATGCCACCGGCCAGATGTTTTGTCTCTCCGCCCAGAAGAGCTGCTGCTTTGTCGGCAGCCATTGCGGAGCGTTTCCCTGATCCGCATTGAAACACGACCTTTGACGGATCGTCGAGAGGCAGGAAAGCGGGATCAAACGTCGATAGCGGCATATTGAGGGCCCCGTGGATGCGCTCAACCGCAAACTCCCGAGGCTCACGCACATCAATCAACAGCGCTTTGTGATCTTTAAGAAGGGCATGGGTTTCGTCTGGGCTTAGGTCGGTTAACATCATTCGTCTCCCTGGGGATGGGTGAGCTAAAGCTTGCATATATATGCGCTTTTGATAAATTAGTAATTATGAATATTAATGTAAACCCACAGCAAGCAGAAAAAGCCGCCGCCTTGCTGGGGTCCATGAGCAATCCTCACCGGCTACGTGTTTTGTGCGAATTGCATGAAGCAGAACTCACTGTTGGTGAGCTTCAGGAGCGTATCGGCATCAGCCAGTCGAACCTGTCCCAACAGTTGGCTAAACTCCGGGAAGCAAAGCTCGTGAAGACGCGGCGTGACAGCCAGAAGATATTCTACACACTCGCCAGTGACGAAGTGGTGCAGGTTATCCACGTGCTGCACGAACTGTTCTGCAGAGATGCGGACTAAATCAGAGCCAAACACGAGATACATCAACAACTTATCCTCCCCCTCCTGAGACAGACCTATCCTGATCGCAAATCGGCCCTTTGCGTGGCGGCGAAGGGATCGTTTGCATCAGGAGGTTCTTATGGACTGGAAACAGATTGTCGGTGCTGTCGCACCAGGTTTGGCGACAGCCCTTGGCGGGCCCATGGCTGGCGTTGCGGTTCGCGGCATTGCCTCGGCTCTTCTGAGTTCTGAGGATGTGAAGCAAGCAGACGTCGAACATGCTGTCTTGCAAGCATCGCCCACGGACCTCCGTAAACTTAAACAGGCTGAACTCGTCTTTCGTCAGCAGATGAAGGAACTTGAGATTGATCTGGAGGCCTTGCACGCCGCAGATCGCGAGAGCGCGCGGGAGCGTCAGATAGAGACCGGCGATCAAATGCCCGCTTTCATTGCCTTCGCAGCGCTCGGCGGTTTCTTCGGGATTTTGATTGCGATGATTTTCGTCAATTTGCCCGCCGGGAGCGAAGCGCCACTCAATGTCATGCTGGGCGCGCTTGGCTCTCTCGTTGTCTCCATTGGCAACTATTACTTCGGATCTTCGGCAGGATCATCCGCAAAGAACCAACTGATTGAACATCTGATCAGTGATCGGACGACATATTCCACAAATAGATAGGAGAACATCATGGATCAATTTGGCGCGCATACCACGAGTCTCGAGAGCCCTGCGTCGAGCGCTGTGGCAATTACACCATCTGATGAGAACGATTTGGCCCAAATCAGTCGGGCAGTTTACGTCGGCGGGGCAGGCGACCTGGCGGTGACCATGAAGGATGGAAGCATTGCGACTTTCAAAAACCTTATCGGGGGTACAGTGATGGCTATACGCGTCGCCAGAGTGCTTTCAACTGGCACAACGGCAACCCATATTGTGGCGATGTCCTGATGATCGGGCATGGTCATAGCCTCGGCGGTACTTCTTCGTCCGTGCTCACTCTGGTGTTGGGCCAAAGGCCAGGTGCCAATGCCTACGCGCGCTTCGATGACAGGTATGGGGATGGGGGGCTCTACTACTCCACAAGCGAAATCAAATCGTTTGCCGACGTCATTGCGACCCCACCTGTTGGCGAGCCTACATTAGCTGGCCTTAATCTGTTCGCCGCCGCGACAAACTCGGTGCGGTCGCCGGTAGATATAGACGGTATTAGCTGGAACCAGTCCTTCAACTGTATAACAAGCGGAGACACGGTATCGCATGGACCGCTGACCCTTCAGGGGATATCAACGGACGGTCTGTCGACCTTTCCGCAAATTCGAGGAGGTGGGGCCGCTGATGCAATCACAATTGGCGACGGTGAGAAATGCTCTGTTACATATTTTGTACAAGAGGGATCGTCATCGTCGTTCTACGTTGGATTGACCCCAACAGCCGCGCTTCAAACCTCTGGTGCGGTGTTTAGTTGGTCGTCTGGCGCGCCCGTATGCGCCAAGAGTGCTTCGTTTCACGCGGCCACGAGCGTCGATGGGTGCCAGGTTAAGCCGCTTGGTGGCGGATTGCACCGCGTTCGCAGCACGGTTCAAAATAATTCAGGTAGTAGCCTGAGTTATTACCCTTTCATCTATCCCTTTGACGTGACCATCGGTGATGCCACCATTTACGACAATGCGCTTTACATTGGTGGGATCAATGTTGTTGCCGGTGATGGGTTCTCGCCCCTCATTACAAGCGCATCAACCCGCGCAGCCTCAACGCCAACACTGGTGCAGGGTGATGGGTCTGTCCCCTATCCGGGTTATTCAGGGACAGAGCACACGGTGTCTGTCTCTTGGGATGCTGATGGCACCACCGGTGACCGTGTTGTCTGGTCTGCGTGGAAAGATGCAGACAATAGGCTTGCGCTGCACGTCGTCTCTGGTGCCCTGCGCTTTGAAAGCTTCGTTGGCGGCGAGAGCCAAGGGGCTGTGACTGTCGCAGCCAAAGATGACGGCGGCGCCCATAGCGCAGTGATTTACTGGGATGAGGTAACGAACACGCTTTCTATTGGTGTTGATGGCGCGGCAAATGTGTCGGCCATAGCGACGGATGTACCCACGAACCTTATCGAGTTTCACCTCGGCCACTCAGGTGGCGTGAACCAGCTCAACGGGCTGTTTCTCGAGCATGCCGCCGCAAATGGTGATCATCGTAACAGTTGGCGTGGCATGCCTTCTTAGTAGGTCGAATTCTGGGAGTTTAATGGTGCTGCCGGACAGAATTGAACTGTCGGCCTCTCCCTTACCAAGGGAGTGCTCTACCCCTGAGCTACGGCAGCATCCGCTCGCGCGTCGCCTGAAGCGAGGTGCGAAATCGCGGGGAAAGTGCCACAGCGTCCCCCGTGGCGCAAGCGTTCAAAATGAGCCCGTTGAAGCCTCGGAAGGACCGGGGAGATTACAGCTGCCCCCGCAGTTGACGGGGCCTTGGAGCCCATGCGACATGAACAGATTGGATATCAGATTTGGCCTTAAGCCTCGGTAAACTTGGGGCAGGCGCTGGATGACCAGAAACCGATTTGCCCATCTGGCTGGGCAGGGGCATCAAGATGACGGACAAAACAGAGGCTAACAAGAAGGATGGCACCGACCAAGGAGGCCGCGGGAGCTCTAAAGACGGCGCGACCAGTCCGGCTGATTCGCGCGATGAACGCCTAAGCGCTGCGCTGAGAGCGAACTTAAAGCGCCGCAAGGCCCAAGCTCGCAGTCGCAAGTCTGACGCTCCAGGCAATGGCCCTGACAATGCCCCCGATATAGCAGATGAGACCTCTTAACCAACCCCTCAATTCAGCCTTCCCTTTGCCGCATTCCTGAGAGAGGCTCCGCCAGCTGGGTGCACAAGCCAGGGGGCGCCTTTGTTCAGGGGACCCACTGGATCCAGGGGACCCAAGAGCTCTAGGGGAATACGAGACCTTTATGGATACACTTCACATTAAGGGCGGCAAACCGCTCACAGGAACCATTCCAATCTCCGGTGCGAAAAACGCTGCGCTGCCATTGATGACGGCTGCTCTTCTCACCGAGGAGGAGATGCATTTTGAAAATGTGCCCCAGCTGACAGATGTGCGCACACTCATTCGCCTGCTCACAGAATTGGGATGTGAAGCGGAACTCGGAAATGGCAGCGAAGAAACATTCGGCAAAAGTTTGCGCCTGAAGGCCGGAACCATCACGTCCACAACGGCACCCTATGAACTGGTAAGCCAGATGCGGGCAAGCTTCTGGGTCCTGGGGCCGCTCCTTGGACGCTTTGGTGAAGCACGTGTCTCTTTGCCGGGGGGGTGCGCGATTGGGGCTCGGCCGGTCGACATTTACATAAAGGGCCTCCAGGCGATGGGCGCCGACATCGAGATTGTCGACGGTTATGTGCATGCGACGACCAAAGGCGGGCTTAAAGGTGCCCACTTCCGGTCGTCCCTTGTCTCGGTAGGGGCAACTCATACTCTGATGATGGCTGCGACGCTGGCAGAAGGTGAAACGGTGCTTGAAAACGCCGCAAGAGAGCCGGAGGTTAGTGACCTCGCCAAATGTCTTAACTCCATGGGAGCCAAGATAGAGGGTGCGGGAACTGAAACAATCCGCATCCAAGGTGTGTCGAAATTACATGGTACAAAACACCCGGTTTTGGCCGATCGCATTGAAGCAGGGACCTTTGCTATCGTCGCCGCCATGATGGGTGGGCCGATCAAACTGACAGGCCTGGTTCCTGAAACCATTGAGGCTGCTCTTTCCGCCTTGCGGGCAGCGGGCGCTGAGATCGAGGTAGGAGAAAACTGGGTCACAGTGAAGCGGGAAGGAGAGCGTCTTTGTCCCGTCAATGTCGTGACTGAGGTTTATCCGGGCTTCCCAACCGATCTGCAGGCTCAATTCATGAGCTTGATGACCTTAGCGGATGGGCCCTCTGAGATTGTTGAGCGGATCTTTGAGAACCGCTTTATGCATGTGCAGGAACTGGCCCGCTTTGGCGCCGATATCTCTTTGCACGGTGATATGGCTCTGGTCCACGGCGTCGAAAGATTGACTGCGGCACCTGTGATGGCGAGTGATCTGCGGGCGTCGGCCGCGCTGATAATTGCAGCTCTCGCAGCAGAAGGCGAAACCATCGTCAGCCGGGTCTATCACCTGGACCGCGGATTTGAGCGGATTGAGGAAAAGCTGAGCGCCTGCGGTGCTGAGATCTGGCGGGAAAAGGCCTGATATGCCACCCCGCGTGGGGGGTGCCATTTTCTGACGTTTCAGTGTAAGAACCGCTCCATACCTAGTCTGCACCTAATGAAACACACTCTCAGCACGGGCATCCTTGATGAGCACTCTTAGACTGAAAGCAGAAGACGCTGAAGACCTACAGGTTATCGCGGCCTACCTTCAGGACGCCGTCGTGCTCGTCAAAGATGTTGCTTATCTGCCAGGTACTCGCCGTCTTGCAATGGTTGCCAACAGATTTTGCTGGGAAGATGAATTGGGCTCGGTTCCGGCTGGCCGAACGCATAAGCGAGCCCGCACAGGTCTCCATTTCGACAATGTCGAGAAGGTTCGGTCTCGAAACATCGAGCAGGACCGCCAGGAAGGTGTTTTGAACCTTCTAACGATTGCGTTTGAAGAGGGGGCCTCCTCCCCCTCAGGCTGCATAGTGCTCACATTTTCTGGAGACGGTGAAATCCGTATTGATGTTGAGGCGCTGGAAGCCCATTTGGCAGATATGGGCAGCAGCTGGGACACCCCCAACTTGCCCAAGCACGACCAAACAACAGACCCTGAAAGCTAAGCCCATGACCTATCGGTTGAACACGCGCGATGCCGATTTCGAACCGTCTTTCCAGGCTTTCTTGGCCTCCAAGCGCGAAGTCTCGGAAGACGTCAACACGACTGTTGCTGGGATCATCAAGGATGTTCAGGAACGTGGCGATGCCGCGGTGATTGCGCTGACGTCAAAGTTTGATCGCCAGGACCTGGCAGCAGATACACTGCGCTTTACTCAGGCAGAAATCGACGCTGCCTTGGCGGAGTGCGATGCAGAGACCGTGGACGCACTGAAACTGGCGGCCACTCGCATTGAAGCGTTTCATAAAGGACAACTCCCAGAAGACCGACGTTATACCGATGATGCAGGCGTCGAACTTGGCGAGAAATGGACCAGTGTGGGCGCCGTCGGGCTCTATGTCCCCGGTGGCACTGCCGCCTATCCCAGCTCCGTCTTGATGAATGCGATCCCGGCCAAGGTTGCTGGCGTTGAGCGCATTGTGATCACAGTGCCGACACCAGACGGGGTGATCAACCCACTGGTTCTGGCGGCTGCAAAGATTGCAGGAGTTAGCGAAGTGTATCGCATTGGCGGGGCGCAGGCGGTTGCAGCACTTGCCTATGGGACGCAGACCATTGCACCGGTGGACAAGATTGTCGGGCCCGGAAATGCTTATGTCGCCGCCGCCAAGCGGCAGGTCTTTGGAACTGTCGGCATCGACATGATTGCAGGGCCGTCGGAAATTCTGGTGCTGGCCGATGGCGAAAACGACCCAGACTGGATTGCCGCTGACCTTCTGAGCCAGGCAGAACATGATGCCGTTGCCCAGAGCATTCTGGTTACCGATGATGCGGCCTTTGCAGAGCGCGTCGTCGACGCCGTTGAAGCACAGCTTGGAATTCTCGATCGCGGAGACATGGCACGCGCGAGCTGGGAGGATTTTGGCGCGGTGATCCTGACCGAAAGCCTGGACGCATCAGTGCCGTTGGTGGACCGGATTGCCGCAGAACATCTGGAAATTGCGGTAGCAGATCCAGAGCCTCTCGCGAAGAAAATCAGGAATGCGGGCGCCATGTTCTTGGGGCGCTACACGCCCGAAGCTATTGGGGATTACGTGGCGGGCACCAACCATGTGCTTCCGACCGCACGCTCGGCCCGATTCTCATCAGGTCTGTCTGTGCATGATTTCGTGAAACGGACATCCATTGTGAAATGTTCACCAGATGCACTCGCCGCAATTGGGCCCGCAGCGGTAAAACTCTCGACCGCAGAAGGGCTTGACGCCCATGGGCGGTCAGTGTCAATTCGCCTTAATCAATGATCTTAACCTTGACGAGGCAGGGCTCGCATCCGGTCCCTGTTTTAGCTTAGACTATATCCATGGCACATGGATCCGACAGGCAAGGAGCGGCGCAGGTGGCTCATTCGGACGATACGCCCGGTTCTGCCGGAGGCGATCCCTACCGTCTGATCGACATTACGCTCGATGAGACAACGGTAGTGCGTCGATCTCCTGACATTGAGCATGAGCGCAAGGTCGCGATCTACGATCTGTTGGAAGAAAATTCTTTTCGACCAAACGGATCGGAGGGTGGGCCCTACAGGCTGCATCTGTCAGTGCAGGAAAACCGTCTTGTCTTTGATGTTCGCATCGAGGAGGACGAGGCACATGGCAAGGTCATGCTGTCACTCGCACCCTTCCGCAAGATTGTGAAAGACTATTTCCTGATCTGCGAAAGCTATTACGACGCGATTAAGACGGCGGCGCCTGCGCAGATCGAAGCCATCGATATGGGCCGTCGGGGGCTCCACAATGAAGGTTCTGAGCTCCTGAAGGCGCGGCTTGATGGAAAGATCGAAGTGGATTTCGACACGGCCCGCAGGCTCTTCACCCTCATCTGTGTTCTTCACATTAAGGGCTAAGCGATGGGCCGGCGCGGACAACAGACGCGCCCGGGCGCGGTCCTCTTTGCATGTACACTAAATTCTGTCCGCTCACCCATGGCCGAAGCACTGATGAAGCATCTGCTCGGCACTGTCATCTTTGTTGATAGTGCGGGGGTGGAGTCTGCGGAGCTTGATCCGTTTGTTCTCGAAGTGCTGAGTGAAGTGGGCTATGAGCGCAAAGAGCATCACGCTAAGCGGCTGGATGATCTGCAAGACCATGCGTTTGATTTGATCATTGCCCTCACCCCTGAAGCGCGGGAAAAGGCTGAAGAGGTGGTGAGCGGTGAGGCGGTCGATGTTGAATATTGGCCGGTGGAAGACCCAACACTGGCAGGCGGGTCACGGGCTCAACGGCTTGATGCCTATCGACGGCTTCGCGATGATCTGACCCTGCGCATAAAGGACCGATTTGGCTCAGACGTCGCCGAAGCCAGCTGAGAGAGCGGTTTGAAGCCGCAAAATCCGCAAAAAAGGGTCGATTCGCGCCTCAAATGCCGCTCAGGTCTTGATTTCCCGGGCACTCTTGCGCATTCTCCGGCCAAATTAACAAAGGGCGATTATGGCCAAGGAAGAACTTCTCGAATTCCCAGGGACAGTAGTGGAACTGCTGCCCAACGCGACGTTTCGGGTGCAGCTCGAAAACGATCACGAGATCATTGCGCACACAGCAGGCAAGATGCGGAAAAACCGCATCCGCGTACTGGCGGGCGACAAGGTGCTTGTCGAAATGACACCCTATGATCTCACCAAAGGCCGCATCACCTACCGCTACAAATAATGTAGTGGGTGGGCACAAGCCGCTCATGACAAATTCAGACACATGCGCCCATCGTCCACAGCTTGTGCTGGCGAGTGCGAGCCCGCGCCGCCTTGATCTGCTGCGGCAGGTTGGGATTGTGCCGGATATGGTCGCCCCCGCCGATCTGGATGAAACACCCGGACCGACAGAGCTCCCCCGCGTCTATGCAGAACGCCTGGCCGCAGAAAAAGCGGCAGCCGTCGCTGCAAACCATGACGGTGCATTGGTGTTGGCGGCGGACACTGTGGTTGCCTGCGGGCGCAGAATTTTGCCAAAAGCAGAGACAGAAGATGAGGCGCGCACCTGTCTTAACCTGCTTTCAGGCCGTGCCCACAGAGTTTATACGGGCATTTCGCTCATCAAAGGCGGCAGGCAAGTCACCAAGTCGGTCATGACCCGTGTTCAGATGTCGCGGCTGAGTGACGCAGATTTGGACGCCTATATTGCGAGCGCCGAATGGCAGGGCAAGGCGGGCGGCTATGCCATTCAAGGCCTTGCCGCAGCGTTTATCAGGGGACTGAATGGCTCCTATTCCAATGTTGTAGGCCTGCCGCTCCATGAGACCGTTAACCTCCTCAAAGGAAGCGGTTTCCCGGTCTACCAAGCGCCGACATCTTAAGTTAGGATTGCTCTGTTCGGGGGAACAACAAGCGCGCGGAGCGGTAGCCGTGAGCGGGCAATCATGCCAGGGGGCAGGTCGGAGTCGATGACCGAAGAAGTCTTGATCAATGTAGGGCTGGGCGAAATCCGGGTTGCCGTTTTGGAAGAGGGCAAACCTGTTGAGTTCGTGTTGGAGCGCACCAGCGAAGACGATCTGAAAGAGAAAACCGGACGCGCCGGGCATTCTCTTCTGGGCAATATTTTTTATGGTCGCGTACAGCGGGTGCTGCCCGGCATGCAGGCTGCCTTTGTTGATGTGGGCCTGCAACGCGCGGGCTTCCTGGGCGCGCGCGAGGCTAAATGTCTCTGTGAACTGACAGGGCTTGATGAGGGCACTCTGCCGCCCATCTCATCTTGCGTGACTGAAGGCCAAAGCATTCTGGTGCAGGCGACCAAAGACCCGATTGGAGAAAAGGGCGTGCGCCTCTCAGCCAATGTCACCCTGCCGGGGAGGCTATTGGTGATGGTGCCGAACCAGTCCGGCGTTGTGATGTCCAGGCGGATCGAAGATGAAGCAGAGCGCGAGCGCCTTTCCATTGTCGTCTCACGTATTGCTGAAAAGCTGAATGCGCTTGGCGTTACTGGGGAGCCCGCGGGCTTCATTGTCCGCACCGCGGCTATTGGCATGGAAGAAGCTGCACTCGAAGAAGATGCACGCCGTCTTGCAGCCGACTGGGCGGAGGTGCGCGCGGCAGAGAAAAACGCAAGCCCGCCTGACGTGCTCTTCCATGATCTTGATCCGGTCGCCAAAACCATGCGCGACTTTGTGAGCATGGACACCGCTCGCGTCGAGCTCGATGATGCCAAGGCCTATCAAGAGGCCGTGCGCTATTGCAACCGCGCCATGCCGCATATGGCGGAACGGGTAAACCTTGTGAATGGTCCGGGCTCTGTCTTTGATGAGCACGATATTGACGGAGTGATTGAGCAGGCGCTTGACCCGCGTTTTGAACTACCGTCCGGCGGCTGGATCACCATTGAGACAACGGAAGCGCTCACCGCCATTGATGTGAACTCCGGGCGTTACACAGCCTCAACTGGCTTGGAAGAAACGAGCGTGCGCACCAATATCGAGGCGGCACAGGCAATCGTCGATCAAGTGCGTTTGCGCGGCACCGGCGGGCTCATCGTCATCGATTTCATTCACATGAATGACCCGGCGAATATTGAGAAAGTGCTCGACACTCTCAATAGCGGTTTTGAGAAAGACCGCGTGCCGACGCAAGTCTCCGCCATGTCGGAATTCGGCCTTGTGGAAATGACCCGGAAGCGCGTGCGCGAGCCGCTGGAGAAATTGCTGACCGAACCCATCTATGGCGACGGGCGTGCCCGGGTGAAAACCCGTGCGACGGTGGCTAACGAACTCTTGCGCGCCATTGACCGCGTGGCCGCGCGCTTCCCAGGTGCCGAGATTTCCGCCCGTGCCGCGCCCGGGGTCATCGCCTGGTTGGAGGGGAGCCATGGGCGTCTTGTGCGCGAGTTGGAAACCCGCGTCGCCGGCACCGTGTACTTAGAGCCCATGCCGGGCTTTGACCGGGAGCAGATCGATGTGGGCCCCGCCCGGTAATGGCGCCGGCTCCTAAAGACGTCCCGGATAAAGGCCAGTCAAAGAAGGTGGCAGGCGGGGCTGAGGCTGAAAACGTCACCCCGTTTCGCGGCACCAGACCCTGTCCCATCTGCAAGAAAAAGGCGACCCGAGAATTCCACCCCTTCTGCTCCAAACATTGTGCAGATGTGGATCTTAATCGCTGGTTCAATGGTTCCTACGCCATCCCGGCGGTTGAAGAGCCCGAAGAATGGTCCGAAGGGGATTTACCGCCGGAAGACCGGTAAATTTGACCTGCTTAAGCGCTGGACAGGGCGGGGCACTTCGCCTATAAACCGCGGACTTCTGCGGTCAATATCTGGCAGGGCGCAAGCCTTGTCTCCGAAAAGTGCCAAGAACAGTCGAGGCGGTTTTGGGTCTAAGGATATGACCAACAAAGAAGGCCCGGGTAGCTCAGTTGGTAGAGCATGCGACTGAAAATCGCAGTGTCGGTGGTTCGAACCCGCCCCCGGGCACCACTTCCCGGAGCTTTGCATTGCAAAGCGAGTTCGGCATCTCAAGAAATCTATGACTGAGAGTGGCAAGCGTCTTTTCGCTAGAAATGCGCCGAGAGCGTCCCTTTCGTATTCTAATCCTTGAACGAAACGAACATTTCGCAGAACCTTCGTTGTCCGTCATTGGGGGGTTTGGAATGCAGACCGATATTGAAAAGAAAGCAGCAAACCTCGCTGCGTGGCCGCTGGCGGCGGCGGCCCTTGTTATCACGATCCCGCTCTTTGAGATTGATGTCTGTATTTTTTCTGCCTGGTCCTTTGATCAGAAGCTCAACTTTGCTGTTGCGTTCGGTACCTGTAGCGCCGCCGCTATGGCACTTTTTGGTGTTTACGCGGCGTGGAAAGCTCAAAAACGTGAGTGGGCGAACCAAACCGAGAAAGCCGAAACAGAAAAAGCTAGAATGCAGAATGCCCAAATTGCGGCCGGCTATGTTCAGATGCAGCGCGCCGCGACCCTGTTGCTCGCGATAACCCGGGAGTTTGATGGTGCCTTGAACCGATTGATCGCCGCTGAGGCGGACGGCGGAGAGGCATTCGACCACGCGCAGGAAGTTTGTCGGCGAATGTCTGAAGACCCCAACTATGCTCGGAACCTGTCGAGATTTGCACTTGCAAGAGACGATATGGAGAAGCTTGTTCAGATCACGAGCCTTCGTATTCGAAATGCTGCATTTAAGTTTGGTACAAGTGTAGATGCTGCCTTGTATCGGCTGGGTGGGATTCAACGAACGGGTATTATCAATGGAAGATGGACGGAAGAAAGTATTCAGGTGTTGGCCCTGAATACTCTTGAGATCGGCATTTATGCTGAGCGCTACAGGATGCATGAGAATATTGGCTTCCAACAATGGAGTGGGATCGTTGATGCCATTGAGCTCTGGCGCGGAAGCCCATGGCAAGGGGGGAGGCCTCTTTCCACCGCTGAAGTTGATACACTTTGGATTGATGCTGAAAGGGCGCTGATCGAGGGTGGCGGAAGCACACCCACCCAGACGGAGTGAGGACACACCACTTGTGGCGGTGAGACGCACCTATTCTTGAACGTTGATCTGCGCTGGCGTTTCTCCCTGAAAATCGAAACTCAATGCGCCTGGGGCGCAGGCTCCAGCGCGTGAACAAGGTCTTGAATAGTGATGGCGCGCAGATCCCCATGGCAGTTGACGAAGACGCAGGTTGATGTTGTTTTTTCCAAGTCGACGCGGGCAGGCGCAGGCTCTGCGCTCAATAGCGGTTCTATCCCGCCACCGACCTTTATGATAAAGAACTGACCCTATGAGCTATGCAGTCGGTCCAGGCGATCTTGTTTTATGCGTGAACGCAGCCCCGAACCATATGACGGGGCAGCCGGTGCCGCTTGTTGCCGGGGAGACGTACCGGGTTTATGACGTCCTGGAGTTTATGTGCCCCTGCGGCCGGTCCGATGCGCTTCTTGATGTCGGCGTTGATTTCGCCTGGTGCCAGTCACGCTTCCGGCTTCTTCCCAAGCCCAAAATCGAACAGAAGCCCAGAAAGGTCTCAGCGCCGAAGGAAACAGAAAAAGTGTGATCAATGCTCTCCGCGTGCATCAATCCGCTAGCGGTTGGTTGTCCTAGATGACCTAACCCTTCAACTCTGTCTCTCCGAACTTCTTCATGGCCTGGATGACCGGGCGCAGTGCCTTCGCCTTTTCCGTCGGTACATAGTGGTGACGAACGGGCTTCTCCTGATAGGGCATCTTCTCTAAAAACCCTGCTTTCACCAGACGCTTCAGACGATCGGCCAAGAGGCTTGTCGGAATATTCTCCGGGCTCTGTTCGAACTCTGCGAAGGATTTGGCTTTAAACACCAGCGCATCCCGCAAGATGAGCAGTGTCCACTTGTCGCCGACATGGTCCAGTGTCCGTGCAATGGGACAGGCAGAACGATGGGGTGGGTTCATGTCTAACCTCGCTCCTAGCGTTGTCCCAAATGGCGCCAGGCGCCAAGCTTCAGGGACGCTGCAATCATAAGCCCATAGAGAAGCATGGCGGCGGCGGCGCCGATGAAGATGCCTTCGAGCCCCATGTCGAAAGAGAAGGCGAGCACCCAGCCTCCGCCAACCGCAAAAATAAAACGCACAATGGTTGCGCCAATCGGCCATCTCATGGCACCCGCTCCCTGGCTTGCAAAATAGAGCGACAGGCCAAGGCCCTGGAAAGCAAAAAAGGGTCCTACAATCAGGATATAGGTTCGCGAAGCCTCGAATGTTGCTGGGTCGTCGGTAAAGGCGGAAATCCAGACATCGGGAAAAAGCGCTAACAGCAGCCCGACCACGCCAGCAAGAGCGCCTGCAAAGAGGCCGCCGGTCCAGCCAATATTCTCTGCGCGATCCACATTTCCGGCGCCGATGCTTAAGCCCACCAGAGACGTCATGGCTGCACCTATGCCAAACACCAGCGGAATGAGCAAAAATTCAATCCGCGATCCGATGCCATAGCCTGCGAGCGCTGCCTCGCCGTAGGTTGCCACCATGGCGGTCAGAAAGAGAATGCCGAAAATGGTAAGCAATGGTGACAGCGAAGCAGGGAGTGCTACTTTGAAGATGTCCTGAAACAGGTTTTTGGAAAACGCCAGGAATTGCCTGTCCAGCTGAATGACCCGACCCTGGCGGCTTAGAACAAAAAGCATGACAGCACTGACCAGAAATCCGCTGGCGATGGCGGAGATTGCCGCGCCCACAATTCCAAATTGCGGGATGCCGAACAGGCCAAGCACTAACACACCAGACAGCGGTACTTGTATGAACGCGCTGATTACCATCAGCACAGCAGGGAATTTCATGTCCCCCATGCCACGAAAGATGGCCCCCACAACACCGATCAGCCACACAAACAGACCGCCGACGAACAAGACCAGACAATAGGAGGTCGCCTGATCCAGAATCTCGTCGGTTCCCCCCAGAAAGGCGAGCAGCGCACGTCCGAACAGCAAATAGACTATGAGGAAGAGGGAGCTTCCCATGGCTGCGATGGCGAGGGCGTGCCAGATGAGCTTATGTGCCCGGTCGCGATCCCCGGCGCCCAGCGCGCGCGCGATGGATGAGGAAACAGCTCCGCCAAGCGCGCCGCCGGACATTGCTTGCATGAGCATGAGTAGCGGAAAAGCGAGAGCGATACTGGCAAGCGCACTTGTGCCAAGCTGACCGATGAACCAGACCTCGATGAGACTGACGCTCGATTGAATCACAAAGGCCAACGAGTTAGGGGTTGCCATTCTGACGAGAAGGGGCGCCGGTGGGGCGGTCAGCAAGTGTCGGGTACGTTCATCCATTAAGTCCGGGTACTTTCTTGTCTTTATTCATTGGCTTCGGAATCGAAAGTTATTACTTCTAATATCAAAGTGACTGTTCAAGTCGAGGGAAAATGTATCAACGTCTCCTTCATGGTCAGGGTGACGGAGGGAAGGTCGAGAAGCCATGGCGGAAAATTCTGCACCGAGTGAGGTGCAACTCAAGAAACTGATGTCTTTGCCGGCGGAGGTGCCAGTGGCGGCCCTCAATCTCTTTCAGTTCAATGACCGCGCGCGATATGTGGAGGACGATCCGTTTCAGTGAAGCCGAGCTTGAGCGGCTTGGCACCCGCACCCACTTTCTGCCGTAGGGTTACAAAGGCATTGTAAGCAAGCGCTGTACTGTGTGCTGAAGTGTGCCAACATGCCTCCATCGAAATTTCCAAGAACATGAAAAAGGCGGAGGAACCCATGATTGATTTTGAAATTCCAGAGGATGCGAAGGTCATTCGCGAGACAGTACGTAAGTTTGTTCGTGAACATTGCATTCCGGCGGAAGAGGGGCTCACAGCAGATACGTTTGATGAAAAACTGACAGCCCTGCGCGTGAAAGCGCGGGATGCGGGGCTCTGGTGCCCTTTCATTCCAGAAGAGCATGGTGGCATGGGATTGAAACCCCTGGCGAATGCTCTGGTTCAAATGGAGCTAGGCGAGAGCATCTTGGGTGCGCTCTCCATGAATACCCAGGGGCCAGATGATGCCACCATGCTGACGCTCCTCACCCACGGAACGGAGCATCAGAAAGAGAAATTTCTGAAACCCCTCCTGAATGGTGAGAAACGTATCTGTTACTCCATGACCGAAAAAGCGGCCGGCGCCGACGCCACCGGCATGCAGACTAGTGCTGTTGCAGACGGAGATAACTTTGTTCTGAACGGTGAGAAATGGTTTAGTTCTTCGGCTGATGTTGCAGACATTGCTGTCGTGATGGCAAAGACAAACCCGGAAGCCCCGCGCCATCGCCAGTTCACCACCTTCATCGTGGAGCTGCCCAACCCCGGCTACAACATCATCCGAAACATTCCGACCATGCACGGTGAGTCGCCGCTTATGGAAAAGGTCGGTGCTACTCATTCAGAGATTGAAATCAAAGACCTCGTCGTACCCAAAGAAAACGTCTTGGGTGGCCTCGGCGGCGGTTTTGAAATGGGTCAGCACCGCCTTGCCTACGGGCGCCTCCGCCACGGCATGCATAATGTGGCGCGCGCTCAACGCGCGCTTGACCTGGCGGCAAAACATGTGACCAGCCGCGATACATTTGGCTCTCGCCTTGCGGACCGTCAGGGTGTGCAATGGATGCTGGCCGAGTGCGCAAGCGAGCTCTACATGGCGCGTCTCATACTGCTCCACATAGCCTACAAGGCGGAGAAGGGCATGGATCTCAGACAGGAAAACTCGATCGCCAAAGTCTTTTTGGCTCACATGGTGCATAAGGTAGTGGACACAGCGCTGCAACTGCATGGTGCGTTGGGTTACAGTCATGACACGCCGCTTGCCGCCTGGTACACAGCCATCCGTAGTCAGCGCTTGGTGGACGGACCGGATGAAGTGCATAAATGGCGCGTTGGCAAGAATGTCATTCGAGCCTATGAACAATTTGGCACCACGGCGTCTGCCGCCGGTGGCGATCTGCTCTAAAGGAAATCGCAAAACATGAGCGCACAAGAAAAGAGCCGGGATCTTCCTGGTTACAAAGTCGACGCAGTAGAAGCCTGGGTCCGGAAAAATGTTTCCGGACTCACGCCTCCCTTTACGTGGGTGCAATTGGAAGGCGGACATTCGAACCTGACCTATCGTCTGAAAGACGTGGACGGCCATGAGGCTGTCATTCGTCGCCCGCCCGAAGGTGAGCTACTGCCTAAGGCGCATGATATGGGCCGTGAATGGTCGGTGATCTCGGCCCTTGATCCCACGCCCGTGCCTGTCGCCTCACCACTCGGGTTTTGTGAGGACAAGAGCGTGACAGGCGCGCTGTTCTATCTCATGTCGTGGGTCAATGGGCATTCGCTCCATGCCGCGCCCCATGCAGAAGAGCACCTCCCGGAAGCATCGAGAACCAAGGCTGCACAATCATTGATTGATGTCCAGGTGGCACTTCATTCTTTGGACCCGGAAGAGATTGGCTTAGGTGGTCTCGGCAAGCATGATGGATACGTCGCCCGTCAGCTGAAAGCCTGGTACCGATCCTGGACGGCCTCAGCTGCAGACTCAAAACTGGAAGACCAGCGGGCTCACGACCTCGAAGCATTCCTGACGGCGAACATCCCGGATCAGGGCGCCCCCCGCGTCGTCCACGGTGACTATGGCATGCACAACGTGTTGTTCGGAGCCGATCACACAGTAGCCGCGGTGATTGACTGGGAGATTTGTACGCTCGGTGACCCGATCGCTGATTTTGCCTACACGCTCAATCAATTCACCGATCCGTCTGATCTCGAACCACCACCACCCGAAGCTGTCTCGGCGTTACCGGGCTTTCCGTCGCGGACGGAGCTCTCGGCACGCTATGCGGAGAAGTCAGGCCGTGATCTCTCGCTGCTTGATTATTACATCGCCTTCAATCATTGGAAGACTGCCTGTATCGTACAAGGGGTCGTGGCACGGTACCGGGCGGGTCAGAAATCCACCGAAGGGATAAATCTCGATCTGTTGGATGACCGGGTGCTGCGGTCACTGGCGCGGGCAACAGAAGCCGTCGAGCGCCTGAAAGCAGTCAGCTGAGAACACAACAAAGAAAAGGCGGAGGCCACGATGGCAGACCCAAACGAGTTTTATTCCGATGCCCAGCGAAAGCTTCAGTCAGAGCAGGACAGTGAAAATCTGGCTGCCGCAATGGCAGCCACCATTGTGTTTGACGAACTGCAGGAAGATCACAGCGATTTTATCGCAAGCCGTGACTATTTCTTTCTCTCAAGTGTCAATGCAGATGGAGAGCCGACAGTATCCTACAAAGGCGGACCTGTGGGCATCGTCCAAATTCTGAGCCCCAAAAAGCTTGCCTTCCCGAGCTATGATGGCAACGGCATGTTCTATTCGATGGGGAACGTCGCCGAAGCGGGGAAGGTCGGCATGCTCTTCATTGATATGGCAACACCCCGCCGTGTCCGCGTGCAGGGCACCGCAACGGTAACTAAGGACCCAGACCTGATGAAGCGCTTTCCCGGTGCCAATATGGTGGTTGAAGTAGAGGTGACATCAGCGTTCATCAATTGCGCGCGATACATCCACAAGCACCAGCGGTTGGAAACGTCCAAATACGTGCCTGATGAAAAAGGGGAACAGCCATACCCTAGCTGGAAGCGTGTTGACCTTCTGCAGGATGCCTTGCCGAGCAAGGATATGGGCCGTGCTGACGATGCTGGCGGGGTGATCACGGTCGAGCAGTATCAGGAGGCTCTGGACAAGGGAGAGTCTTAGGCGTGCGGCTCCGCGTTCAGTTCATCAAGCTTTGAAGGCGAAAACTGCATATCAAATAGCCCATCGACGAGAGCGGCAGCGGCGCCATCTCCTTTGTCCGCGCGCGTTTGTTCGTAAGCTGCTGGAAGAAAATCCTTCCAGATGTCCCGAAGCGGGTATTGAGCTTGTGCCTGTTCTTGCGCAAATCATCATTTGGGGGCGCCATCACTTACCCGTTTCCGTCCATCACATCGCCATGGCAAAAGTGATGGAAGAAGGGGGAACAAAGCTTCAGCGCAAACTGATGGTGGACCTGCGTGCAATGCATCTGCCCCAGACAGCTTGAGCGGGCTTTAAACAAAATTGAGGGAAGAAATTTGGCGTTAAGCGAGCTTGTGAATGGGTATGCCCGGTCGGGAGCGGTCATGTGGATTGGCGTGCGGCCGGAACGCCGAGCGCCTCTTCTGGCACTCACGTCAGTCGTCGTCACAGAAACCGGCATTGAAGGTGACCATCGGGTGAAGGCGGGTAAGCGGGCGGTAAGCCTCATTCAATGGGAGCATTTGCCTGTGATCGCGGCTTTGGCAAACAAAGAGGCGGTCGCACCCGAAGAACTCCGCCGAAATTTTGTCGTAAGCGGAATCAATCTTCTGGGGCTGCGCAATCGAACCTTTCGGATCGGCGAGGCAATACTTAGGGGCACAGGCATCTGCGCACCCTGTTCCCGAATGGAAGAAAACCTTGGACTTGGAGGCTATGCGGCAGTACGCGGCCATGGGGGCATCACGGCCGACATTGTTTCGCCGGGAAGGGTCTCCCTTGCGGATCAAGTTGAACCAGTTATCTGATACTTTGGCTCCTCTCACCGGTGCATTCAAACAGACAAAGCAGGGTCCTGCTGCAGTTCAAGTGTGTTGCCAGCGGGGTCTTTGAACCAGATGATCTGATTTGATCCTTCCCCAAAATGCAGATGGTCATCTGTCATCCCTTTGACCTCGGCCACAGCAACATCAATGTCATCGACAAAAAGGGAAAGGTGCGTGTTGTTCGGCATTTCCAGACCACCTTCAGCCGGGTCTGTTATGACATGAACGATAGGATGGTCTTTCCCAAACCAGAAACCGTTCACCAATGTGGCCGCACCTTCGCGTTCAATGTCACCCATTCCGAGGAACGACGTATAAAACTCTCGGATCTCATCATGTTTGCCAACTGCATTAAGGCCAACATGGTTGAAGCCGGTGATACGCATATTTGTTCATCCTTGTTTGGTGGGGAAGTCTGAGCCCAAAGGTCAAAGATACTTACACGTCTGAAACATTGGTCGCCTGCCTTGACGCTGGATACATCATGATCCAGCCAATGTAGAAGCCGACAACTTGTGGACCATGAAGATAGTAAGCGCCATTCTCATCAATGGCCCCACCCCATATCTCCGCCAGTCCACCTGTAGACCATCCCAACAGGGCAGCGATCCAGAAGGGGAGGATGACGATGGACCCCAGCGCACCCAAGGCAACCCATTCTCTCATCGTTTGCACACGTAAACTAAGTCTGATTGCCAACGCGGCCAGAACGACGCCAAAGATCACTTCTCGAATGAAGTGGTTCTTAACGTAATCCGCAATGAGGTCGTTTGAGAGCGAGGTAGGCAGGAAATTGCTGTAGGCAAAAAACAAAAGACCTAGCGCTAGAATGACGAGGATTCGACCTATTTGTTGTCTCATTCCTATCTCCATGGCCTGTTCAGGAGGCGGCCAGGCCCTTCCACACAATATCAAATGTTTCACGAAGAAGGGCTGGTTTGACTTTCTTTTTGTCACGAGCGGCGGCTTTTGCCAGCTGCACTGCCGGTGCCATAAGCACTGCTTGAATGGATGCAGTGGGGGCCTTGGCGAGTGTTCCGTCTTTAATCGCCTTGGTCATGACGTTTTCGAGCTTCTTGATCTTCTTTGCAATGCTTGCCTCGTTGGAAGCATCAATCAGATGGGCGGCGCCAACAGTTTCGGAGAAGAGGAAGTCATTCGGGCGATCAACAACAAAATCGAAAAGGGCAAACCACATATTTCGAATTTTGGCTGCTGAGTCTTCCCCGCTATCGGCGGCGGCAAACATGGTCTCAAACCAGTCGGTTTTGATATCCAGATAGGTCTGTTGGATCAATTCTTCTTTGTTGGCGAAATAGAGGTAAATCGTTCCAGGAGACACAGCGGCGCGTTTTGCGATCCTAGAGACCGATACGTTTGCCAGCCCGCCCTCAATGACAACGGCAATGACTGCGTCGCGAATGGCTTGTCGTTTTTCTTCGTCTTTTGGTCGCGCCACGATGGCCCCTACTCTTGAACGGGGCGGAGTATGACATTTTGAGGCCAAAGACCAAAATTTCTTGGAAAACAGCCTAAATTGGCGACAAGCGGTGATAGGCATCAACTAAGGCAGTGGCCGTTTCCTCAGGAGCGAGAGCAGGGTGCAGGTGTGTTCCCTTCAGGCGGATCACCGGCCAACCAGGATCGGATCGTCCATTTTGGGCAGAGCTTCAAGGAGCCGCAGAGGCCATTCGCGCCATGTCGTGTGGCCTGGCAGCCCATCGGGTGTTGGGACGTGGGTAGCAAATCCCAGCGCGCCCAAAGCGTCGGCGGTTGGAAGAACCGACGTTGACCCAACAAGAGGGCTGTGGATGAGGACAAACTGAGGCATGCGAAACATCTCTGCCAAAAGCCGTTGCTGAAATAATAGTACCTCAACTCCCGAGAAAAATATTGGCAGTAATAGTGTCATTTGTTAGGGTGGTAAAAAGCGCCCAAGATTAAGGGCTAGGCTGGGAGGACATCAAAATGCATCCGGTTGTTCAATCTTTTGGTCGCACCTTGTATCTGTGCGGTGCGATCTGGATGTTTATGGCTGCTAACGCCTCCGCCCAAACCCAGCCAAACATAGTCATCCTGCTTGTCGATGATGCGGGATTGATGGATTTTTCACCCTTTGGTGGTGAAGCAAACATGCCCAGCATTGATCGGCTGGCAGCAGAAGGGGCAATGTTTACGGGGTATCGCACGTCGCCTTCTTGCGCGCCGTCAAGAGCCATGTTGCTGTCAGGTGTCGATAATCATCGAACGGGCATGGCAACGATCCCCGAGTTTTTGCGCCCTGAAGATAAGTCAAAACCTGGCTATTCCATGAGCCTTGAGCCGGGTGTGCAGACCATTGCTGATCGTCTGAAGGCAGCCGGCTATCGCACCTATATGACCGGCAAGTGGCACCTGGGAAGCGAGGAGGGCGATCTTCCTAATCATCACGGATTTGATCGATCCTTCGCGCTGGATGCTTCTGGCGCAGACAATTGGGAGCAGAAGTCATACCTGCCCTTCTATCCATTCGCTCCGTGGTATGAAGACGGTGCACCTGCCGACCTACCAGAAGATTTCTATTCGTCGAAATTCCTTGTCGACAAGATGATTGACTATTTTGATGAAGGCACTGGCAGTGATGCGCCCTTTCTTGCTTACATCGGCTTTCAGGCAATCCATATTCCCATACAGGCGCCGCGTGAGTTCATTGACAAGTATGAAGGCGTGTTTGACGACGGCTGGAATGTATTGCGGGAACAGCGCTGGCAGCGCGCGCAAAAATTGGGGTTGGTGCCGCATGGAGCGCCGCTTGCACCCATACCCGAACGTTTGCGGGTTTGGGACGATCTGAGTGACGAAGACAAGCGGCTATATTCCAAAAGCATGGCGGTCAACGCGGCCATGCTTGAAGCCATGGACTTTCATATCGGTCGGCTCATCGCGCATCTGGAGGCATCCGGTGAGCTTGAAAACACGCTCTTTGTTGTTACGTCCGACAATGGCCCAGAGGCGAGTGCTATTGTAGAGCTCCCGGGTTTTGGTCTCTGGATGGCTCTTAACGGATATCACTATGATGTCGAAAGGCTGGGCGAAAAAGGCAGCATGGGTTTCATTGGCCCTGAATGGGCCCATGCGGCAGCGGCTCCAAGCGACTTGTTCAAGTTTTATGCGGCGGAAGGCGGCATTCGTGTACCGCTGATTGTTTCGGGGGCAGGCGTGGCGCCACAGGCACCTATCCCCTCCATGGCGATGGTCACCGACATCACGCCCACGATTATGGATTTCGCTGGGGTCGAGGCATCAGATGATGAGCCGGTGCCGATCAATGGGCGCAGCCTGCGCCCCGTTCTTGATGGCGCTGCAGAAGAAACGCACGCCGCAGCCACGCCGATCGGTTTGGAAGTGTCCGGCAATGGGGCTCTGCTCCTTGATGGCTACAAAATTACGCGGAACATGCCTCCCTTCGGTGATGGTGTCTGGCGTCTATACGACTTGTCACAGGATCCGGGCGAAACGACCGATCTCGCAGAGGTAGAGCCAGAGCGCATGCAAAAAATGCGCGATCACTACCAGCAATATGCCGAAGAATTCGGTGTGGTCGAATTGCAGGCAGACTTCAGCTACCTGGAACAGGTGACGGCTAACTCAAGACCCAAATTGATTGCTCAATATTGGTGGCTATTGCTCGCGGTGGTAATTGTCATCGTTGGCAGCGTCGTCCTTGTCGGTCGTTTTACCTGGAGGAAACTGCGAAATGCCTGACATTAACAAGAAGCATGTAATGCACGGTCTCAAACTTTCACTGTTCACGGGAAAGTTGGAGGCCTATTTTCGAATGAAGGGTATCCCCCATGATTATGTGGAGATGGATACAGCCGACATGGCCAAATGCGCGAAGGCGACAGGCATTGCGCAGATGCCGCAGGTCGAAACGCCTGACGGAGGATGGCTGACTGACACGACAGCCATCATCGCGAAGTTTGAAGCCAAAGGCGAAGGACCAAACCTGACACCACAAACGCCGGTCGCCAAGTTCGCGAGCCTGATGTTGGAAGACCTGTTTGATGAATGGTACTGGCGACCGGCGCTCTATTATCGCTGGGCGTTTGACGAAGATGCTGACCTCATGAGCGCACAGATTGTACGAACCATACTGCGTGACATGCGGCTGCCGGCATTTCTTCGACGTCAGTTTATCCTTCTGCGCCAACGCAAGGTTTACTTGAAGGAGGACGGCGTAACGAAGGAAACAGCACCAGCGATCGAAGCGCATTATCACCGGACTCTTGCTGTTTTGAATGAGATCCTGGCAAGGCGCCCCTTTCTGATGGGCGAGCGGCCTTGTGAGGCGGACTTCGGTATGTTTGGGCCCTTCTTTCGACACTTCTTTTCCGACCCCACGCCGGGCTTAATCATGCGCGAAGAGGCGCCTCATGTGTGTGCATGGGTGACACGGCTTTGGGCACTCCGCCCGGCAGACTTGAAAAATGTGCCAGAGGTTACAGATGTGCCGGGTGATCTCGGCTTCTTCTTTGAGATGTTCGGCACCGACTACCTATCCTATCTGCAGGCTAATGCCGACGCCGCAGATCGTGGCGACAAGAATGTTTGCCACAATGCGCAAGGTGTCGATTGGTCTCTTCCCACAGCACCCTATCGTGTTCACTGCCTGAGTGAACTCAGCCGACATTTTCAGGCGCTAGATCCCGACGGTCAGGAACAGATACGAGCATTGATTGGGCGCGGTGCAGACGTTTTGGAGGAGGAGCCGACACCCATTGGTGGACCGGAGACCTTTGTAGGCGGCGGGAAACCAGTCACACGCCTGTGGACCTAAGCTCAGTCAAGGCGGGTCGCTGCTAGGCGCTCCTCATCAAGTGAGATGCCAAGGCCCGCCTCATCAGAGAGTGTGACAACGCCATCTTTCTGAGTAATCAGATGGCTTAACATATAGTCGCGCCGATCAGGTCCCCATGTGGGCGGATCGTAGGGGAACTCCACAAAGGGCGCGCCGCCAATACCAGCCATGAGATGAAAATTGGCCATCATGCCAAGACCGTTTGTCCAGGTGTGTGGCGTGAAGATCGTGTTTGTGCCGCGCAGCTTCCGTCCAAATTTTGCGAGACCAGTTATGCCCCCAACGAGGGCCGCATCTGGCTGAACAATGTCAAACGCGCCACCGTCCACCATGTCCAGCAGGCTCGAGAGCTCGCGGGTCATTTCGCCTCCGGCAATCTTCACTGAGGTCATGTCCCTCAAACGCCTATGTCCGTCCAGGTCTGCGCGGTGGAGCGGTTCCTCCATCCAGAAAACATCAAGACGTTCAAGCTCACGGGCAACGGGAAGCGCCTCTTCAAACGTCCAGGATGGCTCTGTATCCCAGGGCATCTGCCAACCCTGATTGCAGTCGACCATGAGGGTCAGTTTGTCCCCAACGCGCGCACGAACAGCCTCCAGGCCCTTCATGTCCTCCCGCCATCCACCACTTGCGCGGGACCGAAATCGGATTTTCATTGCTGGGAAACCTTGGTCGAGAAATGCCTGGGCAAGGTCTGCCAGTTCCTCAGGCCCATGCAGAGCGCCGGAGGAGGCATAGACGGGAACTTGAGGATCGCTTCCTCCCAGCAGTCGCCAGATTGGCTCTTGGTTGATCTGTCCCGCGAGATCCCAGAGCGCGATGTCGAGTGGCCAGCAGCGACCATAGTGAAAGTCAATATTAGTGAGCACTTTGTTGTGGCGTGTGAGGTCAAGCGGGTCGCGCCCTTCGAACAGGGATTCATGGACCTCAAATCCCAGCATCAGGTCTCCCGACCCAATGCCCATCCGGCCATCTGTATCGAAGACCCGAACAATTGTTGCATCAAAATGGTGTCGCGCACGCCCGTCCCATGCCGCGCGGAAGGGCGGGGTGAGCTGTACCCGATGGTGACTGATTGCAATCCGGTCAATGGTGGTCATCGGCGTCTCAGGCTTCAGTGGCATCAAGAAATTTGTCACGCCAAGCGATAAGGGCGGGCAAGACGATCACGGTACAAAAAATCACCCAGATGATGGCAATAGTCAGGAGAAGGCCCATGCTCGCAAGCCCCCAATGGCGGGAGAGAGAAAGAGCGGAGAAGGCCCCGAGTGTGCTAAGCGCGGAGAGAACAATTGCTTGTGGAGTGCTGGACTGCATGACGACACCGACAGTCTTCTCGTGCCTCCTGCGCAACACGAAATGAATGCCGCTATCAATGCCCAGTCCAAAAATGAGCGGCAATACAATGATGTTCGCAAAGTTAAACGATACTCCGAGAAAATTTGCGCTCGCGATTGTAAAGCAGGCGGCCAACGCGAGGGGTACCAATACCAGGAATGCGTCGACACTGGAGCGAAGAACAACAAGGAGCAAACCTGCAATGGTGACAAAAGCGATCATGCCGGCAAGGTAAAAGGATTGAACAACCAAAGCTCCGACGTCAGCCTCTGTCAGAGCTCGTCCTGTTGCTTCCGGTGCGACAGATCTAACCGCGTCAACAAATTTTTCGAGGTCAGTTGAGGTGAACAACGGGTGGCTGGGCACAGCTGTAACGCGAACTTCGCCACCTGCTCCAATGACGCGTGACCGCAAGTCAGAAGGTAGATCATCGAAAGCGATCTCCTCGGCAGCCAGTGCATTGCGAAGACGATCGACATCCCGCAGAAGAGGTGCTGAAACGCGTGTCTCGAACTCTCGGAGCATCTGGCCGGATGGATCCTTTTCCCCAAGCGCTGTCAACTGGGAGCTTAGGAGCCGAAGGTTTTGTGCAATGGTATCGTCTCCGCTTATCGCAGTGACTGTTAGCGTGAACTGCGCCACAGCTTGCGCCCGACCTGTATCAGTTAACAGGGCGCTCGGGCGCGCAGTGAGGGCGGGCCAAAGAAATCCTTCGGCGTCGGAAAGAATGTCGAGCTTAAGATCCTGCTCGTCAGGTACATAGGTGGCGGGGACAAAAACGTCGCCGACCTCTGGCAGCTTTGAGAGGCGCACAGCGAGGTTTGTTGCATCCTCGTATGTGCTTACGAGCACATCTGCCGCGTAGTCAGTCACAACACCATCTGCCTGTAGCTCCAGTAATGTGGTCACCGACTCGGACCCAGCGTCACGGATCGCAAGGGTGCTGAAGTCAAACTGGGGTGGGCCTGCGGCGGCAATGGCAATCAGCGCTGCCACGGCAACACCGACACTGAAGAACATGGAATGCCCTGTAAGCCAGCGCGAGGTGGCATTGCCGATAAAGTGAGGAACATGATCTTTCGCAGGATCGTCTCCAAGTAGAGTAAGCAAAGCTGGAAGGACCGTAAAGCTCGCAACAAAAGCGAGAAAGAGAGACCCGGCTGCGATAACCCCCAGTTCGGCCAGGCCGCGATACTCGGTCGGTATGAAAGCCGCAAAGGCAATGGCAGATGTTGTTGCACACAGCGCCACAGCCCCACCCATTTCCTGGGCAGCCGTGCGAACTGCATCCAGATGGGTGTCACCGTTCTGGCGCGCTTCGCGATACCGCAGCGACACATGGATGCTGTGATCTATGCCCAACCCTATGAACAAGACGACCACAGCTGCAGAGATCATGTTGAGGCTGCCGACGGAGAGCGTTGCAAACCCCATTGTCCAGAGGAGACCAATAAAGAGCGTTGTCAAAATGGCCGCGATTAGTCGCCAGGATCTAAGGGCAAACCCCAGGAGTGTGCCTGCAAACAATGTTGATAGAATTCCCGCAAGAAAGACACTGTCCTGGATAGCCCAAATCTCGTCATCCGCAAGCGCGACCCTCCCAGTTAAGCGAATGCGAACACCTTCTTTTTGAAAGGCGGGATTATCCAACAGCTGCCGCAGATCTAGTATCGCAGTGCGTTCGGCACTCTGCGAGCTGTAGTCCAGCGTTGGTTGAAGCATAATGATACGACGCTTGGAGTCTTCACCGGCTTCCATAAACCCGCCAAAGTGATCGCTTTGGCGTCCTTCGTTCAGGGATTGCGCAATGGCTGCGAGGTCCGAGGTTAGCTGCTCGAAACTGGGAGGGAGCGTTTCGCCTGTTGCGCGTGCATTCATTCCCAGATCTAGAAGATCAAATATTCCTTCAAGCGTCGGGTTTGCGGCAATGGCCGCCAAGCCGGGCTCAGCATTTGCGAGAAGATCAACGCGCTCTTCGAGCTCCTCCGGGCTTAGGTACAGCAGGCCGTTTTTTCGAAAGAAGGGATCACCTTCGGCGAAATAGATGTTTTGATATTTGTCTGGTGTTGCTTTGAGCCTCATGGTGATCAGCTCAGCCAGGTCCTGTGCTTGCGTGCTGTCAGGTGTGTCGATCACGATGATTAAAGAGTTCAGGAATTGCGGAAAGGCGTGATCAAAGGCTGCGTTGCGGTGCTTAAATGGCGCTGTTTCCGCGACGAGACTTTCTTTGTCGGAGTTGAACTGAAGGCTCGTCACAACGAACAGCAGACTCGCTGCTGCGAATACCAATGCGGTGCAAAGGGTGAACCATCCGTATCTGGCTGAAAAGGTCGCCGTATCAGTCAGAAAGTCTCGAAGAACCTGAGCAATACTCAACGTAAAACCTTGACCGTGTGGGCGGTTGGTCGCCGCGTGATAAGAGCCGGGACGGGGCCCTCCCCTGACCTGTATAATGGCCCATCTGTCAGCCGGGGCCAAATCGGCTTCCGTCGCAAATGGTTTGCTGTGGGAGGTGTTGTGAGAGTTTTTGCCATCGGAGCCCTGTTTCTGGGCATCGCAGGTGCATTCGCACCTTCATTCGCAGGGGACGTCTCAACTGTTCCAGAGCGCGCGCAGATTGCTCCGCAGACAGTGATTCTTCAGTTCATCGAAAAAGTTGAAAGTGCTCGAGCGCTGGAAACAGATGAGCTCTATCGTGCGCAGCTTGCTCATCTCGTTCCGGTTGTGGGCGATGTGTTCGATATGCGCGCCATGTCGGCCGCAATCGTTGGACGTGTTGTTTGGCGGGTGTGGTCGGAAAACGAAAAAGCGGATTTCGCTGATATTATGACGGAGTTTCTGGCGGCAACCATCGCAAGTCGCCTGGAGCTTGAAACAAACGCGCCTACAGAAATTCTGGCTACAATTGAAGGTCCCCGCGGCACAAAAATTGTGCAAACACTTTCAACGCAGAATGGCGAAAGTATTCGGGTGGACTACCGGCTGTCGCAGGTCAATCGCGGCTGGGCAATCGTGGACATTGTCGCAGATGCAAAAGTGAGCGAAGTGGCCAGACGCAGAGCTGAGTTTCTTGGCATCATCAGAAGCCAAGGTCATGCAGGTATCATTGCAGCAATTGGCAAAAAGCTTGAGCAGTTGGACCAGGCCGGCACATAGTCGTCAACATTGAGTGTGGGGAGAGATTGAATGGAAATGTCGTTGAACGGAAGAGTGGCTCTTGTCACCGGTGGATCGCGGGGTATCGGTCGGGCCATCGCACTCACTTTGGCAAAGGCCGGTGCTGATGTCGCCATCAACTATCGGCGGGACGACAAAGCCGCCGAGGAAGTTGCAGCAGAAATTAGGAAGCTTGGGCGCCGGGCGGAGATCTACTCCGCTTCTGTCGATGATGGTGATCAAGCGGCTGGCCTTGTCGCCGCTGTCCTGAAGGACTTCGGGTCAATCGGCATCCTCATTAACAATGCAGGTATTGCCAGCCGTGGACAGACCGTTGCAGATACGGACCCGGCAGAACTGGAACGTGTTGTTCGCGTACACGCCTTGGCGCCACATCGTTTGTCGCAGCTCGTGCTTCCTGCTATGCGCGAAGAAGAGCGGGGGGATATTGTAATGATTTCAAGCGTCGCCACGCTATCCAATGGCCCCAATGGCGCGCCCTACAATATGGGCAAAGCGGCGATGGAAGCGCTCGCGCTGACACTTGCGAAGGAAGAGCGCAAACATGGTATTCGCACCAATATTGTTTCTCCGAGTCTAACTGTGACAGAGATGGGTACACGCCTGGTCAAAGCTCGCTCCGGCGCCGACATCCACGATCTGGATGCCAGCTCTCCTTTCGGGCGTGTCTCGGTGCCCGACGATGTTGCCGCTGCAGTTCTGTTTTTCGTCAGCAATGCCAACCCCTATTGCAATGGGCAAAAGCTCAATGTTGACGGCGGTGGCGCATGACGCGAAAGGTCCATACGCGCACGGTTCAAAAATCAGACGGGCGGGACCTGACTTTTTACGGATGGGAGAAACATGAGCGGCCAATCGTTGCCGACCTTCCACCCCTTGAGGCATCGGCTCTACCGTATAAGCGCTGGCATTCACTCCGCCATGAATGGGTGAGCTATGCAGGCGCCAGGCAGGGCCGTACCTTCTTCCCAGATGCCGCCTCTTGTCCGTTATGTCCTGCAAAGAGCGAAGGCCTGACTGAAATACCGGCTGACGACTTTGAGATGGCGGTTTTTGAAAACCGTTTTCCAGCGTTTCGTTTGGATGCGGGCGGTGCTGAGCTTGCTGGCGGTGATGAACCCGCTATTGGTCGCTGCGAGGTCGTTGTTTTTTCTGCCGACCATGGCGGATCTCTCGGCGGACAGTCAGTCGAGCGCATTGAGCTCCTGTTTGAGTTGTGGGCACGGCAAGCCAGACAGATGATGGACGAACATGGGTTGGCCTGTGTCTTACCTTACGAAAGCCGCGGCGAAGAGATTGGCGTCACGCTTCATCACCCCCACGGCCAGATTTATGGCTTTGACTTCGTGCCCGACCTTCTGATGAAAAGTGCGGAGGCGCAAACGTCTGCCCCGATTGTCAAAAGCATCCTTGAGCGAACCCCATCGCGACTGGTTCTCGATAAATCTGATCATGCAATGGCTTTCGTGCCTGATATTGCGCGATACCCCTATGAATGCTGGGTGGCGCCGCATCGGCGGACGCCGGGTCCTTGGGATCTGAGCAGAGATGAGCGCCACGATATGGCTCATCAGCTGAAGCGGGTACTCCAGCGCTTGGATGGCTTGTTTGGAAAACCTATGCCCTATGTCCTGTCTGCGCAGGTTTCGCCCGCCGGCTACGAAGACAGCTATCATTTTACCTTGCAGATTTGGCCGATCCGTCGGGCAGAAGACAAACTGAAGTTTCTCGCGAGTGTGGAGCAGGTAAGTGGTGTCTTCCTGGTGGATGTCCCACCTCCAGCGGCGGCTGAAGCGCTTCGTAAAGTGGATATAGATGCATGACGAGTCATGAAGAGGTATTCGGCCAGAAAGCCGGCGCAACCTGCTTTGCGCCCGGTCGAGTCAATCTCATCGGCGAGTATACAGATCTCATTGGTGGGAATGTTCTTCCTATGCCGCTCACCAAGGGCATAACAGTGACGGTGGGACCAGCAGTGTCCGGCATTCATGCCTTTAGCACAGCTGAAGAGACCAAGATTGAAATCAATCTGCGTGAAGGACGGAAAGACCATTGGGCGGACTATGTGGCCGGGCCGCTGGTGATGGCGAAAAAAGCGGGAGCAACCATCCCGCCGATGAACCTAATGATTGAGGCGGACCTGCCTGCGGGCGCGGGCGTATCGTCCTCGGCAGCGCTGGAAGTGGCAACCCTAAAAGCGCTGTTCGCATTTAGTGGTCAAGGTCGGTCGGGTACAGACATCGCGCTTTTGGCGCAAAGGGCTGAAAACGAGTTTTGCGGTGTCAAATGCGGGATCATGGATCAGATGGCCGTATCGGTCGGCAGTCAGGGCCACGCGCTTGCGCTCAATTGCGAAACTCTTGAATGGGATCAGGTTGCGGTACCCGCAGGTTGGACGATTGCGGTCATTCATTGCGGAGAGGCAAGGCAGCTGACCGATGGTGCCTACAATGAACGCCGCGCAGCTTTGGATCACGCAGCGGAGGAGTTAGGGCCGAAACCGTTAAAGTCACAACGAGTAGATGTTGCTGAGACGTTGAACGACCCGCTTGTCGCGCGGCGCGTGCGCCATGTCCTCTCAGAACAGGCCCGCACCTTGACAGCAACAGAAGCGCTTCGGGCGGGAGACATGTCGCTTTTGGGTGACCTGATGAATGACAGCCACGAGTCTTTGCGGACAGATTTTGAAGTCTCTACCGGGAGTCTCGACAGGCTGGTTGCGGCGGCACGGGATGCAGGTGCGCTCGGGGCGAGACTAACAGGCGCCGGATTTGGCGGATGCATTGTTGCTCTTGTCGCTGAACATGAGCGGGCCACCTGGTGGCAGGCTGTCTCGAACGAGTGTCCAGCAGCCTGGGCGGTTGAGCTCTAAAACTTCTTCAATGGAAGGCCGGTAGCCAATCGCCATGGGCTTCAATCAGATCGTCTGTCAGAGCCCATATCTGATCCAACGACAATTCTGCCGCCGTATGCGGGTCCATCATGGCTGCGTGATACACGTGTTCCCGTTTGCCTGTTACCAAAGCCTCAACTGCCAATGACTGCACATTCACGTTGCTCTGCATCATCGCCGCAAGATGTGGTGGAAGCGCACCCACCCGCGTGGGCGTGACACCGCGATGATCTATCAGGCATGGCACCTCCACTGAAACGGCGTCAGGCAAATTGTCGATCAAGCCATTGTTGGGCACATTGCCATTGATCACGGTAGGGCGTCCGGTTTTCACTGCACGCATAATGCGCGCCGCATATTCACCCGAATAGCTGATGTCCAGCTTATTGGCGTCTGCGAGCTCCTTTTCCTGAGCCCGCCACCCCGCGATTTGTTTTTCACATCGACGGATATACTCATCCAGCGGCACGTTGAACTGACCGATCAAATCGGGGCGGTCACGCTTGATAAACCAGGGGACGTATTCAGCAAAATGCTCACTGGACTCCGTGACGAAATAGCCGGTCCGCTTCAACATCTCATAGCGCACCTTATTCGCTGCAGGTTCTGCACCTGCAGCGGTTATTTCCTTAAGACGTGGATAGAGGTCTTCAATCCGTCCGTCTTCATGTCGCTTCTCAAAAGTAAGATAGAAGGACATATGGTTGATACCGGCACACTGATACTGGATGGACTTGAAGTCTTCACCCAGGTCCTGCGCAAGCTCATAGGCGGTTCCCTGCACAGAATGACAAAGACCAACTTGGCGGATGTCGGGCGCAAGCTGTGCAAGAGCCCAGCAATTGATCGCCATGGGGTTCACATATTGCAGCATGAGCGCGTTGGGGCAGTGTTGACGCATGTCTTCTGCAATGTCGAGGAGCACAGGTACCGTGCGCAGGCCCCTCATAATCCCCCCGACACCTAGCGTGTCGGCGATGGTCTGACGGAGGCCATACTTCTTTGGAATTTCGAAATCGGTGACTGTGCAGGGCTCAAAGCCGCCTACCTGGATCATCAGGATCACGAATTCGGCATCTCGCAGTGCCTCAACCCGGTCTTCCGTAGCGATGATGGTCGGGTTGACATTAAGCGAGGATGCGATCTTCTTCGCAACCATGCAGGAGGTTGCCAGCCGCTCAGGATCAATATCGTGAAGTGCGATCGTACAGTCCGCGAACATGTCGTTCAGCAGAACATCGCCAACAATATTTTTCATAAAGACGGTGCTGCCAGCGCCGATCAAACAAACTTTGGTCATCTTAAACTCCGAATTGAACGGAGCTAAGCTTCGGGCAACTTGCAGCGCGGGTCAATTTGGTAAAAGCTGCCAACTCAAAAAAACATGGGGAGGCGCGTTCCATGGGGCGGCAACCAGAGCTGGGTGTTTGTTACTATCCAGAACATTGGCCTGAGGTCATGTGGGAGCAGGATGCGGCCGACATGGTGAAGGCAGGCATTACCCATGTGCGCGTTGGGGAGTTTGCCTGGTCCCGTTTCGAGCCTGAGCCTGGAACATATGATTTCGATTGGCTCGCTCAAGCAATCAAAACCTTAGGTGACGCGGGTTTGAAGCTCATTCTGGGGACGCCGACAGCAACGCCTCCCAAGTGGCTCGTTGATAAAATGCCAGATATGCTGCCGATCAGTCGGCAAGGCCGCACCCGCGGGTTTGGTTCCCGGCGGCACTATTGTTTTTCGCATATGGGCTACCGGCGGGAATGCGCCCGCATCACCCGCGCCATGGCAGAGCGGTTTGGCGATCATCCAGCCGTTGTCGCCTGGCAAACCGATAACGAGTATGGCTGTCACAACACCACCCATTCCTACACGCCGGCGGCGAAAGCGAATTTCCAGACTTGGCTGGCGAACCGCTACGGCACCATTGGCGCCCTCAACGAAGCTTGGGGCAATGTGTTCTGGAGCATGGAGTATCTCAGTTTTGATGAGATTGAGCTGCCGAACCAGGCCGTAACGGAGACCAACCCGGCACACCGGTGGGACTATCGGCGCTTCGCTTCAGATGAGGTAAAAGCCTTCAACAAGGTTCAGACAGATATTCTGCGTGAGCTCTCTCCCGGTCGTGATCTGGTGCACAACTTTATGACCTTCGTGACCGAGTATGACCATTTCTCGGTCAGTGAAGATCTCGATGTTGCGAGCTGGGACAGCTATCCGATTGGTTCGCTGGATGTCATGCCTTTTGTCCATGAGAATAAGGAGCATTTTGTCAGAACGGGCGACCCGGATATTCAGGCTTATCATCATGATCTTTACCGCGCTTGTGGCCGGGGGCGCTTCTGGATCATGGAGCAGCAACCAGGACCGGTGAACTGGGCACCCTATAACCCGGATCATCTGCCAGGGATGCAAAGGCTCTGGGGATGGGAAGCCTTCGCTCATGGCGCGGAGCTTGTGTCCTACTTTCGTTGGCGCCAGGCCCCCTTTGCGCAGGAACAGTTCCATGCCGGGCTCAACCGACCCGATGGGGAGCCGGACCGGGCATTGCACGAGGTTACTCAATTAGGATCAGAGTTGAAGCAGCTCGGAGATATCGAGCCGGCATCCCAGGCAGATGTGGCGATCGTCTACTCCTATGACAGTCATTGGGCTTTGTTGACACAACCGCAGGGACAGAATTTCAGCTACATCGTTCAGACGCTGTCGATCTACCGCGCGCTGCGAGAGAAAGGGTTGAACGTTGATTTCATCTCTCCCGATGGGGCGCTGGACGGATACAAGATGGTGGTGCTTCCGAGCCAGATCCATGTAAGCGACGCACTTACCGCGCGACTGACGGCTTTCGACGGCGACTTGATTGTTTTGCCCCGGTCTGGAAGCCGGACGGTCTCGCATGAAATCCCGGCTAACCTGGCGCCAGGACCCTTGAGTGAATTGCTGGGGGTCAAAGTAACGCGTGCGGAGAGTTTCAGGGAGTTTGCTGCCGTCGACGTCGACTACAGATCCAAGCTCTACACCTTTGATCGGTGGCGCGAATATGTGGAAGGTGATGCGGAGACGGTCGCGCATACATCTGATGGGCACCCTGCGATTACGCGAAAGATGAACGCCTACTACATTGCAGGCTGGCCGGACGACGCTTTGCTCAAAGATTTCCTGGATGTCCGTGCTGCTGCTGCGGGGCTTCCGACCCTTGATTTGCCGTTTGGTGTGCGGACGCGGACAAGAGGGAGTTATCGGGTTTTCGTCAATTACAATCCGCAAACGGTGTCGATCGCTGATTGTGTCTCTGGCGACCTTGTTCTGGGATCGCTGGACTTAGCCGGAGCGGATGTTGCTATTGAGAGGCTGGCTTAGGAGAGCCAGCCTGCCATGGCGACACCGAAAAAGTTGGCGATGGCATAGCCGAGAACGCCCAACATCACACCTGGTGTAACAAGCGGCTTCCATCCTTGCGCCGCAGCTTGGGCTGCCGCTGGTGCTGGCCCAAGGGCCACCGCATTCGACGCGATCAACGCTTCAGCCAGATCAATCTTGAAAAGTTTCGTGGCAGTCAGTACGACAAGAAGATGAACACTTGCCATGATGCCCACAAAGCCGAAAATCGGGAGGGCTCGGTCAATCATGGCCATAACGTCTGCACCTGCGCCCATCACGCCAAAAAACACATACATGAACAACATGCCGAGCGGGAAGTCTCCGCTCATAGGCTCGATTTTGGAGGAAAGCAGATTTGCCACCAGCAGTGCATAGATGGTGACAAAGAGCACTCCATACCGGCTGAAATCCGCGAGCCAACCGATGCCCTGTTCTGCGCCCCAGCCACCAATGAGTGCGGCGGTGCCATACCCAAGGAAACAGCAGAGCGCGGCGCCCGATAGGAAGAGAGCAATGTGCACCATGTTGAGGTCTTTTGACCCATGGTCGACAGCGCCACCCTCAACACTCGCCGTCTCTTCCATGATTTTAGACGGAAACAAACGACGGATGGCGAGCGAGGCGGGAAGAAGCACCAGTACCATCAGAAAGAGTGTCCCGCCCACACTGTCAGCGGCAGCCATGGCGCTGAGTAGGCTGCCATCACTCATGCCGAGCGCTTGTGACGTCGCCGCGAAGTTCATCGATCCACCAATCCAGCTGGCGCCGATGGTTCCGGCAATGTTGGCGCCGCTACCGCCCATATCAATGAGCGAAGCGCCGACAAAAACACCCAGAACCGTGCCAACGGCCGCAATCACGAAGCTGATGAGCATCGGCCCTGTCGCAGGCAGAATTTTCTTGAAGTCTGCCCGGAAGAGAAGAAGCGGGATCGCCAGTGACACAGCATATCCCCAGACCAGATCATAGAACGGTGCCGAGAAGGGGATGATCCTGAAATTGGCCAGTGCCAAACCTGCCAGGATGACCAAGATCACCCCCGACAGTGTTTGTCCGATCTTAGTGCGTTCCGACCAGAAGCCGAAGGCAGCAAGCCCCAGGAAGACCGTGAGTAGGGCGTAGATATTGTCTGGCGAAATCAATGAAGTCATGAAGCCGTCCTGATCTGTCGGTTATTGTTTCTCGGCGATGCGTTCAGCGCGAAGTTGCGACCGCCGAACCTTACCAGCATCATCACGCACAGGCGCAGCAACAAATTCAAATGTTCGTGGGATCTTGTAGCGCGACAGCGTCTCGGAGAGGTGGGCCGTGAGCGCGTCAACATCAATCCCATCCGGCGCATCAATAATGCCGTGGGCGAGGTTCCCCATATCGTCATCGGGCAGGCCGATCACAGCGCTGGAGCGTACGCCGGGAAAAGCATCAATGGCCGCCTCAATTTCCGCTGGGTAGAGATTGGCACCGCCTGACAGGATCATGTCTGTCTGCCGGTCAGCGAGATAGAGAAATCCATCCTTATCCATGGAGCCCATGTCGCCGAGGCTTTCCCATCCGCCTTCAATGGCTTTGGGTTCAGCCCCCAGATAGTGATAGGTCGTGCCCTGTCCCTTGTCCGGGCGCATAAAAACTTCACCCACTTCACCAGCGGGCAGCTCATTGCGGTTCTCGTCCAGAATTTTCATTTGGCCACCAGCCATAGGACGTCCGACAGAGCCTTTGTGCTCCATCCACTCGGTGCCGGTGATCCAAGTGACGCTCTGTGCCTCCGTTCCCGCATAGAGTTCGTGAATACGCTCTCCGCCCAGCCAGTTGATCCACTCTTCCTTGAGCCAGGCAGGACATGGGGCTGCCAAGTGCAGCACCATGCGCAGTGCGGAGAGATCGTATTTTGTCCGCACCTCTTCAGGCAGGCGCCAGATACGTTGCATCATGGTCGGCACCATCATCACCCAGTCGACGCGATGTTCCTCCAGAAGACGTAATGTCTCCTCCGCATCAAACCGTGTCATGATGATGATGTGATTGCCGCAGATGAGCGCCCGGCAGGAGAAACTGAAGGGCGCATTGTGATAGAGTGGGCCGGGCACCAGCTGTGCTTTGTCCACATCCATGCCAAGCGGTGCTTCTTCCGGGTCGAAAACGCCCGGTTCTGCCGCGACGATGATCTTCGGACGCCCCGTGCTGCCACCAGACGTCGGGGCTTTCCAGTGCTTTGAGGTTTTTATCGGAAGCGGCGCGTCTGAGAGAGAAGCCTCCGGGGCAAATCCCGCTGCAAGACAAGTAACGTTGCCATGGGCACCAGGCTCAGCACCGATGACGAGTTTTGAGTTAGCCACTTCAATAATGGCTTGACGCTCAAAATGGGGTAGTTTTGCGGAGACAGGTTGGGGGGTCGCGCCCAACTTCCATACCGCAAAGGCTGCCTCATAGAACTCAATGCCGTTGGGGAGTCCAATTGTTACCAAGTCACCCTCGACAACGCCCAGCGCTTCATAGGCGCGAGCCAGCTTGTTCGTGCGTGCGTCAAATTCAGCCCGGCTGACGGTGCGCCCTTCATGAGTAATGGCAGGTGCGTTTGCATCTTTTTTCGCCCAGAAGGCGATGGCTTGGCCGATGGACAAGTTCGTCAATATAATTCCCCGTTTGCTAAATCCAATTCGCCGGCGGCATGTTGGTTCTATTCTTTTTGTTCTGCCAGATCTGGTGCGTTAGGCAAGGTAATGACAAAACAGGCGCCTTGCCCTGGACCATCACTGTGAGCTGACACAAACCCCCCGTGACGGCTGGCAATGGATTTCACAATCCATAAGCCTAATCCGAAAGATGTTTCGCCACCGGTTGGTTTTGAGGAGGTATTCTGAAATCGCTCGAAAATTAACTCAATCTCGTCGGCCGAAATGCCCACACCCTCGTCCTGAACCGATATGGTGATGGCGTCATCGGTCTTTGTGGCCATCAATGTCACCGCAGTTCCCTCAGATGAAAACTTGATGGCGTTGCCGAGCAGATTATCGACGGCCTCGATCAGCCGGTCTTCATCCCCAAAAATATTGAGCCCCTGGGAAAAATCCCGGTGAATGTAAATTGACTTCCTGGTCGCGACGTCATCGTTGAGCGCTGCTACCGTGGCCAGCATTTTGGAAAGATCGAATTGTGCCGGCGCGTATGAAAGGTCAGTCGCATCAGTTCGTGAGCTGTACAGTACATCTGAGATCATTTTCTCCATACGCTCGCTTGTATTTATAATCTCATCCGCGCTCTTGGTTGCCTTTTCTACGCGTGTTTCCGCAGGTAGATCTATTTCATCGCCAAGGTATGTTGCAATCAGCTCTGCGCGGCTCATGATTGCTGTTAGAGGGTTTCGCAGGTCATGCACAGTTATGGCCACCAGATCGGACTTGAAGTTATTCGCTGCACGTGAGGCTTCCCGCTGTCGCTCGAGCCGATCCCGAACATGCAATAGGGATTGAATCAACGCATCTCGATCTCTGTCAGCAGAGGCCCGCTGTAGTTCGGCTTCAACCCTGTTGCCGAAAATCCGCATGATTATTTGGCAAAGCTCAACGTCTTCAAATGGGTCTTTGGACAGTACCGCAAAATGACCGACGACTGATTGATGGCGATTGAGCAAGGGCACACCGCAATAACCCTCAAATCCTTCTTCTTTTGGATAGCGCAGCCCAAGTTCGCATGGAATTACAATTCGGTCACCGCCATAAACAAGCGCGCACGGCGTACCTTCTAGTTCGTAAGAAAAATTCTCAGCCGGTGCGCCTTCTCGCCAGCAGAAAAGAGTTTGCGCAGAGTGCGATGGGTACCCTTCACCGCGTGTGATGAGAACGAGCGACACATTCATGACCCGATTAAGGGTCTCTGTCAGGGCGGTGTGAAATTTGTCGCCAATTTCATGCGAGGTCCCCTCCGCAATTTGCAGCACGGTACGAACCGTAAGGTTTTCCTGATTTTCGGGCACGAATTTCCTCAGTCAGTCTGCAGAATGCAATGCGGCAAGGAGTGTCGACTGGCGCTTACCTGTTGACAAGGGCAAATCGTCTGATTTTTTAAAAGGCGAAGCCGAGGGTCAGCGAACCAAACTGATCAGGCTTAGGTTGCTGGGAATATTCCTTCGTTCGATAAACATGGGTAAAGCTCAAACGGGTGCGGCCCCAGATCGCAACAGCTCCAAGCCGCAGATCGGTGACAAAATACTTTTTATCAACGCTGTGACTGCTGCGGAAAAGGTTTCCATCCAAAAACATGTCACGGCCAACAACGCGACCTTCAGCCCCTGCAAAAAGGTACCAGTTAATTTCACCGTCTGATGGCCTGAACTGTTCAGACCCACCAACGCCCGGATAGATACGGGCTGGGCCAAAATCGTCAGGCAGGTCTGGTCCGATGCGAATGATGCCGCCACCACCGGCATAAGTCTGAACATTGCCGAGAGCAGCAACAACGTAAGGGATGCCGTCAATCTGCAGACCGCCGAGCTCAGACGGCGAAAGGTCAGGGCTATTCCAAGCCCGTTCAAAGGTCACATTAAGCCCGGGTTCATTCCGTAACTGATTGTCCCACCCATCGGATTCCTCAGCGCCGATCAGCTTGTGCCAGTTGTTTTGAACAAATTCTCCACCAGCAGCCGGACCAACGACCCCAACATCGAACTTCCATTGATCCTGAAAGGTGCCGTGTCCGTTTGTCGCCCACAGAGTTTGC